>DASPSV010000170.1:0-23021 GCA_035623755.1 Gemmatimonadales bacterium
CGACATCGAGAAGATCAGCGGCTGGCGGCCGCCCATCGTCGACACGCCCAGCACCGGGCGCGTCGCCATCCGGTTGGTGACGCTGGGGACGGCGCCGCTGCCCAAGGACGTGGACGTGCGCGGCATGGCCGGCCAGTGGGAGGCCTACCGCATCGTGACGGCGCCGAAGGCGGTGTGGCTGGTCGGCTCGAACCCGCGCGGCACCGCCTTCGCCGCGTACACCCTGTCGGAGCGCCTGGGCATCGATCCGCTGTACCTGTGGACCGGGTACCTGCCCGAGCACCACGACCCGCTGGTGCTCAAGGCGACGCGCTTCGTGCAGGGGCCGCCGACGTTCCGGTACCGCGGCTTCTTCCACGACGACGAGGACATCCTGCCGCGGCCGTTCGACGAGCGCGGCTATCCCTCGCAGCTGGGCGACGTGCCGCTCGACTGGTACAAGCGCTTCTTCGAGACCGCGCTCCGGCTGCGGATGAACATGGTGGCGCCCTACACGCGGGTGCACCGCCGCTACGAGGTGCAGGAGCTGGCCAGCGACTGGGGCCTCTACTACACCTCGCACCACTACGACATCCTGGTCTCCAACCCGTTCGGCATGACGCGCTTCAACCTCGCCGCCGAGCGGGGCGTCCGGCCGGAATACGACTGGTTCAACAACAAGGACGGGATGCTCGCCTTCTGGCGTGCCGGCGTGCTGGAGAACCGTCACCTCGACGTGATCTGGCCGGTGGGGATGCGGAACACCGAGGACCGCGGCTACGTGTGGCCGCAGGGCTTCACCGACGAAGACCGGGCCAAGGTGTTCCACGAGGTGATCACCGACCAGGTGAACATGGTGCGCGAGCTGCTCCCGCCCGGGAAGGCGCCGCTGTTCCACTTCACCATGTACACCGAAATGCTGCCCGCCTACCAGCAGCATCCCGAGACCTTCGACCTGCCGAGCGACGTGATCATCGTCTGGCCCGACGACAACGACGGCCACATGCGCGGGCTGCCCACCTCGCTGGGGCGGTGGAAGCACGGCGTGTACTACCACCTCGCCTACCTCGGCGGGAACCTCAGCAAGCAGAACGTCAGCACCGTGGCCCCGTCCACGATCGGGACGGAGTTCCAGAAGATCGTGCAGGCGGGCGCGACGGAGTACATGCTGGTCAACATGTCGGAGACGCGCGAGTACGTGATGGGCGTGCGCATGATCGCCGACATCACCTGGAACGCCGCCGGCGCGCTCTCGGGCGCGGACCCGGCCGGACGCTACGTGAGCTGGTTCTCGCACGAGTACTTCGGCGCGGGGGCGGACGCCGCGGCCGTCGCCTACGGGCAGTACTTCGACCTCCTCAACCGGCCGGACCGGCTGTGGACCGCCTCCAACGCGGTGCAGATGCTGGTCGAGCGGCTCCACGACCGGATCACCGGCCGTCCCACGCCGCAGCCCCCGGTGGACGCGCGGTTCGCGATGTTCCGCGGCATCCCGCTCGACAGCGCCGTCCCGCTGCTGCGGAGCCGCGCGCCGCTCCTCGACAGCGCCCTGGCGGCCGAAGCGCGGGCCGAGGCGCAGATGACGCCCGACCAGGCGCAGTACTTCCACGAGAACGTGGCGCTCGGGCTGCTGATCGACGACCGCCAGACCCACGCGGCGCTGAGCCTGGCCGACGCGCTCGCGGCGCCGGACACCGCGCAGCTGTGGCGGCTGGCGTGGCAGGCGAGGCCGCCGCTCGAGAGCCTCGAGAACGAGCTGCTGTGGGCGGAGCATCCGCCCTTCGAGCGCTGGTACCACGAGACCTGGATCCGCTCCACGTACTCGCCCAACAACCCGCACCGGCCCTACGTCCAGGTGCGGGCGTTCCTCGCGAGCCACGGGCGCGAAATCCTCACCCCGCCACCGTTCTTCTTCCGGCCCCCGGCCGGGATGACGGGGCAGCCGGGCACGCAGCCGCCGGCAGCGGCGCAGCCCGCCCAGCCCGCGGCGCCGGCCCAGCCGGCGCGGCCCCCGACAGTGATGCCCACGGAGGAAGCTCCGGCCCCGGCGCCGGCGCAGCCGCGCCCGCCGCGGTAAGCCGTTCCGCAACACGAAGCCGCCGCGGGGCGACGACGTCCGTCGTCCCGCGGCGGCCTCGTTCCGGGGTGGTCCGGCCCTGCTTACGTGGTTCCGCGCAGGGCGCGGATCAGTGCCTCGACGCCGCCCACGTACAGAATCTCGCACGGACGGCTGCCGGCGACCCACATGTCGTACTCGCCGGCGATCGCGGCGCGGAACACGTCCCCCGCCAGGAGGTCCAGCTCCACCCCCTCCTGGCTGCGCACCGTCACGCGACCCGACAGCACCAGGCCGACGGTCTCGACCGGGACGCCGCCGGGCGGCGACGACCCCGAGACGCACTGCGACCAGCGCCAGCCGGGGGCGTAGCTCGCCTTGCCGATGGACTGGTCGCCCAGCGTGACGACCTCGAGCCGGCCGCTCTCGAAGGCCAGCAGGCGCTCGGCCGTCCGGAACCGCTTGACGACCGCCGAGGTGCCGGAGTGCGGCAACGGAGACAGACGTGCTGCCTGACCCAAAGGTGGCATGAAGACTCCTTCTGCATCGGCCGTGCGTGGGCACTCCGGAGGTCCGGCTCGATGCGGTAGGCGCTCCGGAGACTGGTCATCCGTGCTGATACACCGGGGGGTGCTTCGGGATTCGTCCGGGATCGCTCGCCGGTCCGCCGGCGGCCCGGGCGGCCGGCGACGCCCGGGTCACTGGCCGGGGTGATAGGTGCGCTCGGCGTGACCCTGGAGCTGGGACGGATAGAAGTAGACCGGCCGCAGGCTCCCGGCGGCGTAGCGCGCGGCCTCGTCGTCGAAGTGCCGCGAGGCGCCGTCTCCGCTCTCGCCTCCCGCGGTGACGGCCAGCGCCCGCACGCTGTCGCCGAACTCCACTGCGGCGACGAAGCTGTTGCCGCTCGTGCCGTACCACTTCCGGGTGTTCGGGTACGCGCGCGCGCCGAAGGAGGCCAGCGAGCCCCACCGCGACGACGTGAACGGCACGGGGATGCTGGGCCGGGCGTCGTCGAAGTGCGGCGCGATGGAGTCGTCGAGGCGCTGGAAGCGGTTGACGTCGCCCCACGGCGTGCGCCAGGTCCCGAAAGCGGCCGCGAGCGAATCCGAGGCGGCCGCCAGCGACGCCAGCATCACCGCCGGCGACGCGCGGCGCACGACGTACGTCTCGGGCGAGAGGCCCGCCGCCCGCGCCTCGCGCGCCACCCGCCGCTGGACCTCGGTGCCCCAGAAGACGGCGAGCGAGGTGGCGACCGAGCCCGCGTCCCACCGGTCGTCCCACCGGCGCAGCACCGCGACCTGGTCCGCGAGGCGGGCCCGGAGCGAGTCGCGCGCGGGCGTCGCGTCGTACGCGTGCAGCAGGCGCGGGACCATCGCCGCGAACGACGGCAGCCAGCCGTCGAACGCCGCCGCGGTGAGCGAGGCCGTGGTGACGTCCCGGATCCCCGTCAACACGCGCAGGGCGTGGACGCCGCGCGGCGACTCCTCCGCGCCCGTCTCGACGTAGGCCGGGAAGTCCGCGCGCCTGGGGCTGGCCGGGCCCGCCGCCGACCAGGGCCAGTTGTTCGAGTTGTAGAGCCAGCCGGTGCGCGGGTTCAGGAGGTGCGGCGTCTCGTCCACGGAGAGCAGCCCGTGGTAGTCGGTGGCGGTGTCGCTCCCGTCCACCGGCTTCGTCCAGTCGAACTGGGGATCGCGCCGCGGGATGTAGTTGGCGTGGAAGTACGCGATGTTGCCCTCGGCGTCGGCGAACACCGTGTTGTTGGACGAATTGGTGTGCAGCTCCATGGTCCGCCGGAACGCCGCGTAGTCCCTCGCCTTGGTGCGCGTGAACGACTGGACGAGCGCGTTCACCGGGTCGTGCATCAGGCTGACCGTGACCCAGCGGCCGCTGTCCGAGCGGATGACCGGGCCGTGCATCGTGGCGTACGCGGTGAAGGTCCGCGCGCGCAGGCCGCCGGGCGTGCGGTAGCGCACGGTCACGGTGCGGGTCGCCACCGGCAGGTCGCGGCCGCCGTGCCGGTACGTCCAGCCGGCATCCGTTCTCGTCACGGTCTCGCGGAACTCGTCGATGTTGTCCACGCCGCTCGAGGTGTGCATCCAGCCGGCGGTGGCGTTGAACCCCTGGTAGACGAAGAACTGCCCCCAGGTGACGGCCCCGTAGGCGTCGAGGCCCGAGTCGCTCGCGACCTGCAGCTCGGAGCGGAAGTAGAACGAGGTGTGTGGATTGATCCACAGCAGCGCGTGGTGGTCGCGCGCGAGGGCGGGCGCGATCGCGATGCCGTTCGAGCCCGAGGGCTCGCCGTCGCCGGACGCGTCGCCCCGGGGGCGGCCGCCCGCCGTGTCGGTGCGGGAGCCGTAGAACGCGGCGAGGCCGCGCGGGTCGATGCGCTCGACGTCGCCGCCGATGCTCCCCTCGGTGAACGCCAGCGCCATCCAGGGCTCGAACCGCCGCAGGACCTTCGGCCGCACCCGCGGGTGGGTGTAGAGGTAGTCGTTCAGCCCGTCGGCGAACGCGTCCATCAGCGCCCGGAGCCAGGCGGGGCTGGCGGCGTACGTCGCCCGCAGGCTGTCGGGGTCGACGAACAGCCGCATCCGGAGGTCGCGCCAGATCGCGCCCGCGCCCTCGGTCTCCGCCGCGCGGCCCAGCGCGCCGACGTAGTTCATCTCCACGCGGTTGAAGTCGTCCTCGGCCTGGGCGTACTCCATTCCGAACACGGCGTCCGCGTCCGACGTGCCGTGCACGTGGGCGATGCCCCAGTCGTCGCGCACGATCGTGACGGCGGCGGCCTCGCGCTGCCAGCGCGCGATCTCGTCCTTCGACCAGCGCGGGGCGCAGGCGGCGCAGGCGGCCAGCAGCAGCAGCAGCAGGGGCGCGCGCGGCCTCACGCCGCCAGCTCCAGGAGTGCGCGCACCAGCGCGTCGAGATCGGCGGTGGACGTGAACAGGTGGGGCGTGACGCGCACGCCGCGCACGCCGGCGCCGTCGATGGCGACGGTCCAGATGTGGTAGCGGTCGAACAGCGCCGCGCCGAGGGCGGCGGGCTCGAGGCCGGCCACGCCCACGTTGGCGATGGCGCCGGTCCGCCGCGGGTCGCTCGGCGTGTTGAGCGTGATGCCGGGCCGGCCGCGCACCCGGTCCGTCCAGGAGCGCTGCAGCCAGCGCAGCCGCGCCTCCTTGCGGCGGATCCCGATGCTGTCGTGGAAGTCCAGCGCGTCGTTGATGGCGAGCACCGTGTGCACCGGCTGGGTGCCCGTGTGGTTGAGCTTGCGGATGTCGTCCTCCGGCACGCTCAGGTCGGCGAAGGTCGGCCACAGCTCGGCGACGTGGTCGCGGCGCACCCACAGGATGCCGGCGCCGAGCGGGCTGCCGAGCCACTTGTGGAGCGAGGAGGCGAAGTAGTCGCCGCCCAGTGCCGGGATCGTGAACTCGAGCTGCCCGAAGGTGTGGGCCCCGTCGATCATCACCTGCACGCCGTGCCGGTGCGCCATGTCGCACACCTGCGCCACCGGGAGCACCTGCCCGGTGATGTTCACCATGTGGCAGATCATCAGCAGCCGGGTCCGGGGCGTGATCGCGCGCTCGTACAGGCTCACGATCTCGTCGTCGGACCGCGGGTCGAGCGGCAGCGAGACGACGCGGTTGACGATGCCGTGGCGCCGGGCCTGGAGCGTGAACATGTCGAGCATCGCGCCGTAGTCCTGCGCCGCCATCACGGCCTCGTCGCCCGCCTGCCACCGGAACCCGCCGATCACGGTGTCGAGCGACTCGGTGGTGTTGCGGGTCACGACCAGCTCCTCGACGGGGCAGCCAGCCATGGCGGCGAGGCGCGCGCGCACCGCGACGTTGTCGTCGGGCATGCGGGTGCGCATGTAGCGCGTGGCCTGCCGGTTGATGTCGCGCACCCGGCCGAGGAACGCCTCGAGCACCGGCTGCGACTGCATCAGGTAGTAGCCGTTCTCGAGGTTGACGTAGTCGGGCGTCAGCACGTACCTGGCGCGGATCGCCGCCCAGAACTCCTCGTCCCGGGCCAGGCGGTCGGCCGGCAGGGCGGCGTAGCGGGCCCAGGCCCGCTCGCCGAACACGGCGGCGAGGGACATCGCACCGAGCGTGCGCAGGAACTCGCGCTGGTTCATCGCGGCCTCCGCGTTGCGCGCAGTATAATGGACGCGGCGGCCGCGCGGCCAGCGGCGGCGCCGGGAGGGCAGGGAGCGATGACGCGGATCGGCATCGGATCGGTGATGCGGGTGGGGACGGCGGTCGCCGCGGCGGCGCTGCTGGGCGCGGCCGTGGCACCCGCGCCGGCGCGGGCGCAGGGCGCCGCGCTCGCGCCGCGGCCGCCGATGGGCTGGAACAGCTGGGATGCCTACGGCACCACCGTGACCGAGGCCCAGGTGAAGGCGAACGCCGCCGCGATGGCGCGCGACCTGGCCCGCTTCGGCTACCGGTACGTCGTGGTGGACATCCAGTGGTACCAGCCGACGGCGCGCGGCCACGACTACGAGCCCGGCGCCGCGCTCGCGATGGACGCGTCCGGGCGCCTGATCCCGGCCGAGAACAGGTTCCCCTCCTCGGCGCACGGCGCAGGCTTCCGGCCGCTGGCCGACTACGTGCACGCCCTCGGCCTCCGGTTCGGCATCCACGTCATGCGCGGCATTCCCCGCCAGGCGGTCCGGGCGAACACGCCCATCGCGGGAACGCACTGGCACGCGGTGGACGTCGCGGATACCACCAACGGCTGCGCCTGGAACCCGGACATGTGGGGGGTGGACGTCCGGAAGCCCGGCGGCCAGGCCTGGTACGACGCGCTCGCGCGGCTATGGGCGTCGTGGGGCGTGGACTTCGTGAAGGCCGACGACATGGGGAGCCACCGCTTCCAGCCGCTGGAGCTCCGCGCGCTGCGGCGCGCGCTGGACCGGAGCGGCCGGCGCATCGTGCTCAGCATCTCGCCGGGCCCGGCGCCGCTCGACTCGGCGGCATTCCTCGCGCGCCACGCCCAGATGTGGCGGATCTCCGACGACTTCTGGGACGAGTGGCGGCTGGTGCGGGCCCAGTTCGACTACGCGCGGGACTGGGCGCGGTTCGTCGGGGTCCGCGGCGCCTGGCCCGACGCCGACATGCTGCCGCTGGGCCGCCTGCGCCTCACCGACACGGCCGGCCGCGGGACGCCCAGCCGGCTCACCCCCGACGAGCAGCGCACGGTGATGACGCTGTGGAGCGTGTTCCGGTCGCCGCTCGTCGTTGGCGGCGACCTGCCGTCGCTCGATGCCGCGACGCTCGCGCTGCTCACCAATCCGGAGGTGCTGGCCGCGAACCAGCGCGGCCGGACGCCGCGCCAGGTGCTCGAGCGGGCGGGCCTGCGGGTGTGGCGCTCTGTAGCGCCGGGCGGCGGCCACTACGTCGCGGTCTTCAACCTCGATGCGGCCCCGCAGCACGTGGAGCTCGCCTGGAGCGAGATCGGCCTCGGCGCCGGGACTCGCGAGGTGCGCGATCTGTGGGCGCGGCGTGCGCTCGGCGCGCTCGAGCGGCTGCGCGTGGACCTGCCGCCCCACGGCAGTGCCCTGGTCCTGGTGGCCGGGCGCTGACGGCGCCCGGGGCTCAGGACCCGCCGATCCTGTCCTTCGCCCAGCGGCGCACGAACGCCGACGGCGGGTTGTGCGCCGTCGCGAGGTCCCAGGCGCGCCGGTAGGTCGCGCGGGCCTCGGCCGGCTTCCCTTCGCGCTCGTAGACCATCGCCAGCAGGCAGAGCAGGTACGGGTCGCGCTCGTTGCCGCGCATCGCCGCGGCGCGCGCGAGCTGCGCCTCGGCGGTGGCGAAGTCGCCGCCGTAGAGCGCGACGTAGCCCGCGAGGTAGGGGAAGAACCGCTCCTGCTGGGCCGCCATCGCCGAATCGCCGTCGAGGATCCGGCGCGCCGCGGCGACCTGGCGCCGCGCCTGGGCCGTGTCGCCCCGCCGCGCCGCGATCCGGCCCAGGGCGTGGGCGAGGCGGAACTCCCACAGGCTCCGCGGATGCGTCCGCGGCTCCGGCTCCCTCAGGCCCAGCTCCCCGCCGCGGCGGTACCACTGCTCCGCCGCCTGCGTGTCGCCGGCGTCGAGGCACACGCGCGCGGCCTCGTCCGCGACCTCGCCCTCCTGATAGAACGCGGTCTGAGGCTCGGCCTGCTCGCGCGTCGCCCAGTAGGCGATGACCATCGACTCGTAGCGGACGGTGTTCGCGCAGTCGCCGCCGAAGGCGTACGACATCGCCATCGCGCGCTGGGCCGCCGCCTTCGCGGCCGGATCGGTGGCGGTGTCGATCACGCCCTGGAAGATCGCGCGCGCCTGTGCCGTCGAGTCGGCGAGGTCGAGCTGGTACGCCCGCCGCATCGCCGGGGCGGGCGCCGCCGGCCCGCCCTGCGCCGCAGCGGCGCGGCCCGAGAGCGACAGGGTGGCGAGCGCCGCCACGAAGCGTGCTTCCCAGGTCCAGGTCATGGCATCCCTCCGGGTTCGGATCCCGCGGCGCGCGTCAGCGCCGGTCGAAGTACCGCGCGGCCCAGTCGAGGAACAGCGGCCAGTCGAGCATGTCGGTGTGGCCGCCCTCGTGCATGCGGAAGGCCAGGTCGCCGTCCATCAGCCCTTGGTCGGCGGCCGGCATCGTCGTCGTGCCGAGGCCGCGGGCGCCGAGCAGGCGGTAGACGGGGTCGGCGGCGACGCCGGCGAGGAACTCGCCGTGCGCGTCCACCCAGGTGTCCCCCCGGGTGCCGCCGGTGATGAACAGGGGGCGGGGCGCGACGAGGGCCATCAGGTCGTGCGCGTCCACCGGCATGTCGGCCCAGTGGCCCGCGTACTTGAGGAAGTTGCCCGCCATCCAGTGGTACTCGCTCGGGGCCGCGACGTTGTCGATGGTCTCGCCCCAGCTGCGCTTCTCCAGCGACGCGCCCATCGCGCCGGAGCTGCTCGCCCACACGATCGCCCAGCGCGGGTCGAGCGCGCCGGCCAGCAGCGCGGTCTTGCCCCAGCGCGAGTGCCCCTCGATCGCCGCGCGCCTGGCGTCGATCTCGGGATCGGACTCGAGGTAGTCGAGCGCGCGGCTCATGCCCCAGCTCCACGCCGCGAGCACGCCCCAGTCGTCCGGCTTCCGCGGCCGGCCGCGGCCCACGAGGCCGATGATGCCGCGGTCGAGGCCGGCCCCGTTGTCGGCCTGGATCGCGGTGGTGTTCACGGTGCCGAACGCCCAGCCCCGGGCCAGCACCTGGGCGACGCGGTCCGGCAGCTTCGTCGTGTCGCCCGGGCCGAAGCCGAAGAACACGCCCCACACGACCATCATCACGGGGACGGGGCGCGTCACGTTGGGCGGCAGGTACAGGGTGATCTCGATCCGGGGCGTCGCGGCCGGGTACGCCGCGTTGTCGATGTGCCCCGTGACGTACTTCACGACGGCCTGGCCGGGATAGCGGGTGGAGTCCACGCGGGCGACCTCGAAGCGCACGGCCGGCGTGCGCTCCGGGGTCCGGCCGTAGACCTCGCGCCGCTCGAGCTCGAGGATCTCGGGACGCCGCACCCGCCACCACGTGTCCGCGTTCGTCACCGGTCGCCCGTCGTTCGCGACCAGTGGGTCGGGCAGCGTGTAGGTCCCGGCGCGGGCCTCGTCGTAGTTCGACCAGGCGCCCCACTCGGAGCGCACGTAGGTGTTGCCTGCCGAGTCGGTGAAGTTGTTGCCGGGCGCGTTGGCGCGCCGGAAGGTGTTCGGCGGCCGGGCGGGATCGCTGTCCGCCGGCGGCAGCGCCGGCGGGGCCGGCAGGCCGAGCTGCGCGATCATCAGGCTCCGGTCGCGCTCGGAGCCGGCGCGGATCGAATCCATGAACGCCTGCCGCTGGGCCGGCGTCATGGTCCGGAAGTCCGGCACCTGGGCGCGGGCCGGGGCCGGAGCCGCGGCGAGCAGGACCGCGGCGCCGGCGGCGCCGAGCAGCCGTGCATGGGATGCGCGCGTGGCCATCGGTATCGTCTCCTGGCTCAGTACCCCGCGGCCCGGCTGGGCAGCCGCGGATCGGTCACGCCCTCGAGCCCGTGTGGCGTGACGCGCACCGCCGTGACGGTCGCGAAGTAGTAGGACCGCGCGTAGAACCGGTGGCCCATCGCCTCGAGCTGCGCCTTCACCTCCGGCGACAGCGCGGCCGGCTCCATCGCCACCGAGTCGGGCAGCGCGTTGTGGTGGATGCGCGGCGCCGCCACGGCCTCGGCGAGGCTCATGTGGTGGTCCACCACGTTGAGGATGACCTGCAGCACCGCGGTGATGATCCGCGCGCCGCCCTCCGAGCCGAGGACGAGGGCGAGGCGCCCGTGCCGGTCGGTCACGACGGTGGGCGTCATGGACGACAGCATCCGCTTGCCGGGCGCGATGGCGTTGGCCTCGCCGAGCTGCCGCAGGCCCATGAGGTTCACCGCGCCGGGCCTGGCGGTGAAGTCGTCCATCTCGTCGTTGAGGAAGAACCCGGCGCCCGCGACGAGGACCTTCGAGCCGAACCCGGTGTTGAGGGTGGTCGTGAGGGCGGCGGCGTCGCCCCGGCCGTCCACCACGGCGTAGTTGGTGGTGTGCGGGCCCTCGCGCGTCGGCAGGCCCTCGGTGGGTGTGGCCCGGTCGAGCAGGATCGAGCGGCGCTGGCGCGCCGCGTAGGCGGCGCTGGTGAGCCTCGCGATCGGCATCGCGACGAACGCGGGGTCGCCGAGCAGCGTGTTGCGGTCCAGGAACGCGCGCCGCTCCGCCTCGATGAACAGGTGGCGCTCGGGCGCGGTGCCGAACGGCGCGGGGCGGTAGCCGGACAGGATGTTCAGCGCCTCGAGGAGGATCGCGCCGCCGCTCGAGGACGGCGGCATGGTGACGATGCCCCAGCCGCGGTAGCGCCCGCGGAGGGGGGTGCGCCACAGCGGCCGGTAGCGCGCGAGGTCGGCGAGCGTGAGGAGCCCGCCGGTGCGCCGCATCTCGGCGACGATGAGATCGGCGGTGCGGCCGCGGTAGAAGCCGGCGGCGCCGGAGTCGGCGATCCGCTGCAGCGTGGCGGCGAGGTCGGGCTGCCGCAGGGTGTCGCCTGCGGCGAAGGGCCGGCCGTCCGGGAGCCACGCCCGGGAGGTCGAGCCGTAGCGGCGGAACAGGGGCTCGGCGCCGCTCAGCATCGCGGCGCGCGGCTCGTCGATCACGTGACCGTCCCGCGCGAGGGCGATCGCCGGGGCGACGACGTCGCGCCACCGCAGTCGGCCGAAGCGGCGGTGCATCGCCCACAGGCCGGCGACGGAGCCCGGCACGCCGACGGACCGTGGCCCGAGCCAGGAATCGGTGGTGACGTCGCCGGCGGCGTCGACGTACATGTCGCGCGTGGCGGCGGCCGGCGCGGTCTCGCGGAAGTCGAGGGCCCAGGCCCGCCCGTCGCGGCGGCGGTAGAGCAGGAAGCCGCCCCCGCCGAGGTTGCCGGCGGCCGGCTCGACCACCGCGTGGGCGAACGCCACGGCGACGATGGCGTCGATCGCGTTGCCGCCGCGCCGCAGGATGTCGGCCCCGACCTGGCTGGACAGCGGGTGGTCGGCCGCGACCATGCCGTGCCGCGCGACCACGGCGGGCACGACCTCGCGGTAGCGCCACGCGGCGGCCGTGTCCTGCGCGCGCGCGGCGGCCGGCAGGAGGGCGGCGGCGAGCAGCAGCGCCGGGGCGGGTCGCACCCGCCGGCGGTCTCGCCGCACCCGGCAGGCCGCCGCGCCGGCGCGATTCGAGTCGGGGTCGTGCATCCACGGTCCCGTGATGGGTGTGCTGGAATGTGCGTCCGTCCGCCGCCGCGCCGGAAGGCCCGCGACGTCTGGACGCGGGCGCCGGGGCGCGGTACATCATCCGGACCCCGTCATTGGGACGGGCCTTCGGAGAGTCCATGAACCGGCTCGGCAACGCCTTCGTCATCGTCTCGTGGACCGCCGCGCTCTGCGGCGCCACGTCCATCGCGGCTTCCGCCCAGGCCCCCGCGTCCGCCGGGGCTGCACCCATCGCGACCGTCACCGTGGAGACCGCGCGGCTCGGCGTGGAGATCCCTTCGCACTTCATCGGCTACAGCCTCGAGGTCTCGACCGCGGGCCAGGGCATCGGCGCGTTCCAGGGCCCCGCGGCCGGCGCAGGGCCGTCGGCGGACGAGGCGGTGTACGCGCTCGGCCGACCGGAGGCGCCCAACGCCGGCTACTTCCAGCTGATGCGGAACCTGGGCGCCGGCATCCTCCGTCTCGGCGGCAACAGCCAGGACAACAGCTGCTGGGACCGCGCCGCGGCGCCGCACCCGGAGGCGTGCGCGGCAGAGCTGGCGGCGCCGGACCTGCGGCTGTTCGCCGAGGCGGCGCGCGCGAGCGGGTGGAAGCTCATCGTCGGTCTCAACCTGAAGCAGAACGCGCCGGCGTGGGCGGTGCGCGAAGTCACCGAGGGCGTGGCGCGCGAGATCCCGCGCTCGCTGGTGATGGCACTCGAGCCGGGCAACGAACCCGACCTCTTCACCCGCACGCCCTACCGCACGCCGGCGTACGCCGCCGCGGACCAGGCGCGGGAGTTCCTGGCCTACGCCCGCGCGCTCCGGGCGGAGCCCGCGAGCCGCGGCTACCCGCTGGTCGGGCCGGCCACCTGCTGCGGTTGGCGCGACACCACGGGCCTGAGAGCGTTCGTGGACGGCGTCGGTCGGTCGCGACTCACCTGGATCACGGTCCACAACTACTCCGAGACGACGTGCGGCGGCCGGCAGGTGAGCATCGCGCGCCTCCTGTCGCCGGAGCTGATGGACCAGTTCAACCGGGAGGCGCGGCCGCTCGCGGCCCTCGCCCGCAGGAGCGGGCTGCCGATCGCGATGGCGGAGACGAACTCCGCATCCTGCGGCGGCATGCCCGGTGTCAGCAACGCCTTCGCGTCGGCGCTGTGGGGACTCGACTACGCTTTCTCGCTGGTGGACGACGGGTTCATCAACGTCGCGTTCCACACCAGCTACCGTCCGGCGGGCGGCAGCTCCTACAACCCGGTGGACACGTACACGCGGCGCGACTCGAGCGGCACGTGGCGCTACCGGAACGTGGCCGAGCCGCTCTACTACGCCCTGTACCTGTTCGCCCGCCACGCCGTCGGCGCGCGGCTGCTGCCGGTGCAGGTGGAAGCCGGCGCCAACGTGCGCGCCTGGGCGGTGAGCCGCTGCGCGGGCTGCGCGGTGAGCGTGTTCGTGCTCAACAAGGACACCAGCGCGGCGGGTCCGGTGCGGGTGCACCTCGGAGGGGGGGCATCGATGGGCGGGGCCGCGCTGCTGCTGCTCGGCGCGCCGAGTCTCGGCGCGCTCGCGGCGGACGTGCGCTACGGCGGACAGCAGTTCGGTTCGGACGGGTCGATCGGCGAGCCCGCGACGAGCGCGGTCGCGCCGGAGGCGGGCGGGGACTACGTCTTCACGCTGCCGAACGCCGCCATCGCCCTGCTCACCGTGGAGCCGGCGCGGCGCTAGACGCCGAACTGCGAGAAGTGGTAGGCGAGGTGCTTGCCGCCCAGCACGCCCCACTCCTCGGCGCTGAGCTTGCCGAACCGCGGGTGCACGCTGGCCGGCCGCTCGCTGGCGAACCGCCGGATCAGGCCCTCGCACGCGCGCACGTCGGCGTCCCAGGCGGCGGGCTTGGCCGTGAGCATCTCGGGCGCCGTCCGCACCTTCCCCTTCGGCCACGGCAGCGGCGTGTGGATGGCGTACAGCCGCGCCAGCTGTCCGGAGAACGTGCCCCCGTAGCTCTTCGCCGGCAGGTCGCCGAGCGCCACGCGCATCTGGTCGCTCACGTGACACAGCATCTGGTGCGCGGTCATCTTGCCCCAGCGGCGCTGGTGCTCGGGCGTGAGAGTGTGCAGGCGGCGCAGGAGCGCTTCGCGATCGTGCTCGACGAGCAGCGTAGGCACGGTGTGGGTCTCCGTTCCGGGTCGGGCTAGTGTGACCCGGGCGCGCCGGGCGGCGAGGCGGGTGGCCGCGCCGGCCCTGCGCCCGCCCCGGAGCGCCCGATGGCCGCGGCGATCTCGTCCAGGTCGGCGGGGCCCAGCGCCAGCGTCGCCGCGGCGTGCCAGCCGTCCACCTGCCCGGGCGAGCGCGCGCCGACGATCGCCCCCGTGACGCCGGGCCAGGCGAGCGTCCAGGCCACGGCCACGGCCCCCGGCTGGCACGCGTGCCGCTCGGCGATGGGCCGCAGCGCCGCCGCCAGCTCGAGGTTCCGCCGCAGCCGCTCGCCGCTGAACTCCGGCGCCCGGGAGCGCCAGTCGTCCGCGCCGAGCCTGGCCGCGCGCTCGGCCGTGAACGCGCCGGTCAGCAGGCCGGCGTTCATCGGGCTGTACACGATCACGCCGGTGCCGTGCGCGGCGCACCACGGCAGCTCGTCCGCGGCGGCGCCGCGGCTGATGGCGGAGAAATGCGGCTGGAGCGTCTCCACGTGGCCGATGCGCTCGGCGGCCTCGAGCTGCGCGGCCGTGTGGTTCGACAGCCCGACGGCGCGCGCCTTGCCCTCCGCCTTCAGCTGGAGCAGCGTGCCCCAGTAGTCCTCGAGCGGCGTGCCGTCCTCGGCGGGCCAGTGCATCTGGAACAGGTCGATGCGCTCGACGCCGAGCCGCCGCAGCGAGCCCTCGATGCCTTCGCGGAGGCGCTTCGGGCTCCCCATCCGGCGCGGCGGCGCGGCATGGTCGTGCTCGTCCCACACCAGCCCGCACTTGGTGAACACGAGCGGACGGTCGGCCGCGGGGAGGCCGCGGAGCGCGCGCGCGACGATCTCCTCCGAGTGTCCGAGCCCGTACGCAGCCGCGGTGTCGATCCAGTTGATCCCCCGCTCGAGCGCGCGCCGGATGGCCGCCACCGACGCGCCGTCGTCCTGCGGCCCCCACCCGAACGTCCATCCGCCGCCGCCGATGGCCCACGCGCCGAAGCCGGTGCGGGTGATGCGCATCCCGGTCGAACCGAGCGGGACGGTCGGGAGATCGGTGCGATGTGACATCGGCGTGGCAGCCATCGGCCTGCTCGCGGTCGAAGCGATGCCTACATCATACGCGGCGAGGGCTGCAGTCGGGAGGTTTCCGCTCGTCATTGTGCAGAAGTCGCACCGAGCGGCCCACAGTCGGAAGCGTCCGTCGCGCCTGAAGATAGGGACCGCGCGCGCGGTCACGGGATCGCGCGAACCTCGTGGCCCGCGGTATGCGATGGTTTGGGGGTGCGGGCGCGGCATCCCGCCACGCCCAGCGGACAAGGAGGTGATCGGGCGTGCGCATAGACGCTCCCCGCCCTTACGTGATCGACAACCTCAAGTACGCGTTGAACCCGTCCTCGGTCGCAGTCGTCGGTGCCTCGCGTCGTCCCACCAAAGTCGGCTACAAGGTGATCGAAGGGCTCATCAAGTGGGGGTACCGGGGAACGATCTACCCGGTGAACCCCGCGGCCGAGACGGTGCTCGAGCTACCAACCTATGGCAGCCTCGCCGACATCCCCGGACCGGTGGACCTCGTCTTCGTCGCCGTGCCGGCGCAGGCCGTGCCCGAGGCCGTCGAGGCGGCAGCCGCGAAGGGCGCCAAGGTGGTCGCGGTCTCCAGCAGCGACTTCAAAGAGACGGGCCGCGGCGACATCCAGGATCAATTGACGCGCTTCTGCCGCGAGCATCGGCTGCCGCTGATCGGTCCCAACTTCCTCGGGATGGGCAGCCCGTACTCGCGGTTCAACTGCGGGTTCATCCCCTACCTCCCCGTGGCTGGGCCGGTGGGCATGATCTCGCAGTCGGGTGCCAACCTGCTCGGCGCGCTCGGCGCCTCGCTGCTGCGGCACTTCGGGATGAGCTTCTTCGTCGGCCTGGGGAACAAGGCCGACGTGGACTTCTCGGAGTTCATCCTCTACGGCGGGCAGGATCCCCACACGCGATGCCTCGCGGTCTACATCGAGGGGCTCGACTCGCCTGAGGCGTTCGTGGCCGCGTGCCGTCAGGTCGTGCCTCACAAGCCGGTGGTCGTGATCAAGGTGGGCTCGTCCCGGATCGCCAAGAAGGCGGCGATGGCGCACACGGCGTCCGAGAACGAGGGCCTCGACGACGCGTTCTTCGACGAGGTGTTCCGGGAGGCCGGCGTGATCCGGGCCACGCAGTGGCAGGAGTTCCTCGACGTCTCGATCGCGCTCGCTATGCAGCCGCCGCTCAGGCGGGACCGGGTGGTGATGATCACCAACGGCGGCGGGTCTGGCCTGCTCTCCTGCGAGCACTTCGACCGGTTGGGCATGCCGCTCCACCCGCTGGCGGAGATCTCGCCAGAGCTGGCCGCACGGCTGCGGGCCGACATGCCAGGATTCGGCTCGGTCCTCAACCCCGTGGACATCGCGGGCACGGCCACGCCGTCGGTGTACGAGCGGGCGTTTACTGCCGCGTTCGAGGACCCGATGGTGGACGGCGTCTACGGTTCCGTCTGCCCGTCGGCGATCACCAACGTGCCGGCGATCGCCGACGTCGCCCTGAAGGTGCACGAGCTGTACAAGCATCTGGGCAAGGTGTTCGTGATGGAGTGCCAGGGTGGCCCCGAGTGCAACGCCGCCCTGGCCAGGCTCCGGGACGCAGGGATCCCGGCCTACCCGACGCCCGAGCAAGCGGTGTGCGCGATCGTCGCGCTGCGGACGTACGCGGGTATCCGGCGGATCGCGCGCGAGCCCGTGCTCGCGAACGCGGCCTCCGGTTCGTGACGGCAATGCATCGTGGGGAGGTGTGAGATGTCGGAGGAGCGTCGTTATCTGGTCGACGTGGGCCTGCAGGACCTGCCGTATCCGGTGCGGGTGGCCTCGCGCGCCGATCCCAAGGGTCAGGCCACGATCGCCACCATTTCCATATCGGCGAGGATCAACCACTCGTTCGAGGCGCACGGGATCGGCAAGATCATCCAGATCGTGCACAGCCACCGCGACGTCATCGGGACGAGCACGCTGAAGAAGAACGTGCGAGCCTACCTGGACGGCCTGAACGCCACCGACGTGAGCGCCACTTTCAGCTACCCGTTCTTCGTCGAGAAGCTGACGCCCGTATCGAAGGAGAAGTGTCTGGTCCGCTACCAGTGTGCCTACACCGCCAAGGCCTCGTCGTTCAAGCCTCGGGTCGCGTTCAAGATCCAGGTGCCGTGCCTGACGACCTATCCGAGCGTGCAGAACGACCAGCCCGGCGGCCAGTTCGCCCAGCTGAGCTCGCTCACGATCGAGACGCAGTCCGACAGCGACGTGTACCCCGAGGACCTCGTCGAGGTCGTGGACCGCCACGCCCTCGCGCCGATCTACTCCTATCTCGGCGACGACGACGAGCAGTGCATCATCGCCAAGGTGCACGCACAGCGACGCACCAGCGTCCAGGTCACCGACGACATTGAGCAGGAGCTGCGGGAGCGGAAGGACATCTCGTGGTTCTCGATCCGGTGTGTGAACTTCGGGATGCTGCACTCCTATGCAACGCTGATCGGCACCGAGAAGAGCCTGTGGACGCCGCCGGAGGACTGGGAGTCCATGGGGCGGGAGGACCTCGGGATCTGAGGCTCCGGCTCCCAGAAGCGACGGCGGCCCCGCGGGTGCGGGGCTGCCGACGTTTCGGGGCAAGCTCCCGGGGTCCGGGCGCTCACAGCCGCGGCTCGACCGCGGCGCGGGCTTCGGCCGACGCGACGACCGGGACGATCTCGAAGTCCACCAGGTCGCTCCAGGCGGCGGTCCACGCGTCGAGCCGCGCGCGCTCCTCGCATTCCATCACCTGGTAGCACCGCCCCAGGTCGGTCGTCACCCAGCTGCCCCGGTACTCCACGCCCTCGGGCATCATGCGGCCGCGGTCGCGCAGCCGCCGGTAGACGGGGAGCGGGTCGCCGTTCCGGTAGTTCTCGATGACCACGTAGAGCATGGGCGCTCCGATGCGGCGTGGCGGTGAGCGAGGCCCGACGCGGCGTTCGACACCGTGACCGGCCGCCGGTAAGCTTAGCGACCCCGATGACGGGACGGGACTGGGAGGCCCTCATGCCGAAGCTCGCGGTGTTCAACCTGGTGTCCCTCGACGGCTACATCGCCGACCGCAACGGCGACATGAGCTGGGCGCACAAGGACCCGCACGACGCGGAGTGGAACGCGTTCACCTCGAGCAACGCGAGCGGCGGGGGCGCGCTCGTCTTCGGGCGGGTCACCTACGACCTGATGGTGAAGTGGTGGCCCACGCCGCAGGCGGCGCAGGCGATGCCGGCCGTGGCCGCGGGGATGAACGCGGCGCCGAAGCTCGTGTTCTCCCGCACGATGAAGCAGGCGTCGTGGCAGAACACCCGGCTCGTGAACGGCGACCCGGCGGCCGAGATGCGCCGGCTGAAGCAGGGGCCGGGCCCGGACATGGTGATCCTCGGGAGCGGCAGCATCGTGGGCCAGCTGGCCGAGGCCGGGCTGATCGACAGCTACCAGGTCGCGGTCAGCCCGGTCGTGCTGGGGAAGGGCAAGACGATGTTCGAGACCGTCACCCACCAGCTGGCGCTCAGGCTGACCGGCTCGCGGGCGTTCGGCAACGGGACGGTGGTGCTGACCTACCAGCCGGCCTGACGGCGCGCCCGGCCGGAACGCTCCGGTGCCGGCTCGCGGCGCGTGGAGTTCCCCGGGCCGTTCAGAGGAGCCGCTGCCAGTATCCGACGTCGATCCAGCGGCCGCGCTTGAATCCGACGGCCTCGAAGTGGGCGACCTTCCTGAGGCCGAACTTCTCGTGCAGGGCGATGCTCGCGGGGTTGGGGAGCGCGATGCCGCCGATCACCGCGTGGATCCCGCGGGCGGTCAGCATCGGCAGCAGCTGGCCGTAGAGCTTCGACCCGAGTCCGCGCCCGGTGCGGCCGTCCGCGAGGTACACGGTGATCTCGGCCGAGTGCCGGTAGGCGGCGCGCCGCTTCCACGGCGCGGCGTACGCATACCCCCGGATGTCGTCGCCCTCCGCCGCGACGAGCCAGGGGAAGGAAGCCGCGTTGACCTCCTCGATGCGCCGGGCCATCTCGGCGTCCGGGACCGGCTGCTCCTCGAACGTGACGATGCTGTTGGCGACGTAGTGGTTGTAGATCGCCGCCACCGCGGCGGCGTCGGAGAGCTTGGCGGCCCGCACCGCCGCTCCGTCGGACGGGGTCGAGGTGCGCACGTCAGCGGCGAGCCGCGCGCCGGGCCCGGACGCGCTGCGGCCCGCGGACGGGAACGAGCGGCAGGACGGTCATCGTGGGAGTCTACATCCGGCGCTCGCTTCGGGTCAGGGGACACGAGCGCGCGGAGCGGCGCGGGGCCCGGCCGCCTGTCCTGGCGGCCAACGGACCTCGGACGGGTTCGGGGCTTCTCAGAACCTCGGGCGCGGGCTCGGCGGCGGGTGGTAGAAGCCGTGCGCGGCGCTGAAGCGCAGCGGGATCTGCACGCGCACGCGCACCGGTCGATGATCGATCGTGCCGGGACAGAACTGGGCGCCGCGTACGGTTTCGATGGCGGAGGCCACGAACGCCCAGTTGGTCGTGCGGAGCACGGTGATGGATGACGGTTCCGCCCGGCCCTGGACACTGATGACGGCGTCGAGAATGACCACGCCGGAGTCGCGGCTCTGTCTCAGGACGTCCGGATATTCGATGCGGGGCACGTACAGCAATTTCGGACCAGAAGTGACGTGCGCCGTGTCGCGGATGACGGTGTCCAGCGCCGCTGCCGCCGGCGCGGCGGTGGCGCACGCGCGGCTCAGGTCGCTGGACGGGGTGAGGTGTGCACACCCGCAGAGCACCGCGAGAAGCACCAGGCGAGGCGAGAGAGCCTTCATACGAACCCCACGGACGCGGCTGCCTGACCGGTGGTGTCTCGGCGGGCCCACAGCCCGCCCGTGACCACCCTCGAGCCTAGGCCGGGGGCGTTAGGGAGGCGTTAGGGCGTCGCAGATGCTCGGCGAGGGTCCGGCAGAATCGCCGCGCGCGCCCTCGGGTAATCCAGAATGAGCGTCACGTACTTCCAGGCCGAGCCGCCGAGCGCGCCTTCCACCGGCTGGTCCGTGTACTCCGACATGAACTGGTGGAATGCGCGGTCGGGGCGCCGGGTGAACCAGACCGGGCCGATGGCGCGCTCGCCGACGCGGATCACCGGCACCCGGATCATCGGGACGGAGTCGCCCTCCTCGGCGCGCGGGACGACGAGCCAGTCCGGATGTCGCCGGTGCCACTCGTTGAAGCGGCTCTCCGAGATGAAGCTCGCCGCGCGCTGACGGGGCTCCTCGCCGCCGGCGAGCCGCCAGGCGCTGTCCGTCAGCGTGGTTCGCGCGCCGGTGTCGAGCAGGAACTGAAGCGTGACGCCGTCGACCTCGGCAGCGATCCGGGGGAAGTGCGTGGTCCGCTGGCCCGTCGGTGGATAGGTCTGGAAGCCGAGGGGCACCCAACACTCCGGGGACGCCGGGCCGGCCGGATCGGCGCCGAGGAACAGGAGCCGGCGGCCCGGATAGTCGAGGACCCAGACGCGATCGGCGAACCACTGCGCTCCGAGCAGGCCCGCCACCGGCAGGCCGATGCCGTAGTCAGGCGCGTCCTGCGACGACACCATCATGCGCACGGTGTCGCTCGGGCCAGACGCCGAGGCGAAGGGAAGGACGAGCGAGTCCCCCAGATCGCCGGACACCCGGGCGGTCAGCATCGTGCTGCCCGAGCGCACCGTCGTGTCCACCGGCGCGCCGAGGGTCGCCAGCGCTCCAGGGTAGAGCCACGTGTTGCCGCCCGTGTCGAGGTAGAAGCGCAGGCGCTCGCCGCTCCGCAGACGCCAGGAAGCGAAGATGCGTCCGCCGGCGAACTCCGCTGGCAACGCCCGGCCCTCTACCGGCGCGGAGCAAGGACCCGGCGACGGGCGCGTCGGGAACGGCAGCGCGAGCAACAGGGCGGCGAGGATCATGGTCGCCAATGCGCTGCCGAGCTCAGCGCGTCCGCTCCGGCGTGTACGGCGCCTTCCGGTCGATGTCGCCCACGAAGTAGCCGAAGCCGGTGTGGCCGAGCAGCTTCCGCACCGCCATGTCCTCGCCGATGTGGTACCAGTAGTGGTAGATCACCCGCTGCAGCAGGTTCCCGTACATCCACGCGGTCTTCTTCCCGTTCCGGACCACGTACCGCTGCAGCGTCCGCGTGGTCAGCGTGTCGAGGAACCGGTCCGCGGCCCGCGTGATCTTCCGCCACGCGGCCCACATCTCCTTCGCCGGCGGCGTGGAGTGCGGCGCCCCGAAGGCGAAGTGCTCCTGGATCTCCGGCAGCAGGGTCGTCCCGGTCGGGAAGGTGATGAAGTAGCGCTGCTCCTGCCACGCGAGGTGCCCCACCGTCCAGCTGAGGCTGTTCATCGGCAGCACCCGCTTGCGGGCGTCGGCCTCCGGGACCTTCCAGACGGCGCGCCGGAACTCGGAGCGGGTGAACCGGAGCTGCAGAACCAGCGGGTGCGGCATCGTCTTCCTCCAGACGCGCGGCCGCGCGCGGTCAGGCTACAGCAGGAACGGCACCAGCCTGCGGGTCGTGCGGGCGTACTCCGGATAATCGGGGTAGCGCTCGCGCAGCCGATGCTCCTCGTCGCGGATGCGCGGGATCACGGCCAGCGTCACCACCGCGCCGACGATGAGCCCGAGCGGCGACGGGCGGCCGATGACGGTCGCCCAGATCAGCAGCAGCGCCGCGGCGTACATGGGGTGGCGGATGAAACGGTACGGCCCCCGCCGGATCACGCCGTCGCCCGACGGGACCGGCGAGGCGCGGAACTGCCCCCGCGCGAACGCGCTCCGGGCCCACCCCGCGAGCGCGATCGCCCCCACCTGGCACGCGATCACGACGGGCGACGCGTCGAAGAAGCTCCCGGTGGCGATCAGCACGACCACCCCGGCGACCATGATCACGCCGGCCAGGCGCGAGACGACGCTCATGCGCGCGCCTCCGCCGGCGGCCGCCGGCGCGTGCGGGTCGCGGCGCCCCGGTCCTTCCACCACCACCACTTGAGCCGCTCGGGATCCGGGCGCGCGGCGCCCGCGAAGTACACCGCGCACCGGAACGTGTACAGCACGCACGGATCCTGCCGCTGCCCGCGCTGCGCGTTGAGACGCTCGTACAGCCGCTCGGGGCTCAGTCCCCGCAGGTCCGCCACGCGACGGATCCCGAGCCCCCTCAGGTCGCGCGCGATGCTCGGCCCGACCCCGGGAATGCGCTGCAGATCGTCGCCAGACCGTGATCTCGCCATGCGTCTTCCTGCCTTCGCGAGCCGCAACTCACCACCCATCACCGACCGACCGTCGTGCTAGAACTGCCCGAAGCCCACCACGTGGCCGCCGGGCTCGCGCACGTAGATCTCCGTGCTGCCGTAGAACGTCTTGTGCCGCGCCTTCACCACCGGCGCACCCGCCAACGCCCCCTCCACCGCGTCGATGCTCTTCACCCGGATGTACAACACGGCCGACCGGCCGTTCATCTCCTTCGCCAGCGCCGGCATGTCGGCCACCACGCTCGCCCGCGTCTGGTACATCACCTCGATGGCGTCCTTCTTCGCGATGGCGAACACCCACTTGCCGTCGGGGCCTTTCACCGGGTCCTCGCTGGCGAAGCCGAACCGCTCGGTCCAGAAGCGGACGCACGGCTCCACCTCCTCGACGACGAGCACGGGCGTGAGTCGCTCGAGCTGGGGCACCACCGAGGCTCCGGGCATGGGCGCATCTCCGGCAGAAAGGGGGAATCAATCGTACCGAAGAAACACCGAAGTCGCAAGTCGGCCGCCGGCGGCGCAGGATGTCACCGGGGGGCGCGGCGGCCGGGCGGGCCGCCCGGCCCCCGGTTGGTGTCTAGAGCCGGCGGGAGTCGTACGCCCAGTGCAGCAGCGCCTGCCGCTGCCGCGGCCGGCACTCGAGGTCCATCGGGGAGCAGGCCTTTCGGAGCTGCGCCACGTGCCGCCTCACGGCGCGCCAGCGCCGGATCTGGCGCTCGTCGTCCGGGTGGCGCCGGCCGAGCC
>DASPSV010000190.1:0-3566 GCA_035623755.1 Gemmatimonadales bacterium
TGGTCGAGGCTCTCGTAGCCGCCCCACGAGTGCACGCTGAAGGTGCGGCGGCCCGCGTCGGCGGAGCCGCCCGGGACGTCGGCGCTTTCGCCGCCGATCGCGCCCAGCACCTGCGCCACCGGCAGCCGCAGCGCCGCCAGCCGGCCGAGGTCCAGCGCCACGTCCACCTGTCGCTCGGGCGCGCCCCAGCGCGCGGCGGACCGCACGCCCGGCAGCGCGCTCAGCCGGTCCTGCAGCTCCTCGCCCAGCGAGTCCAGCGTCCGGTAGCTCGCCACCGGCGAGACCAGCGCCAGCTGCACGATGCTCACGTCGAGCGTGTTCGCCTTGCGGATCTCGAGCCGCGCCAGCTCGGCGGGCAGCGAGGGCCGCAGCCCGTTGATCTCGCGCACCACGTCGTCGTACTTCGCGTCGGCGTCCTGGTCGGGCTCGAACTCGACCTGGATCGTGGCCACGCCCGGCCGGATCCGGCTCTTGATGCTCTTCACGTCGTCCAGCTCGTGCAGCGTGTCCTCCACCTGCTTCACGACCAGCCGCTCGAGGTCGCCCGCGCTCGCGCCCGGGTAGACCGCGATCACCGTGAAGGTCGGGAAGGCGAGCGGCGGGTCCTCGCCGCGCGGGATCGTGAGCAGCGACTTGAGGCCCAGCGCCGCGAGCATCACGAACGCCACCACCGTGACCTGCCAGTGGCGGACGGCGAAATCGGTCAGCTTCATGGCCGCACCCTCACGGCGGAGCCGTCGTCGAGGTAGGCCGCGCCGTCGGTGATCACCGTCGTCACGCCCTCGAGGCCAGAGACCACCGCCACCCGGTCCCCGTCGAGGAAGCCCACGACCACCGACCGGCGCGCGGCGTGGCGGCCGTCGGGCGCGAGCGCGAACACGCTCGCCCTCGAGCCGTCGGCCTCGAGCACCGCCTCGACCGGCACCAGCGCGACCGGCCGCGCGGCGCGCGGCGTGATCTCCACCCGGCCCACCAGGCCGCTCGCCAGCGAGGCCGCGCCCGGCAGCGCCACCTCGACGCGGTACGTGCCCGTCATCGGGTCGGCCGCGGCGGCGATCTCGGTCACCGCGCCGGCGTACTCGCGGCCGGGCAGGGCGTCGAACCGGACCGTCGCCCGGTCGCCGAGCGCCACCTGCACCGCGTCGCGGTCGGCCAGCGCGGCACCGAAGACGACCCCGCGCGCGCGGCTCCCCAGCGTGAGGACCGCGGTCCCGGACTGGGCCAGCTGGCCGGGCTCGACCGAGCGGCGCAGGATGACCCCGGCCGCGGGCGCCACGATCACGGCGTAGCGCCGGTTGAACACCGCCGTCGCCAGCTCGGCAGTGGCGACATCACGCCCCGTCTGGGCATCCTGGACCTGCTCGAGTGTCGCCACGGTGTCGGCATAGAGTCGCTGTGCTCGCGCCAGGTCCCGGGCGGCCTTTTCGGCCGCGCTCCGGGCCCGCGTGACGGCCGCGTCGATCTCGCCCAGGTCGAGCGCGGCGAGGGTGTCGCCGGCGCCGACGGACTGGCCTTCGTCCACCAGCACGCGGCCCACCACGCCCCCGATCTTGAAGCTCAGCGGCACTTCCTCCTTGGGGCCGAGGGTGCCGGTCGCGGTCACGGGCCGGGCGACGGCGCGGACGAGGACGGCGGCGACGCGCACCGGCACGGCGTCGGCGCCGTGCGGCGGCGCCTCGGAGCGGATGCGGCTGCAGCCGGCGAGGGCCATGAGGGCGATGGGAGCCAGGGCGGTGCGGTTCATCGGGCGTCTCCTTCCGGTTCCACGTCGCGCAGCGCGGCCGCGCGCTCGAGGTCCACGTAGCGGATGGCGTACTGGTAGGCGGTGAGGGACCGGTTCAGCTCGGCCGACGTGAGCTCGGTGCGCGCGTCCACCAGCTCGACCGGGCTGGCGACGCCCTCCTCGTAGCGGCGGCGGACGAGCTGCCAGGTGGCGCGCGCGGCGTCGAGCCGGTCGCCGGCGGTGGCGATCGCGGCGCGCGCGACGGCGGCCGCCTCGTACGCGGTGCGCACCTCGAGCGCGATCCTCTCCTCGAGGTCCTGCCGCAGCGTGCGGGCGCGCCGCACTTCGAGCGCGGCGGCGCCGCGGTGCGACGCGTCCTGCCCGCCGTCGAACAGGTTCCACGACACGACGACCGAGGCGACCCAGTAGTCCTGGCCCGGCCGGAAGCCGAGGTCGCGGCCCTGCCAGCCGTAGTCCACGGCGAGCGAGACGCTGGGGAGGTACGCGGCGGTGGCCGCGCGCCCCTCGGCCTGCGCGGTGCGGACGCCGGCGTCCACCGC
The DNA here is from genome assembly GCA_035623755.1 of Gemmatimonadales bacterium. Taxonomy (GTDB): domain Bacteria; phylum Gemmatimonadota; class Gemmatimonadetes; order Gemmatimonadales; family JACORV01; genus Fen-1245. The sequence goes on from DASPSV010000190.1 coordinate 2,284, forward strand.
GCGCAGCTCCTCGCGGCGCGCGAGGGCGCTCGCGACCGCCGCGTCGGCGTCCACGGCGAGCGGGCGCTCGAGCGCGCTGTCGGGCACGAACTCGACCTCGGCGTCGAGCGGGCGGCGGAGCATCTGGTTGAGGACGCGGGCGGCGGCCGTCTGCCGCTGCCGCGCCTCGGCGAGCTGCTGCTCGACCTGGCTCCGGTCGGCGCGCGCGCGGTACACCGCCTCGGGCGTCGCCTTGCCCGCGGCCACGAGCCGCTCGGCGACGCGCTGGTTCTCGCCGGCCAGCGTGAGGGCGGCGGCATAGATCTCGACCGCGCGCCGCGCCGACGCCTCGCCGAGGAAGGCGGTCTGGACGTCGGCGGCGAGGCGGCGCGCCGCGCCGTGCAGCTCCTCGCGTGCGCCGTCCCGGCGCGAGCGGGCCGCCGCGTAGCCCGCGACCAGGGCCGCGTTGAACAGCGGCTGCCGCAGCTCGAGGTGCGTGTCGTTCGCCTGCGGCAGCGTGAAGTCGAGGTTGGTCGGGAACCGGTTCGAGCCCAGCACGCCGTTGAGGGCGGCGAAGGCCGGGTTCACGAAGGTGCCGATGTTGGGCACACCGTTCATCTGCGAGGCGCGCGCCTCGACGCCGAGCGAGGGGAGGAACAGGCCCCGCGCGGCGCCGACGTCGGCGTCGGCCTGACGCGTGGCGAGCCGCGCGGCCGCGAGACCGAGGTTGGCGCGCAGCGCTTCGGCCACGATGGAGCCGAGCGGGTCGGACGGCACGGCCCGGCCGGCGGCGCCGCCCGCGTGCTCGGGCGCGGCCGTGCCGGCCACCGCTTCCTGCGCTCGTGCTGTAGCGGCGTTCGCGTACAGCACGAGTGCGGCGAGCAGCGCGATCTTGGGGATCAGGTTGATCGGCTTTAGTGTGAACATGGCTACATCTCCTAACAGCGTTAACTTCAAGTGCCGAAAAAAGATGGGCCGTGCCCATCGTCGTCGTGACCGCTGCTGCTTCGCCTCCGCTGCGTCGCCTTCTACTGTCCCTACGTCGTGTCGCCGGCCGCCGGTTTCGCGCGCTGCGGATCAGGTCGCCGGCGCCGTCTTCCTGATGCCGCTGGTGAGGACGTCGATCGCCTGCTGGGCCGAGTGCTGGAGGTCGCGCCACGGCACCCAGGGATCGTGCTTGGTGATCCGGAGCGAGATGAGGCCGTGCAGCGCGGCCCACAGGATCTGCGCCAGCTCGTCCGGGTCCTTGAACTCGGGGCGGACGCGGTCCTGGTCGATGGCCTGGCGGCACGAGAGCACGAGCA
>DASPSV010000139.1:0-16169 GCA_035623755.1 Gemmatimonadales bacterium
GGCGACGCGAAAACCCGCGACCCCCGCACAGCCGAACGGGTCGAGCCAGCCCCCGGGGTGACAGGTGTCGGCGGTGGACGTGTGGAGCCCGTACACCGTGCCGGCGACGGCGCCGACGGCGGCACCCACGCTCGCGCCGACGCCGGCCATCGACCGCCGTCCGAGGCTGACCTCCAGCCGGCGCACGTCACGGGCGTCGATGTGCCGGACCTGCGACGTGTCGACCTGGACGACCAGCTCGCTGTCGCTGCGTTCGAGAAGCCGGCCGACGATCCTGGACGGACCGCCGGCCGGCGTGGTGACGCGCACGCGCTGGCCCGGCACCGGGTCCGACGCGCCCTGCGCCGCGGCGGGCGCGACCCGTCCCGCCGCGAGTGCGGCGAGCACGACGGAGACCGCGGCCCGGCAGGGGGCACTCACCGGACGCTCGGAGGCGCCTGCCGCACGGCGCCGCACAGGCACCCGGTCAGGTGGAAGCCGCCGCTCAGCGCGAAGGTCACGACCGCAAACAGCGCCGCGACCGCCGTCACGGCCGCGGCCGTGACGAGAATCGACGAAGGGATGTCGGGGCGCTCCACCCAGAGGCTTCGCACGTCGGCGAGCGCGGTCCGGCTGGTCGTGTCCCGGGAGAGCGCGAACAGCGTGTCCTGGACGATCCGCGCCGGCGCCCGCCGGTCGAACGGCACGGCGATGCCGGTGGTGGTGGTGAGGCCGCCGATCGGCCCGCGGTGCCCGAGCACCGTGGCGAAGTCGGGGTCGCTCGTCGCATACGCCGGTTGGCCGGGGTACTGCACCAGCACGCCGCGCACGCTCCCACGCGCCACGGCGACGCGCCGCCCGCCGACGCTGGCGACCACGCTGTCGCGCGAATAGCTCGGCGGCGGAACGGAGTCGAACGTCAGCGAGTCGTCGAGCGTCCGCACGCCCACGATCGCCGGTCCGCGCTCGAGCCACGCCCGCTCTGCGGGGGGGAGCTTCGCCAGGGACACCGGCTCCTCCACGCGCACGACGCACCCGGTGAGCTGCGGCAGCAGCGCGAACGCGAGGACGGCGGCGACGGCTCGCTTCCACGCCGCCAAGAAGCCGATCGAGCAGGCCATGCGAGGCTCCGGTCGAAAGTGCGACCGAAGCCTTCGGCTATGCCGTCAAGCAGGCGTCAAGCGTTCCCGCTCGGCTTGACCCATGGCGTGGCGCCCGGTATCCCTAGGTCCGTCCCGTGACCAGACCGCTGGCATCGCTCGCCCTCGCCGCCCTCGCGCTGCCCGCCGTGCTGGCGGCGCAGGGCACGCCTTCCGCCGCCGGCCCCGACTCCGCGGCCCGCTGGGCCGTCGCCGACGCCCTCGCCGACTCGGCGCCGGCCGGCATCGAGCGCTCGGTGGCCTCGCTCGCCGCGTACCTCGCCCGGGCGGGCGGCGACGATTCCACGCGGGCACGGGCGCTCTACCGCTGGGTCGCGGGCCACATCGGCTACGACGTCGAGGGCTTCAGGAACGGCCGGCCCGGCGACCCGAGCGCGGACTCGGTGCTGGTCCGGCGCACGTCGGTGTGCCAGGGCTTCGCGACGCTCGCCGAGGCGCTCGGCGCGGCGATGGGTCTCGAGATCCACGTCGTGAGCGGCTGGTCGAAGGGCTACGGGTACACCGCGGGCCAGACGTTCGCGGGTCCCCCGAACCACGCCTGGGACGCGGTGCGCGTCGCCGGCGCGTGGCGGCTGATGGACCCGACCTGGGGCGCCGGCTACCTGGACGAGTCGCTGCAGTTCGTGCGCCGGTTCCAGGACCACTACTTCCTCACCGATCCGGCGGAGTTCGTCTTCGACCACCTGCCGGAGGATGCCCGCTGGCAGCTGCTCGACCGGCCCGTGACCGCCGCGGAATACGCCGACCTCGTGTACCTGCGGCCGATGTTCTTCCAGGCCGGCCTCCGCATCGGGAGCCGCGCCCACCTGGTGCTCGCCGCCAACGGGCCGCTCGCCGTGACGCTCGGCGTCACCCGGCCCGTGGAGATGACGGCGCAGCTGATCGACGCGGCGAGCCAGCGGCCGCTCGACGGGCGGTTCGCCTTCGTCCAGGCCGGCACGGCGGGCGCGCTGATCGCCGCCCGGTTCCCGCGGCCGGGCGACTACCTGCTCCGCGTGTTCGCCAAGCCGCTCGGCGCCGCCGGCTCGCTCGAGTGGATCCTCGACTACCGCGTGCACGCGACGGGAGCGCCCGGCGTCGTGTTCCCCATGGCGTTCGAGGCGTTCGCCACGCGGAGCGTCCGGCTGCTGTCGCCGCTCGACGGGGAGCTGCGGCGGGAGCAGCGGTACCGGTTCACGCTGCGCGCGCCCGGCGCCCTCGAGGTCGCCGTGGTGTCCGGCGGCCGGTGGACGCGGCTCCCCCGGAGCGGCGACGATTTCGACGGCGAGGTGACCGCGATGCCCGGCACGGTCAGCGTCTACGCGAAGTACGATGCGCGCGGCGAGTACGAGGGGCTCCTGAGGTACGAGGGGCGCTGAGCCCGCCTCTGGCAGGAGCCCGGCCGGGCTGCTAAGCTTGTGGGCCATGCCCACTTGCGCCACCTGCAGCCAAGAGCTGACGTCCGACACGCTCTACTGCCCGACCTGCGGCACGCCCAATCCCGAGGCGACCACGGAGACGATGCGCACGGCCACGCGCCAGTCGGTGCGCGCGGCGGCGCAGGCCGAGCTCGTCCGCAAGCTGCAGACGGCGCTGGGCGCGAACTACCACGTGGACCACGAGCTGGGCGAGGGCGGGTTCGCGCACGTGTTCGCCGTCACGGACCGCAAGCTCGCGCGCCAGATCGCGGTCAAGGTCCTGCGCCCCGAGTTCACCGGCAGCCACGCCAGCGTGCTGCGCTTCATCCGCGAGGCGGAGTCGGCCGCGAAGCTGCACCACCCCAACATCCTCTCGATCTTCTTCGTGGGCGAGGGCGAGGGGCTGGTGTACTTCGGGATGCCGATGGTGCACGGCGAGACGCTCGACACGCGGCTGCGCCGCGAGGGGCAGCTCGCCGAGGAGGAAGTGATCCGGATCGGCGGCGACATCGCCGACGCCCTCGGCGAGGCGCACGCCCAGGGACTCGTGCACCGCGACATCAAGCCGCAGAACGTGATGCTCCAGGGCGAGCAGCGCCGCGTCCTGGTGGCCGACTTCGGGATCGCCAAGGCCGCGGCGGGCACCGGCGAGCGGCTCACCGGGACCGGCACGGTCATCGGCTCGCCGCACTACATGAGCCCCGAGCAGGCCGCGGGCGGCGTGGAGGTGGACGGCCGCAGCGACATCTACTCGCTCGGCATCGTGCTGTGGGAGATGCTCGCCGGCGAGGTCCCGTTCGACGGCCCGACCACGCAGGGCATCCTGATCCAGCACCTGACCAAGGCGATGCCCGGGCTCCGGACCCGGCGGCCGAACGTGAGCACCCAGCTCGACCGCATCGTGGCGCGCTGCACCGAGAAGAAGCCCGCCGACCGCTTCCAGACGGCAGGCGAGCTGGCGTCGGCGCTGAAGGCGCGCGCGACGGCCGCGGCGCTCGCCGCGGCGGAGCAGCGCCGGTTCCCCGCCGGGCGCGTCGCGGGGATCGCCGCGGCGGCGCTCGTCCTCGTGGGGGGCGGCGTGCTGCTCGTGAAGTCGCTCCGGCCGGCCGCCGGCGCGCACGGCGCCCCGGCCGTGCAGCACGGCGCGGCCGCTCCGGCGGCGCGGCCGGCGTCGCACGCCCGCGCCGCGCCCGCGCAGCCGCCGCGGACGGTGCAGGTGGCGCCGTCGTCGGCGACGCTGACCGTCGGCGCGACCCACAAGCTGACGGCGCTCGCCTACGACGCGGACGGCAACGTCCTGTCCGGCGTCCGCTGGCGCTGGACGTCCAGCAACGCGAAGGTGGCCCGCGTCTCGTCGTCCGGGACGGTGACCGCCCTGGCCGAGGGGAAGACGACCATCCGGGTGGAGGCGGCCGGCTCCGGAACGCCGCCCAAGGCCAGCAGCTCGGAGATCACCGTGAAGCGCCAGGGGCACTAGCCGCTGCCGCGCGCCGCGAGACGTCGGTGATCACCGCAGGCTTTTCCTTCGAGCATCCCGACACCGGGACCCGCGTGACCGTCCTGGAGAGCGACGCGGAGACGCGCGGCATGGGCTGGCTGCTCGAGGTGCGCCGCCGCGCCCGGGTTCCCGATCTCGCCGAGCACCTGCACGAGACCTGGACGGAGACCTTCGAGATCGTCTCGGGCACGGCCCGGTACTCCCTGGACGGCGTCGAGGGCACCCTGAGAGCCGGCGAGTCGTTCGTCGTCGAGCCGCGGCACTTCCACGTGCACCCCTGGAACGCGACGGACGACGAGATGGTCTACCGGCAGCGGGACCGGTTCGCCCAGGCGAGCGCCGCGGCGGTGCAGGACGTGCTCGGCGTGCTCGCGACCCGTGCAGGCTTGATCCGTGACGGCACGGCTCCGAGGAGCGCGCTGGCCAGGTTGCTGCAGCAGGCGGTGATCGCCCGGACGGTGACGAGGCACGGCAACTACCTGTCGCATCCGTCCGCATTCGCGCAGCAGGTCATCGGCGCCACGGTCGGCCGCCTCGGCGCGGTGCTGGGGTACCGGGCCGTCCATCCGAAGTACGTCGGGGGATGATCCCGACCTGACGTCGGCGCGGCCGGCGGCACCGCGCATGCAACTTCCGGCCGCGCTCGAGTGTCCAAGGACCGATGGTCCCACCCTTCACCAGGCGAGGTCTCGTGCGGCACACCCTGCGCGGGCGCACGCTCGTGTCCGTCCTCGGCGGCCTGTGCGCGGCCGCGGCCGCGTCGGCGCAGCTCCCGCCGCGCGCGCTGTCCGCTCCCATCTCCGACGTCGCGTACGAGCTGACCGTCGACACGGCCATGGCGGCGAGCCGGCAGATCGGCGTCGTCATGTCGTTCACGGTCCGCGACACCGCCCCGGTCCTGCTCGCGCTGCCGGCGTGGTCGCCCGGCCACTACCAGCTCATGTGGTTCGCCCGCCGCGTGGGGCAGTTCGCGGCCGCCGAGGACACGGCGGAGCTGGCGTGGCGCCTGGCCGACCCGCAGACCTGGCGCATCGTGCCGCGGGGTCCGGGCCGCGTGCGGGTGAGCTTCCGGTACCTGGCGGACACGAACGACCGCGCGGTGGCCTGGACGCAGCCCGGCTTCGCGTTCTTCCTCGGCACGAACCTGTTCCTCTACCCGGTGGGGCGCGGCTTCGACTGGCCCGCCAGGGTCACGGTCCGCACCGAGCCCGCGTGGCGCGTCACGACCGGCATGACGCCGGGCGCGGAGGCCGGCACGTTCACCGCGACCAGCTACCACGACCTGGTGGACATGCCGTTCTTCGTCGGGCGCTTCGACCTCGACAGCACCCTGATCGCCGACCGGTGGTTCCGGCTCGCCTGGTACCCCGCGGGCTCGCTCACGCCGGCGCGGCGCGAGCGGACCTTCGGATGGCTGCGGCGGATCGTGCCGCCCGAGGTCGCCGTGTTTGGCGAGGCGCCGTTCCGGAACTACACGATCTTCCTGGTCACGGACACGGTCGTGAACGGCGGCGGGCTCGAGCACCAGAGCGGGCAGATGGACGAGATCACGACCGACCAGCTGGACTCGCCGTGGCTGCCCGGCCTCTACGCGCACGAGCTGTTTCACGCCTGGAATGTCAAGCGGCTGCGGCCGGCGGACATGGTGCCCTACCGCTACGACGACCTCCAGCCCACGCGGTGGCTGTGGGTCAGCGAGGGCGTCACCAGCTACTACGGCGGGCTGGCGCAGCTCCGCGGCGGCGTGATCGACAGCGCCGGCTTCCTCGCGTCCATGGCCGGAGCCGCCGGCGCCATGCTGTCGGCGCCGCCGTCGTCCATGGGCGACGCGTCGCTGCAGTCCTGGATCGCCCCCACCGACGGCACCGGCTACCTCTACTACTCCCAGGGCACGGTGGCGGGCTTCCTGCTCGACGTGATGATCCGCGACGCGAGCGACGGGCGGCGCTCGCTCGACGACGTGATGCGCGCGCTGTACGACTCGACGTACCGGCACGGCCGGGGCTTCACGCCCGACGACTGGTGGGGCGCGGTCGCGCGCAACGCCGGCGTCCCGCGGGAGCGGTTCGAGGCGTTCGCGCGCCGCTACGTGGACGGCCGCGAGCGGATGCCGTTCGACTCGGTGCTCGCGCTCGCCGGCCTGCGGCTCGTGGTGGACGTCATCCGCGAGCCGCGGCTCGGGATCTCCACCGCGGACGACTCGGGCGGGGAGCGCATCACCGAGCTCAATCCCGCCGGCCCTGCCGCGGCGGCGGGTCTCCAGGTCGGCGACGTGCTGGTGTCGATCGGCGGCATGCCGGTGAGGGACGACGCCTCGTTCGCGGCGTTCCGCGCCCGCTACGCGGGCACGACGGAGACGGCGCTCCCGGCCGTGGTCCGCCGCAACGGCGAAGAGCGCACGATCCTGGTGCCGGTGCGGCTGTTCCCGCGGCAGCAGGTGGGCATGGTCGTGCTGCCGGACGCGCCGGCGAAGGCGGCGCGCATCCGGCACGCGCTGCTGAGCGGGAGCTAGGCCGGACCCCGGTTCACTCGCAGCGCGGCGTGGCGCAGAGCTGGCGGCTGAAGAACGGCAGCACGTGGTTCTGGAACCGGTCCGCGACCGCGCTGGTGTGCGTCCCGGGATAGATCTCGAACGCGTTGGCGATGCCGTACGCGTCCAGGTCCTCGTGCAGCCGGCCCGCGTCCACGCGCAGCCCGTCCTGGTCGCCGACGTCCATCGCGATCCCGCCGTAGCGGCGCAGGTTGCCCACGTACTGGTCGACGAGCACGAGCGGAGCGTTGGCCGTCCACCGGGCGAGCACGTCCGCCTGGACGGCGCCGTCCTTCGTCGGAAGATCGAGGAACAGCGGCGGACGGTGCGGATCGGGGGACCACGCCGCCGCCATCGCCAGCGTCGCGCGCTGGTAGAACGACAGCGCCGCCTCGTCCTCCGGCGTCCGGGCGGCTTCGAGCGCCCGCGCGGCGTCCGCGTCCACCGGACGGGTGGTCCGCGCCGCCAGGCAGCACGGGCTCATGATGTAGAGCGCGCCGAACACGTCCGGATGCCGCATCCCGATGCGCGCGGCCCCGTAGCCGCCCATCGAGTGGCCCACCAGGCCCCGGCTCCTCCGGTCCGCGATCGTGCGGTAGTGCGCGTCCACGTACGCCACGACGTCGCGCGCGATGAATCGCTCGAAGTCGCCCGTCGTCGCCGAGCTCGAGTACATGGACCCGCCGTGCCGGGTCTTGGAGTCCGGCAGCACCACGATCATCTCGCGCGCGCCGAGGGCGAAGGCGCCCTCGATCGTCTGCGGGACGTGGATCTCCTGCGTCCACTGCTCCGCCCCGATCGAAAAGCCGTGCAGCGCGTACACGACCGGGTACCGGCGGAGGGTGTCCCGCGCGTAGCTCGGCGGCAGGAAGACGATGACGTCCCGGTCGACCGAGTCGCCTTCCAGGTTCCCCTCGAGCGAGCTGCCGTGGACCTTCACGCGCTCGACGGCCACCGGCTTCGCGCCGGCGACGACCGGCGGCACGTCGGTCCGGTCCTGGGCCCGGCCCGCGCCGGCGCCGGCCAGCGCGAGCGCGGCGGCGAAGGCCGGGGCGGCGAGCGGCGCGCGGCACTTCACGGGTGGCTCGTGGCCGGCGCGGTCGCGGGTGCCGACTCGACGTCGAACTGCTGCCGGGCGAGGTCCCCCGGCGACTCCGCGCGCGCGTCGAACGGACGGAGGCGGAACCCGTACCGGTAGGTCGGCGCCAGCAGGCGGTAGGCGTCGTGCGTCTGGGCGCCCCAGGAGTTGTCGCCGCCCACGCCCATCACGTGCAGGTCGAGGTCGAGCCAGACGAGGTCGCGGGGCCACACGTCGTTCACGTGGCGGTTCACCGACTGGTCGCGGTCCACGTAGCCCGCCTCGGGCGTCTCGAAGTCGCCCGGCAGGTTCCGGAGCGCCGTCACCTCGAGGACGGGCGCGCCCACCGCGAGGAGTCCGACGCCACCGCTGTCGGTGAGCGCGGCCCATCGCACGTCGGTGCGGTTGCCGTTCTCCTGCGGCCGCACGTACGGCGTGCCCAGGTCGGCGACCGAGCTCGTGTACCGCCCGACCAGCGCCGCGGTCTTGCGGTCCCAGTAGTTCTCGAACGGCCCCCTGCCAAGCCACTCGTCGTGGTCGAACGCACCGGGGAGGATCACGCTCATCCCGACGCGCGGCAGCTCGGGCAGATCGGCCGACGCCTTCGTGAGCGTGTCGTCCACGAGCACGTCGCCCGAGCCCAGCACCGTGTAGCCCGTCGCGAACGTCGCCACGGGCAGGCCGGCCTCGTCCTTGAGCTGCTGCTCGATCGTCACGCGGACCACGCCGGGCGCCGTCTGCTCGACGCGGGCGGCCGTGACCGTCCGGCTCTCGCCCGCGTAGCGCCAGGCGCGCGCGCGGCGCGGCAGCTCGTTCCCCCAGTCGTTGTCCGTCGCCGGCCGCCACAGGTAGGGCTGGAGGCCGCGCCGGATCAGCTCGACGTCGTGGAACCGCAGCGAGGCGAGCTCGCCGCGCTTCAGGTCGAAGCGGACGGCGAAGCCGCCGCCGGTGACCACCGCGCTCGAGTCCGTCTGCGCGAGCTGGAGCGCGGGGAGCGAGGCCGCCGTGACGCGCGGCGCGGGCGCCGCCACCGGCAGCACGAATTGCTCCGTCGCGACGACGTGACCGGCCGGCACCAGGCCCAGTGCGGCCCGGCGCCTGAGGCTCAGGTCGAGGAAGTACTCGCGGCCGGGCTGCGGCGCCGGCAGCCGGTAGCCGAGCGAGACCGTGTCCACGGCGCCCGGCACGCCGGCGAGCGAGGCCACGACGCCGGAATCCACCGGCACGCCGTCGCCCGTGATCCGCCAGTGCAGCTCGAAGTCGGCCAGGTCCGTGAAGTCGTACTCGTTGCGTACCTGCAGCGTGCCCGCGGCCAGGTCCACCGGCGCGAAGTTCACGTACTGGTAGACCTTCTTCACCTCGTACAGCCCGGGGTGCGGCGTGCGGTCGGGGTTCACCAGCCCGTTGTCGTTGAAGCTCCCGTCGCTCGGCACACCCGGCGGACCGTAGTCGCCCCCGTAGGTCCAGTAGGGACGCCCGTACCAGTCGTGCTCGAGCAGCCCCTGGTCCACCCAGTCCCAGATGAAGCCGCCCTGCAGCTTCGGGTAGCGCTTGATGACGTCCCAGTATTCCTGGAGGTTCCCGGTGCTGTTGCCCATCGCGTGCGCGTACTCGCACATGATCAGCGGTCGGTCGGCGTCGCTCCGCGCGTACCGCTCCAGCGCCTCGATCCGCGGATACATCGGCACGAACAGGTCCGAGTGGCGCTCGGGAGCGTTGGTCTGGATCCCCTCGCGCTCGTACTGCACCGGCCGCGTGGAGTCGCGCTGGTGGATCCAGCGGTAGTCGGCCAGCATGTTGTGCCCGTCGCCGGCTTCGTTCCCCAGCGACCAGATGATGACGGACGGGTGGTTCTTGTCCCGCTCGACCATCCGCACGGTGCGGTCGAGGTGGGCGAGCGCCCAGTCCGGCTTGTCGGCCAGCGTGACGTCCCGGTCGTAGCCCATCCCGTGCGACTCGATGTCGGCCTCGCCGATGACGTACAGGCCGTACTCGTCCGCCAGCTCGTAGAAGCGCTCCGGCTCCGGGTAGTGGGAGAAGCGCATCCCGTTGAGGTTGAACTCCTTCATCAGCTGGATGTCCCGGCGCATCGTGGCTTCGTCCTGCACCCACGCCGTGACCGGGTTGATCTCGTGGATGTTGGTGCCCTTGAGGTAGATCGCCCTGCCGTTCAGCAGGTAGCGGCCGCCCGTCACCTCGGTGCTGCGGAAGCCGACGCGCCCGTTCACCACCTCGATCGTCCGGCCGCCGGGGCCGAGGAGCGCCAGCGTCACCGCGTACAGGTTGGGATGCTCGGCGGACCACAGGCGCGGCGCCGCGATCGCTTCGTCGAAGCGCACCGCGGCCGAATCGCGCACCAGGACGGTGTCACGCCGCGTCGCCACGACGCGGCCGCCGTCCCACAGCTTCAGCTCGACCGCGAAGCGGCCGCCCGCCGGCGCGCCGCCGGTGTGGAGCGCGACGTCCACGCTGAGGCGGCCGTCCCGGTAGTTCGACGCGAGCGTGGCCCGGGCGAAGTAGTCCCGGATGTGCACGCGAGGCCGCGCGTACAGATACACGTCGCGGAAGATCCCGCTCAGCCGCCACTTGTCCTGGTCCTCGAGGTAGCTGCCGTCGCTCCAGCGGTAGACCTCGACCGCCAGCTGATTGGCGCCGGCGTGCACGAACCGCGTGACGTCGAACTCCGCCGGCGTCTTGCTGTCCTTGCTGAAGCCCACGATGCGCCCGTTGACCCACGCGTAGAACGCCGAGCTGACGGCGCCGAAGCGCAGGTAGATCTCGCGCCCGGTCCACTCGGCCGGGACCGCGAAGACGTGGCGGTACGACCCGACCGGGTTGTTGTCGGCGGGAAGCTCCGGGGGCGTGGGCCGGCTGAGGGCGTGGAAGGGGTACTTGATGTTGGTGTAGACCGCGACGCCGAAGCCCTGCCGCTCCCAGTTGGACGGGACCGGAATCCGGGGCCACGCGCGGTCGTCGAAGTCCGTCCGCCAGAAGTCCACCGGCCGGTCCGCGGGCCGGGGCGAGTAGTGGAACTTCCACTGCCCGTTGAGGCTCCGGTACCACGGCGAGGTCGTCGGATGGTCCGTCTGCCAGAAGGGGGCGATGGGGCCGTCCGCGAGCGCCTGCGCCTCGGTCGGGAAGGCCGTGAAGCTCGCGCGCGGCGGCTCGGTGTTCCGGTGCACCACGCGCGGGTTGTCCCAGTCGGGCGTCGGGCCGTCACGGACCGGCGTCTCGCGCGGCGGGCCAGCCTGCTGGGCGACACCGATCGTCGGGATCGACGCCGCGGCCGCCACGATGCAGGCGGCGACGACGACGCGAAGCGTCCACGCCAGCCGGCGGATCACTCGAAACGGAACCATCCCCATCCTCCTCGGAAGACCCCTGCGATTGGCGCAACATCGGTGCCGCGCCCAAGCGCGCGAGCGGGGTCAAGTATGCGGCTCGCTTCGGCGTGCCGTCAAAGCGCGAACGGGGCACGGCGCCACGGGGATCGACGGACCGTGCGCGGGCGCTCGCCACGCGTCGCGCCGCGGCGTAGGATTGGGCGGGAGTTTCGCCGGTCCCCGCCAGCCGAAGGACGCCGCATGACGACCGCCATCCCGAGACTGCTGCTCGCCGCCGCGTCGCTCCTGGCCTTCACGCCGCTTCAGGCTCAGGTCGAGGCGAAGCCGGACCCGGTCGCCGACCCGCGCAACGTGGTGACCGACGGCAACGCCCGCTTCACGCTGCTGACCCCGCAGCTCGTGCGCCTCGAGTGGGCGGCCGACGGGCGCTTCGAGGACCGGCCGTCGCTCGTGTTCCTCGACCGGCACACGGCTCCCGTTGCGTTCACGAAACGCGTCGAGCGTGGCTGGCTGGTCATCGCGACCGACCACCTGCGGATCCGCTACCAGGCGAGGAGCGGCCGGTTCGGGCCGCAGAGCCTGAGCATCGCGCTGAAGAACGCGGACTCCACCGTGACGTGGCGGCCCGGGGCGTCCGACACGGCGAACCTCGGCGGCACCACCCGCACGCTGGACGGCGCCAGCGGTCCGGTGCCGCTCGAGAAGGGCCTGGTCTCGCGCGACGGCTGGGCGCTCGTGGACGACTCGGACCGCCCGCTGTTCGACGCGAGCCCCTGGCCGTGGGTGGTGACGCGCGCGCCGGCGGAACGCCAGGACTGGTATTTCTTCGGCTACGGTCACGACTACCGCCGCGCGCTCGCGGACTTCACCCGCGTGGCCGGGAGGATCCCGATGCCGCCCCGGTTCGCGTTCGGCGCGTGGTGGTCGCGCTACTGGGCGTACACGGACGCGGAGCTCGAGCGGCTGGTCGGCGACTTCCATCGCTACGACGTGCCGCTCGACGTGCTCGTGGTGGACATGGACTGGCACAACACCTTCGAGCTGCGCTGGGCCGGCCAGCCCGTGGACCCGGCTGGGCAGCGGCTGGGCTGGACCGGCTACACCTGGGACCGTGCCTACTTCCCGGATCCCGACGCGTTTCTCGGCTGGGTGCACCGGCAGGGACTGCACACGACGATGAACCTGCACCCAGCCTCCGGCATCCAGCCGCACGAGGCGCAGTACCCGGCAATGGCGCGGGCCATGGGCATCGACCCGGCCACGCGGCAGTACGTGCCGTTCCGGATCGAGGACCCGCACTTCGCACAACTCTACTTCGCCAACGTGATCCACCCCCTCGAGCGGCAGGGCGTGGACTTCTGGTGGCTGGACTGGCAGGCCTGGGGCAACACGTCGATCGCGGGGCTCAGCCCCACGTGGTGGCTGAACTACGTCTTCTTCACCGACATGCAGCGCGAGGGCCTGCACCGCCCGCTGATCTTCCACCGCTGGGGCGGCCTCGGCAATCACCGCTACCAGGTCGGCTTCTCCGGCGACATGCACTCCACCTGGCCGGCGCTCGCCTTCGAGACGTACTTCACCGCCACCGCCGCGAACGTGGGCTTCGGCTACTGGAGCCACGACATCGGCGGGCACATCCCGGGCCCGGTCGCGCCCGAGCTGTACACGCGCTGGATCCAGTTCGGGACCTTCAGCCCGATCCTGCGCACGCACACCACCAAGAACGCGGGCGCGGAGCGCCGCATCTGGGCGTATCCCGCCGAGTATGCGGACGCGATGCGCGACGCGTTCCAGCTCCGTTACACGCTGATCCCGTACCTCTACACCGCCTCCCGCCGCGCCTACGACAGCGGCGTGGCCATCGTGCACCCGCTCTACTACGACTGGCCGGACGCGAGCGAGGCGTACGCGTTCCCCGACGAGTACGGCTTCGGCGCGGACCTGGTGGTGAGCCCGGTGGTCGCGCCGGCGGACAGCGCCAGCGACCTCGCGGGCGAGCGACTGTGGCTGCCGCCTGGCGACTGGGTGGAGTGGTCCAGCGGCGCGCGGCTCAGCGGCCCGCGCACGGTGGACCGCGCGTTCGCGCTCGACGAGCTGCCGGCGTACGTGCGGGCCGGCGCGATCCTGCCGGAGCAGCCCGGGATGGAGCGGAGCGACGCGCGGCCGGTGGATCCGCTCGTCCTCGACGTGTTCCCCGGTGACTCCGGCGGCACGCGCGTCTACGAGGACGCGGGCGACTCGGAGGGCTACCGCGCCGGCGCGTACGCCTTCACGCCCGTCTCGCAGCGCCGCACCGGCGCCACCATCGCGCTCACGATCGCGCCGGTGGAGGGCTCCTTCCCCGGCATGCTGCAGGGGCGTGGGTACGAGGTGCGGCTACGCGCCACGTGGCCGCCGGCGCGCGTGACGTGGAACGGGGCGGACGTCCCGTACCGGGCGGACGGGTCGGCGCCGGGCTGGCGCTACGACGGCGACCGGCTCACCACCATCGTGTCGCTGCCCCGGGCCGACGTCGCCGCCCGCAAGGAGCTGGTCGTGACCGAGCCCGCCGGCGCCGACGACGCGCTGCTGGACGGCGTGCCCGGCCGGCTGCTGCGCTTGAAGCGCGGCATGACGATGCTGGAGGCACTCTGGCCGGCCGACTGGCCGTCCGACGCGTACGTCGCGCTGGCGCAGACCGGGCACCGGATCACGCTGCAGCCGGACTCGGCGGCCGTGGAGCTGCGGCGCTTCCGTGATCGGCTGCCCGAGGTGGTGCGCGCGTTGCCGGCGATGAAGGGCGATACCGCGGTCATCGGACGGGCGCTCCGGCACCTCGGCCAGGCGCCGTGAGGGACCGGCGCACGCCGGCGCCGTGAAGGGGTCCGGCGCCGACCGGGAGGCCGTGCGATGACGCTGGTGTCGGTGGCCGGCGTCGCCGTGCGCTTCGGCGAGCGGGAGCTGCTGCGCGAGGTGAGCTTCCTCGTCGACCGCGGCGAGCGCTGGGGCATCCTGGGCCGGAACGGCTCCGGCAAGACCACCCTCTTCAACCTGATCCGCGGGGACCTGACGCCGTCGAGCGGCACGGTGGCGCGCGCCGCCGGCCTGCGCATCACGGTGATGGACCAGTACCGCGATTTCGGCGCCTCGGCCACGGTCTGGGAGGCCGCCGCGGGCGCGTTCGCCGAGCTGTTCGCGCTCGAGCGTTCGCTCGCCGAGCAGGCCGCGGCGATGGCGGTGGCCGGCGACGCGGTGACGCCCGCGCAGCTCGAGCGCTACGACCGCGACCTGCACCGCTTCGAGCGCGAGGGCGGCTACGGGGCGGCGGCGCGCGTCGACGCGGTCCTGCACGGCCTCGGCTTCGATCCGGACGACGCGCGCACCCGCCCGCTCGACACGCTGAGCGGCGGCGAGCGCGGCCGCGTGGCCCTGGCGCGCCAGCTCGCGGCGCCGGCCGACCTCCTGCTGCTCGACGAGCCCACCAACCACCTCGACCTCGAGACCACGCTGTGGCTCGAGGGGTACCTGCGCGCGCTCGAAGCGGCCGTGCTCCTCGTCACGCACGACCGCGCGCTGCTCGAGGCGTTCGCCGACCACATCCTGCACCTCGAGGGGCGCACCGCGACCGCCTACGCCGCGGGCTACTCCGCGTTCGTCGCCCAGCGCGCCGAGCGCCGGCTCGCGGCGCAGCGCGCCTGGCGGCAGCAGGCGTCCATGATCGCGAAGGAGGAGGACTACATCCGCCGCAACCTCGCCGGGCAGAACAGCCGCCAGGCGGTGGGGCGGCAGAAACGGCTGGCGCGACTGCCGCGGCTCGGGCCGCCGCCGGGCGAGGAAGCGGTGATGGCCGTCCGGCTCGAGGCGCGCGAGCGGGGCGGCGACCAGGTACTCGTCGCCGAGGGCCTCCGCATCGCCTTCCCCGCGCGCGTGCTGCTCGACGGCTTCGGCGCCATGGTGCGCCGCGGCGAGGTGGTGGGGCTCGTCGGCCCCAACGGCGCCGGCAAGTCCACGCTCCTCAAGGTGTTCACGGGGGAGCGCCCGGCCGAAGCAGGCACGGTGCGCCTTCCCGAGTCGGTCAGCCTCGCGCACTACCGCCAGGACCTGGCGCAGGTGCCCGAGGACAAGACGCTGTACGACGCGATCGCGGACCGGCGGGTCCATTGGAAGCGCGGGCAGGTCCAGGGCCACCTCGGCCGGTACGGCTTCTCGGGCGACGCGGTGCTGCGGAGGTGCGGCACGCTGTCGGGGGGCGAGCGCGCGCGGATGGCGCTCGCGCTGATGGAGCTGGAGGGCGCGAACCTGCTCGTCTTCGACGAGCCGACCAACCACCTGGACGTGGAGTCCATCGAGGCGCTCGAGGACGCGATCGAGGCGTTCGACGGCACCGTCATCCTGGTGAGCCACGACCGTGCGCTGCTGCGGGCGCTGGCGACGCGCGTCTGGGTGCTCCATGGCGCGCGCATCACGGACTACGGCGGCACCTTCGCGGAGTGGGAAGCGGCGAGCGCCGAGCGCGCGCACGCCGCGCGGGTCGCGGCCGAGGAGGAGGAGGCGTTGCGCCGCGTGAAGGAGCAGCGCCAGCTGCGCCGCGGGCAGGACGCGCGCAAGCGCGAGCAATCGGTCCAGCGCGCGGCGCGCCGCGCCCTCGACCAGGCCGAGGCGGAGGTGACCCGCGCCGACGCGGAGGTGCGGCGGCTCGAGGCGGCCCTGGCGGACCCGGACCTGTACCTCACGGGCGACGGGGTGCGACGGGCCGCGGCGCTGGGCCAGGAGCTGGAGGCCGCGCAGCGGGCGCTCGAGGCAGCCTTCGCGGCGTGGGGGAAGCTGAGCGGCGACGCCTGAGCCCGGGCGCGGCCGCGCCATGCGAGGGTCGTGGCCCGTTTCTTGACGTTCCTCTCCTGCCGACCGGGACGCCCCGGTCATCACGGCCGGTACGCCCGCGACTCCTCGAGTGCGGCGCGCGGCCCGCGACGCTCACCGATCCAGCAATCCCCGGGCGACGGTTCCGGGGAGAGGTGAACACGACGATGACGAAGCCGACCTTCCGCCGTTCCCGAGCGCTTGGCTCCCTCTTCCTCACCCTGGCCGTCGCGGTTCCCGCGGCGCTCGGCGCGCAGCAGCCGGCGCAGGAGCAGCACCCGGCGAAGACGTTCACGGACGTGACGGTGCTCGCCGCCCCGTCGGTGAAGGACCAGGCCAGCACG
>DASPSV010000241.1:0-25819 GCA_035623755.1 Gemmatimonadales bacterium
ACGAGCTGCGCACGCCGCTCAACGTCGTCCTCGGCTACAGCGACCTGCTGCTCGAGGAGCTTGGCGCCGCCAGCCCCCAGCGCGAGGACGTAGAGGAGATCCGGGCGGCCGCCCAGCGCGCGGCGGCGCTCACCCGGCAGCTGCTGGCGTTCAGCCGCAAGCAGATGCTCCAGACCCGCGTCCTGGACCTCAACGCCGAGGTCGAGACGCTGGAGAAGATGCTGCAACGCCTGATCGGCGAGGACGTGAAGCTCGTGTTCACGCCCGGCGCCGAGTTGGGCGCCGTTCGGGCCGACCCCGGGCAGGTCGAGCAGGTCATCCTCAACCTGGCCGTGAACTCCCGCGACGCGATGCCCAACGGCGGCCAGTTGACCGTCGAGACGGCGAACGTGGAGCTCGACGCGGCCTATGCCCGCGAGCACGCCAACGCGACGCCCGGGCCGTACGTCCTGCTGGCCGTGAGCGACACGGGTGTCGGGATGGATGCGGAGACGCAGTCGCACATCTTCGAGCCCTTCTTCACCACCAAGGAGCAGGGAAAGGGCACGGGTCTGGGGCTGGCGACAGTGTACGGGATCGTGAAGCAGAGCGGCGGCTACATCTGGGTCTACAGCGAGCCCGGCCGCGGCACGACCTTCAAGATCTACCTCCCGCGGGTGGCCGAGCCGGTCGAAGCCACCGTCCGCCGGCCGTCGGTGCAGACCGTGGCCGGAGGCCTGGAAACGGTGCTCATCGCCGAGGACGATCCCGCAGTGCGCGAGGTCGTGTCGGCCGTCCTCTCGCAGAAGGGCTATCGCCTGCTTCGGGCTCCCGACGGCCAGACCGCACTGGAGCTCGCGCAAGCACAGCCCGGAGAGATCCAGCTGCTCGTCACGGACCTTGTCATGCCCGGGATGACGGGCCGAGAGCTGGCGGAGGCCCTCGCGGCCGCCCGCCCGGGCCTCAAGGTGCTCTACATGTCCGGCTACACCGACGACGCCGTGGTCCGCCACGGCGTTCTGGAGGCGGGGATGCCGTACCTCCAGAAGCCGTTCGCGCCGGAGGCGCTGGCGCGCAAGGTGCGGGAGCTGCTCGACCGGCCGTGACCGCGAGTCCGGTCGCCCGCGGGCTCCAGGCGTTGACTGGGGGGCCTTGGGACCTAGTCTTCAGGACGACCGACTCCCGTCGCTGTCAGCCACATGATGGGTCGGCCGCTTCCGTTCCTGCGGGTGATGCCCGTCAGGCCCTGCCCCCGGGAGGTGAACGTGGCCCACGTGCTGGTCGTCGACGACGATGACGATGTCCGCGCGGTGGTGGCGAGGGGCATCGGCAAGCTGGGCCACCAGGTGTGGGACGTGGCCGACGGCGCCGAGGCCCTCGAGCTGCTCAAGACCACGCCGTTCGACCTGATCGTCAGCGACGTGTTCATGGCCGAGATGGACGGGATGGAGCTGCTGATGCGCATCCAGCAGCTCGAGCTGGACGTCCCCGTGGTGCTGATCTCGGGCGGGGGATTCACCTCGCGGGACGAGGTGCTCCGGAGGGCCGCCGCGTGCGGCGCGGTGGCCACGCTCGACAAGCCCTTCACCCTCGAGGAGCTGTGGAGCGTGGTCCGGCCGCTGCTGCCGGACGCACCGGCGAAGAAGCCCTAGCGCCCCGCTCCGGAAGCCCGCCTACCGGCCCCGCCGCCCTCGCTCCTCCGTTCCCTTGAGCGACGCCAGCGGCCGGAGCTCCACTTCGACCGTCGCCAGCCCCGCTTCGACCACGCAGTCCACCACCTCGCGCGCCGGCTTGTAGGCCGGCCCGGCCTCGTCGAGCGGCACGTGGCCGTCGGCGTTGACCAGGATGCCGGCCCCCCGGTACGCGTCCTCGATCTCGCGGCGGCTCAGCTCCCGCAGCGCCGCGCTGCGGCTCATCCGCCGCCCCGCGCCGTGGTTCACCGAGAACAGCGACCGCGCCGCTCCGGGGCCCGGCCGCAGCACGAACGAGCGGTCCTGGTTCGAGCCCGGGATCAGCACCGGGTGCCCGGTCGTCTCCCAGCGCGTGCCCCGGAGCAGCGGGTGGCCGGCCGGGAACGCGCGGGTCGCGCCCTTGCGGTGCACCCACACCTCGCCGAACTCCGGGTGCGGCTCGAGCTGCGCGAGGTTGTGGGAGATCTCGTAGACCAGCTCCAGCTCCTCGCCGAAGGTGTCGAAGAAGGCGCGCGCCAGCTGCTCGAAGATGACCAGCCGGTTCACGATGGCGAAGTTGCCGCCGGCCGCGACCGCGTTGCGGTAGCTCTTCCAGTGCCGCGAGTCCGGCGCGAAGTAGCCCAGGTCGAGCGAGGGCAGGCCCGGGTTCTCCTGCTTCGCGAGCTGGAAGAAGTTGGTCGTGAGGCCGTGCCCGAAGCCCCGCGAGCCGGTGTGCACCATCACCCACAGCAGGCCGTCCTGGTCGGCCTGCAGCTCCATGAAGTGGTTGCCGCCGCCCAGCGAGCCCACCTGCGTGACGCCGCGCTCGGGCTTCCCGCGCCCGCCCCACGGGATCTCCCAGTCGTCGTCCACCGGGATCCGGTGCCGCTCCGCGTTGCCGCGGTCGAACGCGGCGCCGTAGGTCGCCGCGTAGTGCTCGGCGCCGCCGCGGACGATGGCCTCGAAGGCGGCCCTGGTCAGCTTCTTGAGGGAGCGGCTCTGGCCGCCCGCGCCCATCTCGACCCGTCGCATCACCTCGCGGTTGAACCGCAGGCGCCGCTCGGGCGTGGCCGCGCCCGCCGCCACGCGCGAGCGCGCCGCCATCATCCCGCACCCGATGTCGAAGCCGACGGGACCCATGGCCAGCGTGCCGTCGGTGGCGATCACGCAGCCCACCGGCACGCCGTAGCCGTAATGGACGTCGGGCGTCACGACCACGCAGCGCACGCCCGGAAAGGCGCAGGCGTTGAGGATCTGGGCGAGGAGGTGCTCCTCGGTGGATTCGAGGAGGTGCTCGGTGAGGAACAGGCGGACCGGGACGCCCGCCGTCAGGACGGGGTCGAGGACGTAGAAGCCCGCGGCGTCATGGGTGAGACGGTCCTGCCAGGCTGCCATGGCGGGAAGATGGAGCGGACAGGGAAGAGAGACCAGTCAACGACACTGCCCACGGCATCCCTGCCTACGCCTGACTCTCCTGCAGCGCCGCGTGCACCTCCCGCGCCAGCGTGGGCAGGTCCACCGGCTTCTGCAGGAACCGCTCCTCGCCCAGCGCGGCCTTCTTGCGCAGCACCTCGTCCTCGGTGTAGCCGGACATGAAGATCACGCGCAGCGTGGGCCACCGCTCGCGCAGCCGCGCCGCCAGCACGGCCCCCGAGACCCCCGGCAGGACCATGTCGGTCAGGAGCAGGGCGATCGGCTGCGGCATCGGCAGCGCCTCGGCCTCCTCGGCGCTGGCCACGGCCCGGACGTCGTAGCCGAGCCGCAGCAGCAGGCGCTCGAACGCGCGCCGGACCGCGTCGTTGTCCTCGACCAGCAGGACGCGCTGCCCGTCGCCGCGCGGCAGCGCGCCGCCCGCCGCCGTCGCCGGCGCCGCGCCGTCGCTCGCGTCGGCCCGGCGCGGCAGCAGGACCCGGAACGTCGTGCCCTTGCCGACCGTGCTCTGCACGTCGACCTCGCCGCCGTGCTGCGTCACGATGCCGTGTACCACGGCCAGGCCCAGGCCGGTGCCGCTCTGGCCGCCCTTGGTGGTGAAGAACGGCTCGAAGATGTGGTCGCGGATGGACTCGGGGATGCCGTGGCCGGTATCGGTCACCGAAAACCAGACGTCGTCGTCCTCGCGGCCCGAGCGCACGGTGAGGGTGCCGCCCTCGGGCATCGCGTCGGCCGCGTTGACGGCGAGGTTCATGCAGACCTGTCCGATCTGCCCGCGGTCGGCTTCGACCGGCAGCGGGTCGGGCGCGAGGTCGAAGGCGAGCGTCACGTCGGCGCGGAGCAGACGCTGCAGCAGCTTGGCGCTGTCGCGGATGCCGTCGTTGAGGTCGAACCGCTCCGCCTTCGGCTCCTCGCGGCGGGAGAACAGCAGCAGCTGCTGGGTCAGCTGGGCGCCGCGGTGGAGCAGTTCCTCCATCTCCTGGAGCCGCTCGGTCGACGCGGCCGGGTCGCCGCCGCGCAGCCGCTCGAGCTGCGTGAGGCCCAGCATCGCCTGGAGCAGGTTGTTGAAGTCGTGCGCGACGCCGCCGGCGAGGCGGCCGACCGCCTCCATCCGCTGCGCCCGGCGCAGCTGGTCCTCCATCTGCTTCAGGGCGGTCACGTCCTCCTTGATCGCCACGAAGTGCGTGATCACCGCGGTGCCGCTGCTCCCCGAGCCCTGCAGCACCGGCGTGATCGTCATCCGCTCGGTGTAGAGCGAGCCGTCCTTGCGGCGGTTGACCATCTCCCCGCGCCACACCTTGCCGGCGCTGATGGTCTGCCACAGGTCGGCGTAGAAGGTGCGCGGCTGCTTTCCCGAGTTGAGGAGCCGCGTGGAGTGGCCGACGGCCTCCTCGCTCGTGTAGCCGGTCAGGCGCGTGAAGGCGGGGTTGATCCACTGGATGGTGGCGTCGGGCGCGGTGATGACGATGGCGTTCGCCGCGGACTCCATCACCGCGCTCTGCAGCGACAGCCGCTGCTCCGTGCGCCGGCGCTCGAGCTCGGTGGCCGCGCGGATCGCGAACGTGCCGAGCAGCGACTCCGCCAGCGCCAGGCGCTCCATCGGCCGGTCGTGCATGACCACCAGGTTGCCCAGGATCCGGCCGCCCGCGTCGCGGAGCGGGATGCCCACGTAGGACTCCGCGGCGAGCCGGGCCACGATCGCGTCATCCGGAAAGCGCTCGCGCAGGCGCTCCGGGTAGCTCACCAGGCCGCCTTCGGTCAGCACGTGCTCGCACGGCGCCCCCGCCAGGCCGTACTCCGTGTTCTCGGCCAGCCGCCCGTCGGCGCACAGCGCCAGCGTGCGCACCCGGTCGTACTCGGGCTCGATCAGCTCGCCCACCAGCGCGTAGCGCACGTCGAGCGCGGCGGCCAGCTGCCGGGTGAGGACGCCGAAGAACTCCTCGCCGGTCGTCGCGGCCGTCGCCAGGACGACCGAGCGCATCGCCTCCGCCGCGCGCCGGCGCTCCGAGATGTCGCGCGCCACCCCCAGCGTGCCGCGGGCCACGCCGTCGGCCCCGCGGAGGAAGCTGATCCGCAGCTCGACCCAGACGGTCGTGCCGTCCTTGCGCACCAGCTCGACCTCGAGCGTCCGTCCGCCCGGGACCCTGCCCCGCGTCGCGTTCTCGGCCAGCGCCTCCCGGAGATTCCGCCGCGCGTCCTCGGCCGAGGCCGGCGTGAGCAGCCGGTCGAGCGGCAGCCGCATCGCCTCGGCGACCGGGTGGCCGGTGAGGCGCTCCACGGAAGGGCTGACGTACGTCATCGCGAGGCGGAGATCCGTCGTCCAGATGACGTCGATGATGTTGTCCGAGACCAGCCGGTAGCGGTGCTCGCTCTCGCGCAGCGCGTCCTCCGCGCGCCGCCGCTCGGTGACGTCGCGGAAGCTCCACACCCGCCCGACGACCTCCCCGCCCACCCGCTGCGGCTGGGAGTAGCGCTCGAAGGTCCGCCCGTCCTTGAACTCCAGGACGTCGAAGCTCTCGGCGTCGGGCGAGTCGTACAGCGCGTGCACCTTGGCGAGGAACGCCTGCGGGTCCTTCAGCTGGTCGAGCACCGTGGCGAGCGCGAGCTCGTCCTCCCCCGTCGCCATCACCGCGTCCGGGATCCGCCACAGCTCGACGAACTTGCGGTTGTAGTCCTCGATCCGGCCCTGCCGGTCCACGACCAGCAGGCCGTCGGCGGTCGACTCGAGGATGCCGCGGAGAATCGAGAGCGAGGTCTCGAGCTCGGCCCTGGCGGGCCCCCGTCCGGCCTTGGCCGGGCGGCGCTTCGCCTTCGCAGGGCGGCGCGGCTTTCTGGGCATCCGGGGCAAGTTGACGCTATTTACGGCGGCCCGCTAGCTTTCACGGCCGCCGGGCCCTGGTGGTGGAATTGGTAGACACGCCATCTTGAGGGGGTGGTGGAGAAATCCGTGCCGGTTCGAGTCCGGCCCAGGGCACTGCGCAACCAGTCGCCACCGTAGCTCAGTGGTAGAGCTCTCGATTCGTAATCGAGCGGTCGTCGGTTCAAGTCCGACCGGTGGCTCTCCGCAGTCGGTCTCACGGTTCCGCGCTCGTCGAGCATAGCTCCCGCCTCATCCGGGCCGCACCCCGGCGCGCCCGGGCCACGCGCTTAGATTCCGGCATGCCGCCCCCGTTCGATCGGCGCCAGTTCCTGCAGGCCACCGGCGCTACGGCGCTGTACGGCGCATTCGGGACCAGGATCAACGCAATTAGCGGACCACGCCCGGCGGCGAGCCCCGTCCGCGTGGCGGTCCTCAACGAGCCGGGCTTCCCGGCGGTGGACGGCGCCGCGCCCGCGGGCGACGTCCGCGGCGCGCTCGCCGGCTTCGACGTCACGCTGCTGTCGGCCGACGATCTCGGCGCGGCGCTCGCGCCGGATCGCTTCGACGTACTGGTTTCTCCCTACGGGAGCGCCTTCCCGAAGGCCGCCTGGCCGGCGCTGCTCGCGTTTCTCCGCGGCGCCGGCTGCTGGGTCAACCTCGGCGGCGTGCCGGGCGCCGTGCCCGTCGAGCGCGCGGACGGCGGAGCCTGGCGCGCGCTCCCGCGCGAGGTGACGTACCACAAGCAGCTCGGCGTGGTGCTCGCCTGCGCCGTGCCCGCCGCGGCGGCCGTCTCGTGGCAGGCGAACGACGCGCTGCCCTGGTCGTCGCCGCTCGCGTCCGGCCCCGCGCCTTCGACCGTGTGGGAGCCATACTGGCGGCTCTCGAGCGTCGCCGACACGCCCGACGAATCCGGCTCGGCGGGAGTGCGCGAGGCCGTGGTGCGACCGCTCGTCTCCGGCCTCGACGCGGACGGACGCCCCGTCGTCGCGCCGGTGGTGATGGTGGACCGGCTCGAGGGCGAGTTCGCCGGAGGCCGGTGGATCCTGGTGACCGGCGACGCGGCGCCCGCGGCGGACGCGCTGCGCCTGCTCGTGGCCGCGGCGGCCCGCGGCGCGCGGCGGCTCGAGGTGCGGCCGTCGTACGCGTGCTACCGGGACGGCGAGCGGCCCGCGGTGGCGGTGACGACCCGCGCGTATCCGCGCGGCCGGCCGCCCGCGCCGCTCGCCCTCACCTGCCGGCTCGAGGTCACCGGCCCGCGCGGAGCGGGGCTCGGCGGCGTGGACGTCGAGGTCCGCGGCACCGAGGCCGAGGCGCGCGGCACGGCCGACCTGGACGCCGTGCTGCCGGCCGCGCCGGAGCCCGGGCTCTACACCATCGTGGCGACGCTGATCCTGCCGGGCGCCGACGTGCCGGAGCTGCGCGAGACGACCGGCTTCTGGCTCCGGGACGAGCGCCTGCTGGGCGCCGGGCTGCCGCTCCGCGCGGGGGCGGACGCGCTGGCGCGCGGCGGCGAGCCGTACCCGGTCACCGGCACGACGTACATGGCCTCGGACGTCCACCGGAAGTTCCTGTTCGATCCGAACCCGTGGCTGTGGGACCGCGACTTCGCCGCCATGAAGCGGGCGGGCGTCAACCTGGTGCGCACCGGCATCTGGACCGGCTGGAAGCGGTTGATGCCGCGCGCGGGCGAGCCGGACGAGGCCGCGCTGCGCGCGCTCGACGCGTGGATCCTGACCGCGCGCCGGCACGAGATGCCGGTCATCTTCACGCTGTTCGCCTTCCTGCCCGAGACCTGGGGCGGCGAGAACCCGTACCTCGACCCGGCCGCCGTCGCGGCCCAGCGTGCGTTCGTCTCCGGGCTCGCGCGCCGCTGCGCCGGGATGCACGACCTCGCGTGGGACCTGATCAACGAGCCCTCGTTCTGCAACCGGGACCACCTGTGGAGCTGCCGGCCGAGCTACGACCGCTTCGAGCGCGCGGCGTGGGCGTCGTGGCTCGCGGGGCGCGGGTTGCCCGCCGCCGACCTGCCGCCGCTCGCCGACTTCGCCGAGGGCGACGCGGCGGTGAGCCACCCGACGCTGGTGGTCGAGTACCGGCTGTTCGCGCAGGCGACGTTCGCGGGCTGGGTGCGGGAGATGCGCGCCGCGCTCGCCGAGGCGGGCGCGGGCCGCCAGCTGGTGACGGTGGGGCAGGACGAGGCGGGGACGCGCGACAGCCCCAACAACCTGTTCCTCGCCCCGGAGCTGGACTTCACCTGCAACCACACCTGGTGGCTCAACGACGCGCTCGCCTGGGACGGCGTGATCGCGAAGGCGCCCGGCCGGGCGAACCTGATCGAGGAGACGGGCGTGATGTTCGCCGCCCACCCGGCCGGCGCCGAGGAGCGGTGGGAGGCGTACGCGCGCGACCTGCTGGAGCGGAAGCTCGCGATGGCCCTCGGGCCGGCGGGCGCGGGATTCGTCGAGTGGGTGTGGAACTCCAACTGCTACATGCCCTCGGACAACGAGGCCGCGATCGGCCTGCTGCGGGCCGACGGCACGGCCAAGCCCGAGCTCGACGTGCTGCGGGGCGTGGCGGCGTTCGCGGCCGCGGTGCGGCGGCACCTGGTGGGCCGCGAGGCCGAGCGGGTGCTGCTGGTGGTGCCGCACGCGAACATGTTCTCGACGCGGAACACCGCGACCGACGCGACGAAGCGCGCCGTCCGGGCGATGGTCCACGGGTGCCGCATGGGTCTGGGGGCGATCTCGGAGTACTCCGCCTCGCCCTCGGTCCGGGCGCCGGCCCTGGTGCTGGTGCCCGCGCCACGCGTGCTCGGCGCCGCGGCCTGGGACGCGCTGGCCGCGTGGGCCCGTCGCGGCTCCACGGTGCTCGTGACCGGGCCGCTCGAGCCGGCGGAGCGCGTGTTCGCCGCGGTGCCGCGGCCGGGTGACGGTCCCTCTGGCGCGATGCGCGTCGCGACGGGCGCCGGCGCGATGCTGTGGTGCCCGGAGCCGGTCGAGCTGTCGGCGGATGCGGCCGCGACGGCGGCGCTGTACCGCTGGGCGCTGGCCGGGGCGCGGCTCGCGCCGTCGTTCACGGTGGAGGGAGACGGGGCGGACGCGTCCACGCTGGTGCACGCGGCCGCGTATCGCGACGCGGTGCTGCTCACGATCGTGGCGGAGGGATCGGGGGCGCGGCTGATGGTGAGGTACGGCGCGCTGCCGGCGGTCGAGGCCGCGGTCGGCGCGGGACGCGCGTCGCTGCTCCTCGTGGACCGGCGGAGCGGCGCCGTGCTGGCGAGCTACGGCCGCGTCGGCTGAGCCGCGAGGCCCGGCGGCGCCGCGCTACGGCCCGCGGCGCACCCGGATCGCCGCCTCGCCGCGACGGGGCGGCGTGCCGGAGCCGACGGCGACGGCGTGCACGATGGCGGTCCCGGCACCCACGGCGACGATGCCGCCCGTCGAGTCCACCTGCACGACGTTCACGTTGTTGGACGACCACTCGTAGCGCACGCCCGCCGCGATGATGTTGCCGTCGGCGTCGTAGGCCAGCGCGCTCAGCTTGTGCTTGCCGCCGACCCGCATGTTGACGTACGGCGGAGCCACCTGCACCTCGGCGACCGGCTTCTGGGCGCGGACCGGCGCGGGCGTCGCGATCTGCAGGGCCGTCGCGGCCACGAGGGCCGGCGCCAGGGCGAAGAGAGTCCTCATACCGAACACTCCCATCTTGTAACCACTGTCAACGTGCCGTCTGGCAACTGACCCGCCCTCTCGCTCCGTCTTCTGCTCACTGCGCTGGCGAGATGGGTACCTGCGTCCACGCCTCGACGGGCTGCCCGCCCTTCTGGGCGGGGTTGAACTTCAGCGTCTGCGCGGCCGCCAGTGCCGCGGTGCTGAAGTCGCTCTGGTTCGACGTCTGGAGCGGCACGACCTTCTCGATCGCGCCCGTCGTGCCGACCTGGATCCAGAACGTGGCGGGCGTGGGCGGCTTGCCCTGGCCGGTCCACGGAATGGTCGGCGACGCCAGCAGCTGCGGCCGGGTGTCGAAGCACGCGCGGTTCGGGTTGCCGTAGCCGTAATCCCGGCACTGCTGGGGCGTCGCGACGGCCGCGTGCGCGGTGCCGGTGGAGCGCACGGCCACCGTCACCGTGGTCCAGGCGTCGATCGGCTGCCCGCCCTTCATCGCCGGCACGTAGCCCGCCTGACGTACCGCGGCGAGCGAGAACGCGTTGATGTCGTCGTGGTTCGACGGCGTCTTGACCCGCACGTCCGTCGCGTCGCCGGTCCGGGCGACCCGCACCAGATAGGTGGCCGGCTGCGGCGGCGGCTCGCCCGGCTCCGGGACGTCCGTCACCTGCAGCGGGTCGCGCGGGTGCGCCGGCGCGTCGTAGCAGAGGCGGTTCTGGTTGTACTCGGGCTGGGTACACATCGCCACGGCCACCTGCGCCGCGAGCCGGTCCATCGCCGGCGCGAGGCTGTCCTGGCTCCCGGTGGTCTCGCCGTGCACCAGCCGCGTAAGGTCGTGCGTGTCGTACACGTCCACCGACAGCAGCAGGCTGCGGCCGGACCCGATCGCGGAGCCGATCACCATCTGGTTGGCGCCGAGGCCGTAAGCGAAGCCGGCGTTGTCGGCGAGCGGGGCCACGATCTGGCGGTGCTGGCCGACCCAGCGGCCCATCAGGTCGCGCGCGTCCACCGAGGGGACGCTGAATCCGGTCATGACGCGGTCGGTCAGGAGCTTGGGCAGGCTCGCCGCCAGCGACGTGTCCGCGCCCGACACCTGGAAGGGCAGGACGGCGAGCTTGACGTCGGTCGAGCGGGTGGAGTCCGCGCGGGCCCCGTTGCCGGCGGCCTTCGAGCCGAGGCCGCGCCACAGCAGCGCGGCGCCGAGCGCCACGACCACGACCGCGCCGCCGATCGCGGCCAGCGTCGCCACCGGCGGGCCGCGGCGCGCGGCGCCCGGCGCGGCGGCGGCGCAGGCCCGGAGGGCGTCGGCCAGCTCACCGGCGGTCTGGTAGCGGTTCTCCGGCTTCTTCTCGGTGCAGCGTGCGACGACCTTGCCGAGCTGCGCGCTGACCGCGGGCCGCTTGGTCTTGATGGCGGGCATCGCCTTGGTGAGGTGCTGGATCAGGATGCCCTGGCTGCTGGTGGCGTCGAACGGTACCTCGCCGGCGAGCATCTCCCACAGCACGATGCCGAGCGAGTAGATGTCGCTGCGCCCGTCCACGTCGGGCGCGCCGCTCGCCTGCTCCGGGCTCATGTAGTGCGGCGAGCCGATGATGACGCCCGTCCCGGTGAGCCGCTCCCCGCTGCCGGCCGCCGCCTTGGCGATCCCGAAGTCCGCGACCAGCACCCGCTGCTTGGGGCCCTGGAGCATCACGTTCTGCGGCTTCACGTCGCGGTGCACCAGCTGGTGAGCGTGCGCCTCGGCGAGCGCGTCGGCGATGTCGGCCCCGATGCGCAGCACCTCCGCCTCCGGCAGCTGCCCCTCGCGCCGCAGCCGTGCGTCGAGCGACTCGCCCTCGACCATCGGCATGCCGAAGTAGACCAGCCCCTCGCCCTCGCCCACGAAGAAGATCGGCAGGATGTTCGGATGGTTGAGGTTCGCGGCCGACTCGGCCTCGCGCACGAACCGCTGCACGCTGGCGCGGTTCCCGGTGAACTCCGGCCGCAGGACCTTGATCGCGATGCGCCGCGACAGCTTCCGGTCGGTGGCCGCGAACACGTGCGCGAAGCCGCCCTCGCCCAGCTCGTGCTCGACCAGGAAGTTGGGGCCGAGCGCGGCCTGGAGCTTCTTGGCCAGCTCGTTCTGCTCGAGCAGCTGCGTCGCGTCGGCGGCGGTGGCGGCCGCGTCCGGCATCTTCGGCGCGTCGGGGTTCGGGGTCCCGCAGGATGGGCAGAAGGCGAAGGCTGCCGGGATTTCCCGGCTGCACTTGGCGCAGGTCGGCATGGCTCAAGCCTAGCAGGCCCCTCGGCCGGAGGCCAGTCCGGAGGCTTGCCGGGGTCGGCGAAAGCGCGATACTTAGGGAAGCCCTTGCGCACCCGCTGGACGACGTGGAGGAGTCGTGAGCGTCGACAGGTCGAGTCTCCCGCCGGTGGAGCGTCGTCGGTCCGACGGCCGGCGCGCGGCCGGCGCCAGGCGCCGCGCGCCCGAGCGCCGCAGGGCCGAGCGCCGGATCGACATCGTGATGGTGGGTTACCACCGCCGGGTGGGGGGCGAGCGGAGATCGGGGCACGAGCGCCGGGTCGGGGACGAGCGGCGCGTGGTCGCCGATCGCCGCCGGCTGTCGCGGTGAGTGACGCTCTCCGCTAGCGGCCTCGCGGAGCGGCTCGCGCACGCTCTCGTGCCGGCCGTTCCGGTTCCGCACCGCGCCGACGGAGCCTTCGACGCGGCGGCGCACGAAGGGTACGCGGCGTGGATGGCGAAGCAGGACGTCGGCGGCGTCGCGGTCTGGGCCCATACCGGCCGCGGTCTCCATCTGGGCGAGGAGACCGCGGCCGCCGTGCTATCGTCGTGGCGGCGCGCGCTCGGCCCGCAGCGGGTGATCGTCGCCGGGGCCGGCGCGCGGCCCCGCGTCGCGTCGGGCCAGCGGGCCGCCCGGCTCACGCCGCCCGCCGACCCGCTCGGTCTCACCGCGTTCGTGATCGACGCCACCGTCGCGATGGCACGCCAGGCGCGGGAGCTGGGAGCCGACGCGATCCTCGCGATCCCGCCGGCGCTGCTCGCCAACCTCGAGGACCACGAGAGCCGGATCGTGGACGTGCACGCGGCGCTGGCCGACGTCGGGCTGCCGGTGCTCGCCTTCTGGCTGTACCCGGCGGCCGGCGGCTGCGCCTACGGCCCGGCGCTGGTGGAGCGGCTGCTCGCGCTCCCGCACGTCGCGGGCCTCAAGGTCGCCACGCTCGACAGCGTGGTCCGGTTCCAGGACATCGCGGCGCGCGTGCCGGCGGGCAAGCTGCTGGTGACGGGCGAGGACCGGTTCCTCGGCTACTCGCTGATGATGGGCGCGCGCTGCGCGCTCATCGGGCTCGGCGCCGCGCGCACCGCGCTGCCGGCCCAGCTGCTCGCGGCGCACGCGCGCGGGGATCACGCGACCTTTCTCCGGCTGTCGGCCGCGTGCGACCGGCTCGGCGCCGCGGCGTTCGGCGAGCCGGTGGACGGCTACGTGCGGCGGATGCTGTGGCTGCTCGCGGTGGACGGCGTGATCCCGCGCGAGGCTGCGTGCGATCCCTGGGGGCCGGCCGTGCCCGAGTCCCAGCTCGCGGCGCTCGAGCGCGTCGCGCGCGAGCTGGGCCGCCCGTGACGGCTCCCGGCGTCCCCGGCGTCCTTCCGCTCCCCGACCGGCCGGCGGTCCCGCGCCAGGCGCACGCGAAGCTGGTGTGGGACTTCGAGCGCTTCAAGGCGGGCCTGCCGCCGGACCTGCCGGCGCACGTGCGCGAGCACTACCGGGTGGACCTCGCCGGCCAGTACGCGGGCCGCCGCATCAAGGTCCCGTTCGGCAAGGCGTCCGGCCAGCTGTCGATGACGGCGGCCGAGGTCGAGGCCGACGCGGCGGCGGGCCTCGGGTTCGTCGTCCTCAAGACCGTGATCGGCGAGGACCCGGCGGGCGCGCGGACGATGGAGCCGTGGGCCGCGAGCGCGTCGGCGATGCGCGTCGAGCCGATCACCTCGCAGTCCGGGCGCGAAGGGTGGACGGTGACCTGGAAGGGGCGCGGCTGGGACCGCTCGTTCGACGAGTACCTCGCGCTGTACCGCGACGCGCTCGCGATCGGCGCCGGCGCCGCGATGCCGGTCGCCGCGTCGGTGAAGTGCCACCTCCCGCCGCTCGGCGAGCCGTTCCACGAGGCGGAGTACGCGCACACGCTCTCGCGGCTGGCGGCCGTCGCCGGCGAGGACCTGATCGTGGAGAAGGACTTCTCGCCGACGCTGGCGGGCGACGCGCGCAGCGCCTCGCGCGAGGCGGTGCTGCGGTGGATCGCCGAGGTGCCGCCGCTGGTGCGGCGGCAGGCGCCGCTCGTGCTCGGGTTCAAGCTGATGAACGCTCTCCTGGGCGACGAGTTCCAGGTGGAGATGCTGCGCGCGGCCGCGGCGTCGGGCGTGGACTTCCTGGTGTTGTTCAACCGGCTCTTCGATCCGGAGCAGGGCGTCGCCTACGGCGGCTGGGACCTCTCCGAGCGGAACCTGCGGGTGCTCGACGCCTACCGTGCGTCCACGCCGCTGCCCGTGCGGCAGTCCGACCCGTACGTGGTGCGCACCTCGCGGCTGCCTCCGGGCGCGGTGTTCTCGGCCACCGGCAACATCTGCTCCGGGCGGGTGATGGTGGAGTACGCGCTGCGAGGGGCGATGTCCGGGCAGATCCACACCTTCTTCCAGCTGCCGCTGTCGTCGTATCCGGCCACCGCCGGCTCACGCACCGAGCGCGCGCTGCACGCGCTCGTGTTCGATCCCGAGCAGGGCCTGATCGCCTGGATGCTCTCGCTCGGCGAGGCGGGCGCGCTGCACCCGCGCGACGGGCTGCTGCACTTCGTGGACATCGCCCATGGAGCCGCGCGAAGCGGCGGCTGAGGGCGGCTCGTTGCCGGGCGCGGCGGCACCGGACGCGGCTCGCGCCGCGGCGGCGCTCGACGCACCGCTCGAGATCGCCGGCGTCCGTCTCTTCGAGGTCGCGGTGCCGCTGGTGGAGCCGTTCCGCATCAGCGGCGGCACGCTGGACGTGCGCCGGTCGCTGATCGTCGAGGTCACGTCCGCGTCGGGAGCGGTGGGCTACGGCGAGAGCGCGCCCTTCGAGGCGCCGTTCTACTCCGAGGAGACGCTGCAGACCTGCGCGGCGTGCATCGCCGCGCATCTGATCCCCCTGCTGGCGGCTCGCTCATTCGCCTCGCTCGAGGCGGCGGCCGGTGCGCTCGAGGGCGTGCGCGGCAACCGGATGGCGCGCGCTGGCGTGGAGACGGCGCTGTGGGACCTGGTGAGCGCGCAGCACGGGGTGCCGCTCCGGCACCTGGTGGGCGTGCTGATGGAGCGGCTCGGGGTGCTCGAGGAATTCCGCGGGCCGGCCGCGGTGGTCGAGAGCGGCGCGGCGCTCGGCATCCCGGCCGACGGGCAGGTCGCGACGCTCGCCGCGCGGGCGCGCGACGCCGTCGGGCGCGGGCACCGTCGGGTCAAGATCAAGGTGATGCCGGGCTGGGACGTGGAGCCGGTGCGCGCGGTGCGCGCCGCCGTGGGTCCCGAGATTCCGATCTGGGCGGACGCGAACGGCGCCTACGCGCGCGACCGCGACGCGGCCGCGCTCGCGGCGCTGGACCGCGAGCACCTGGCGATGCTCGAGCAGCCCCTCCCTCCCGACGACGCGGTGGGCACGATTCGGCTGAGCCAGGAGCTGGTGACGCCGGTCTGCCTCGACGAGTCGCTGACGGGCGAGGGCGCGGCGCAGCTGTTCCTCGAGTGCGACGGCCCGGTGCTGTGGAACGTGAAGGTGCAGCGGGTGGGCGGGCTGTGGGAGAGCGCGCGGATCTACCGGCGCGCGATGGACGCCGGCGTGGCCCTGTGGGCCGGCTCGATGCCGGAGACCGGCGTCGGGATGCACGCCGTGTTGAGCCTCGCGGCGTTCCCGGGCTTCATCTATCCCTCGGATGCGGCGCCGAGCGCGAGCTGGTATGAGCCTGGCAGCGACCTGATCGAATGGCGCATGGACGGGCGGGCGCTGATGGCCGTCAGCGATACCCCCGGACTTGCGAACCTGGGAGTGAGAGAGCGACTGGCGCAGGTCGGGAGAGTGCTCGCCTAGCGAGTGGGTGTAGGGTGTGAGGGTGTGGGGTGTGGCCTCCTGACCAGCTTCGCGGTGAGGCTCCGCAGCATCCGGCCAAGCTCCGTCGAGCGGGCCATCAGCGCCCGCTGTTCCGCTGGCGTCACGTATCCAAGGTCCGACGCGATCTGCATCTCGGTCTCCCATTCCTTGAGCGAGCCGTTCGCGACCGAGAGGTAGCGGAGATAGTCTCCGCGGTGGACGCGGCCATAACCCTCGGCGATGTTCGCGGGAATGGACACGGCCGCGCGTCGGATCTGGCTCGCCAGACCGTACACCTCTGCGGCCGGAAACCTGGCGCACACGCGGTAGGATTCGAGCGCAAGCGTGACGCCCGACTGCCAGAGCTTCAGGTCCCGGTAGCTGCGCAACGGAGTCTTCACGGCGAGAAGCTAGGTGGGTCACCAAAGGAGGCGTGCGGTATTCGACTGCGTCGTGTATCGCTTTTCTACACCCCACACCCTACACCCTACACCCTCACACCCTATTCGAAGATCCCCGTAATCCTCTGCAGCAGGTTCCTCCGCTCCGGCGCCCGCAGATCGCCGGACCCCTTCATCGCCCGGTCGAGCGCCCGCTTGAAGCCCGTCGCCGAGGCGTAGCGCGCGATCGGGTCCATCGAGGCCGCCTTCTTCAGCACCCGCGCCAGCGCGTCGGGGACGTCGTCGCGCCGCGCCTTGAGGTCGGGCAGGGCGCCGACCACCTGACCGCGCGCGACCTTGTCCGGCGTGCGGTCCTCGAGCGGCGGCTTGCCCAGGAGCGCGAAGTAGCCCACCAGCGCGAGGGAGAACAGGTCGCTGCGCGCGTCCACCTGCCCGCCCACCAGCTGCTCGGGCGCCGCGAACTGCGGCGTGCCGCTGCGCGAGGTCGCGCCGCCCCACATCCGGGTCCGCGGCAGCGCGAGGGCGAGGCCGAAGTCGGTGACCCGCACCCGCCCGTCGGGGCCGAGGAGCAGGTTCTCCGGCTTGATGTCGCGGTGCACCAGCCGCCGCTCGTGCGCGTGGTCGAGCGCGGCGAGCGTGTCGTTGAGGATGCCGACCGTGCTCTCGGGGTCGAGCGGGCCGAGCTCGTCGATGAGCTGGCCGAGGTTTTCGCCCTTCACCAGCTCCATCGTGTACCACAGCAGGCCGAAGCGCTCGTCGATGTCGTAAATGCTGACGATGTTCGGGTGCTGGAGGCTGGCGGCGAGCTGCGCCTCGCGGCGGAACCGCTCGACCACCTCCGGGTCGGCGGTGAGCGCCGGGTCGAGGACCTTGAGCGCGACCTCGCGCTCGAGCTTGAGGTCGCGCACGCGGTACACGCGTCCGAAGCTGCCGCTGCCGATGTCGCCGAGCAGCTCGTAGTCGTCGCCGAGGGCGCGGCGCAGCTGCTGCTCCCACAGGTCGGTGCCGGGGAGGATGTGCGCGGGCGGCGGTCCGGCGTCGGTGCCCGCGAAGTCGCCGGTGTCGGCCATCAGGTCGGCGAGCATCTGGCCCGGCGTCAGGTACCGCTGCCGGGGATCGGAGGCGAGCGCGCGCTCGAGCACGCGCTCCAGCGCGGCGGGGCAGGTGGCCCTGAGCCGCCGCGCCGGTACCGGCCGGTCGCGCGGCGCCGTCGCCGTCACCGCGTAGTAGAGCACCGCGCCGGCCGTGTACACGTCGGCGCCCGGGTCGCCGGCCGCGCCGCCGCGGATCTCGGGCGCGAGGAAGGGGAAGTTGACCTTCGCGTCGGGGATCGCGACCGCGGGGAGCACCTGGTTCGCGTAGCGCAGGTCGGTGATGACCGTGCGGCCCGACACGTCGAGCATCAGCGTGGTGGGCAGGATCCGCCGGATCACGATGCCGCGCACGTTGGCGTGCTCGAGGCCGTCCAGCAGGTCGCGCGCCATGCCGAGCACCGCCGGGATCGGCCGCGGCCCGCGCTCGCAGGCCTCCTCGAGGCTCTCGCCCTCGATCCACGCGCCGCTCCGCCAGGCGAGGTCGCCGGCGACGCCGGCGGCGTACGCGTGCCTGAGGCACGGGTGGTCGAGCTGCGCCACCACCTCGGCCTCGCGGAGGAACCACGCCCGCCCCGGCGCCGCCGCGTCGGTGTGGACCCGCAGCGCCACCCGGCGCTTGAGGACCGGGTCGCGGGCGAGGAACAGCAGCCGCTCGTCCGACCGCGCGACCAGGCGCTCGATCTCGAACAGGCCCTTGAACCGGGCGACGTAGACGGCGAGGTCGTCCATGCGCCGCCAAAGCTAACCGGGGCGCGGCGGGCGTGCGTGGCGCGGCGCACCGGCTTGACGAAACCGCGCCGCCGCCTCACTGTATTGGTGGACTAATACAGTGGGCGGGCCTCATGACGGTGCGCGACCTCCGCTACGCCTTCCGCTCGCTCGGCCGCAGCCCCGGGTTCACGGCGGTCGCGGTGCTCTCGCTCGGCCTGGGCCTCGGGCTCGTGACGACGATGTTCGCCATCCTCGACGCGGTGCGGCATCCCGCGGTGCCGTACCGGGACGCCGACCGGCTGTGGTCCATCGGCTGGGTGCAGGGCCGCAAGCTGGCGTTGAAGCCGTTCGTGGTCCTCGACGCGGTGCGCGAGCGCACCCGCACGCTGGATTCGGTCCTCCCCGTCGCGCCGTACACCTTCGCCTGGTCGGAGCAGGGCCGCGACGAGGGTGACCTGCCGGGCGCCGAGGTCCCGGGTCGCTTCTTCGCCCTGCTCGGCGTCAGGCCGCAGCTGGGCCGCCTGCTCGGCGACGCGGACGCGGGCCGGCCCGTCGCCGTCGTGAGCTACGAGCTGTGGCGGAAGCAGCTCGGCGGTCGCCGGTCGCTCGCCGGCGCCACCGTCGTCTTCGCGCGGCGGGTGTACTCGGTGGTGGGCGTCATGCCGCGCGGCATGGACTTCCCCTACGGCTCCGTGGTGTGGACCGCGATGACCGACGAGGCGGAGCGCAGCGGTGCCGGGCTCGGCTTCGTCAGGGGCGTGGCCAGGCTGAGGCCCGGCGTGACGCCGGCCGCCGTGGACTCGGACCTGGCGGGGATCGCGCGGTACCTCACGGCCCGCTACGGAGCGGGAGAAGCGCCGTTCTGGCTCAGCGCCGGCTCGATGCGGCAGGACCCCATGAAACTGGGCGACATCCACGTCGCGATGCTCGGGGCGTCGCTGGCGGTCCTGCTGATCGCGTGCGCCAACCTCGCCAACCTGATGCTGGCGCGCGGGCTCGCGAAGCGGCGCGAGGTGGCGCTGCGCCTCGCCATCGGGGCGAGCCGGGCGGCCGTGGTGCGGCAGCTGTTCGTCGAGTGCGCGGTGCTGACCGTCGGGGGCGCGCTCGCCGGCATCGTGCTGAGCTTCTGGGGCGCGAGCCTCGTCACCCACCGGCTGCCGCAGGACGTCTGGTTCCTCGGCATCGTCGAGCCGCAGCTGAGCTGGCGGGTGTTCGCGTTCGCCGCCCTGGCCGCCGCCGCCTCGGCCGTGCTGTTCGGCCTCGTCCCGGCGATCCGCGTCGCCAACGCGGTGAGCCTCGATGAGCCGCTCAAGGACGGCGCGGGGACGACGGGCCGCACCCGGCAGCGCTACAGCGCCCTGGTGGTCTCCGAGGTGGCGCTCGCCCTGGCGCTGCTGATGGGCGCGGGCCTCCTCCTCAAGGTCGTGCACCGGCTCGCCACCATCGAGTACAACTTCCCGGCCCGGCAGCTGCTGAGCGGCTACGTGATCGGCGGCCTCGCGGACTCGGCGCCGCCCGCCGAGCGGCTGCGGCTCCAGCTGGCCGTCGTGGACGCCCTGAGGCGCGCTCCCGGCGTGATCGACGCCGCGGCCGAAAGCTCGCCGGTACTGCCGGGCCGCGTGGTGACCGCCGAGCTGTCGGACTCGACGCGCCTGCTGCCCTCGGCCGAGGTCGTGACCCCCGCCCACCTGCGCACCATGGGCCTGCCGGTGCTCCAGGGCCGGGATTTCAGCCCCGGCGATCTCGTGGGGAACGGTGCCGTCATCCTCAACACGGTCGCCGCCGCTCGGCTGTACCCGCGCGGGAACGCCGTCGGACGGATGCTGAAGCTCGGCGCGCCCGCGTCGGACGCGCCGTGGGTTCCGATCGTCGGCGTCTGCCGAACGGCGCTGACGCCGGGCTTCGAGCTGACGGACCTGCGGGCCGAGCCGGAGGTCTACGTCGTGCGCGCCGGCAGCGTCGGGACGGGCGTGCGCCTGACGGTGCGGGTCTCCGGCGACCCCGGCCAGCTGGTCGTGCCGTTGCGCCGCGCGGCCCGCGCGGCGGTGCCGAGCGGTGACGCCGAGCTGTTCCCGTACCTGCAGGGGCGGCAGAGCGCGGTCGAGGCCCGAGCGTTCCTGGCCCAGATCTTCGTCGCGATGGGCTCCTTCGCCCTGGTGCTCGCCGCCATCGGCATCTACGGCGTCATGGCCTACACGGTGACGCGGCGGCTGCGCGAGTTCGCGGTGCGCGTGGCCCTCGGCGCGGAGCGGCGGGACCTGGTGAGGACGGTGCTCCACGACGGCGTGGTGATGACGCTCGCCGGCACGGGACTCGGTGCGTTCGTGGCGCTGTGGACCTCGTTCTTCCTCCAGAACGTGCTCGAGAACGTGTATCCGACCGACGCCCCGACGCTCGTCGCGGCGGAGGCGGTCCTGCTGCTGGTCACGGTGGCCGCGTGCCTCGCGCCGGCCTACCGCGCCGCGAGGGCCGACCCCGTCGAGATCCTGCGGGCGACGTAGGCCGCGCGTCGGGACGACGTCACTTCGCCTTTGCCAGCCCGGCCACCATCGCCGCCAGCTTGTCGAGGATCTCGTTCCAGCCCGCATCCTCTCCCACGTCCCAGTGACTGCGCCGGAGCGTCAGCTTCGTCCGGCCACCGCCGAGCTGCTCGAGCGTCACCACGTCGCGCACTTCGACGTCATTGGGGTCCGCCGGTGCGACCTTGCCGTTCTTGTCGGCGTAGAACAGCACGGCGACGATCCTCTCGGGGGCCACGATCTCCGTGAACTCGCCGCCAGTCCAGAACTCCCGACCGTCGGGCGCTCTCATGCAGAAGAGGTACCGCCCTCCCACGCGGAGATCGATCTCGCAGGACGGAGAGGTGAAACCCCTCGGCCCCCACCATTGCATCACCAGCTTCGGGTCGGTCCACGCCTTCCACACCAGCTCGCGCGGGGCGTCGAAGATCCTGGTGATCACGAGATCGTGCAGGAGGTTCGTCGTGCGTTCCGCCATGGTTCACCTCCGTTTCTTCAGGTTCGCGAGAACGGCATCCAGCTTGTCGAAGCGCTCTTCCCAGAAGCGACGATAGTCGAGCGCCCAGTCGCTGACCGCCTTGATCGCTTCGGGCCTCAGCGTACACACGCTCTCCCGCCCACGCTTCGTCTTCCTCACGAGCCGTGCGCGCACCAGGAAGGCGACGTGCTTCGAGATCATCTGCTGCGAGACGGCAAACGGCTCGGTCAGTCCGTGGACGGACGCGGGACCCTGCGAGAGCCTCTTGATCAAGGCCCGCCTGGTCGGGTCCGACAACGCCGCAAAGGCGGTCCCCAACGTATCCACAACCGTACGGTAGTGGATATTCCCACCGGCGTCAAGCGATCGGGCCGCCCGGCGGTCGGGGAGCGAGGCCGGCGGCATCGGTGGGCCGGCCAGGGCAGGGAATGCCGAGCATCGGACGCCATGTTCGCTTCCGGGACGGCCCGTCCCGGAGCCGCGCACCTCCACACCCTCACACCCTACACCCTAACACCCGCAAGGTCCTGCGCCCCATAGGCTTGGCATCGCGACCGTCCCCGGTCCGGGCCTTGCACTTTCATTAAAGACGTGGACATACCTCGCGCACCCGTCAACAAGAAGCGCCGCCGGACGCTGTACGCCGTCGGCGGCGTCGCCGCCGTCGCCCTCGTCACCGTCGCGCTGAGCCGGCTCAGGCCGGCCGCGCCCTCGGTGGACCGCGCCACGCTGGTGATCGACACGGTCAAGCAGGGCGCGATGGTGCGCGACGTGCGCGGCCCCGGCACGCTCACGCCCGAGTCGCCGACCTTCATCTCCGCCGTCACGAGCGGCCGGGTGGACCGGGTGTACCTCCGGCCCGGGGCCAAGGTCCAGGCCAGCACGGTGCTGCTCGAGATGAGCAACCCGGACGTGGAGCTGCAGGCGCTGTCGGCCGACCAGGCGGTGTCGGCGGCCCAGGGTGCGCTGGTGACGCTGCGCACGTCGCTCGAGAACCAGCGGCTGACGCAGGAAGGCGTGGTGGCGCAGGCGCGC
Source organism: Gemmatimonadales bacterium (assembly GCA_035623755.1). Classification (GTDB taxonomy): domain Bacteria; phylum Gemmatimonadota; class Gemmatimonadetes; order Gemmatimonadales; family JACORV01; genus Fen-1245. Next base: position 21,942 of record DASPSV010000241.1, read on the forward strand.
TCCGCCTTCCTCGACGCGCAGCGCACGGCGATGGCGGCCGAGAGCCTGGCGCAGCGCGGGCTCATCGCGTCGTTCGACCTCAGCAAGGCGCGCGACCAGGTGGGGGTGGCGCGGAGCCAGGTGGACATCGAGCAGCGGCGCCTGGCGGTGATCGCCGGCTCGGTGGACAGCCAGATCGCGCTCCAGCGGGACCAGGTCGAGCGGCTGCGCGCCATCTCCCGGTTCCAGCAGGGGCGCATCGCGTCGATGCACGTGACCGCCGGCGCGGCGGGCGTGCTCCAGGACCTCAACCTCGAGGCGGGGCAGTGGGTGCAGGCGGGCCAGCAGCTCGCCGAGGTGGTCGAGCCCAGCCGCCTGAAGGCGGTGCTGCGCGTCGCCGAGACCCAGGCCGCCGAGGTGGCGCCACTGCAGCAGGCGGCGATCGACACCCGCAACGGCATCGTGCCCGGGCACGTGGTGCGGATGGACCCGTCGGCCCAGAACGGCACGGTGGCCGTGGACGTCGCGTTCGACGGCCCGCTCCCGCAGGGCTCGCGCTCCGACCTCAGCGTCGAGGGCACGATCACCATCGAGCGGCTGACGAACGTCACCTACGTGGGCCGTCCCGCGTACGGTCAGGCGAACAGCACGGTGGGCCTGTTCAAGCTGGTGGAGGGCGGCGGGTACGCCGTCCGCGTGAACGTGCAGCTCGGCCGCACGTCGGTGAACTCGGTCGAGGTCCTCTCGGGGCTCAAGCCGGGGGACGTGGTGATTCTCTCGGACATGTCGCGCTACGACGCGGTGGATCGCGTGAAGCTGGACTGACCATCAACGGGGAACGGACGATGACCGCAGCGAACGGGCAGACGCTGATCAAGCTCGAGGGCCTGAAGAAGGTCTTCTACACCGACGAGGTGGAGACCCACGCCCTCGAGGACGTGCACCTCGAGGTCAAGCAGGGCGAGTACCTCGCCGTGTCCGGCCCGTCCGGGTGCGGGAAGACGACGCTGCTGTCGATCCTCGGCCTGCTCGACTCGCCGAGCGAGGGCGCCTACGTCCTCGGCGGCGAGCACGTGGCGAACCTCACGGCGTCGCAGCGCGCCAAGATCCGGAACCGGCAGATCGGCTTCATCTTCCAGGCGTTCAACCTGATCGGCGACCTGACGGTGGCCGAGAACGTCGAGCTGCCGCTCACCTACCGCGGGATGCCGTCCTCGGAGCGCGCCAAGCGCGTGCAGGACGCCCTCGAGAAGGTGGGGATGAGCCACCGGATGAAGCACTATCCGTCGCAGCTCTCCGGCGGCCAGCAGCAGCGCGTCGCCGTGGCGCGCGCGGTGGTGGGCGATCCCCTGATCCTGCTGGCCGACGAGCCGACGGGGAACCTCGACTCCAAGAACGGCGAGTCGGTGATGGAGCTGTTGCAGGACCTCCACCGCGGCGGCGCGACGCTGTGCATGGTCACGCACGATCCCCGCTACGCGCGGCACGCTGATCGCACCATCCATCTCTTCGACGGACGGATCGTCGAGGAGTCCGTGGCCGTCGTTTGAGGCGAGTGGGTGTAGGGTGTAGGGGGTAGGGTGTATCCGCCCGCACCCCACACCCACACACCCTACACCCTTACACCCAGCTTCCAGGGCCCCGATCTCGTGGACACTCTGATGCAGGATCTGCGGTACGCCGTTCGGGGACTCCTTCGCAGCCCCGGCTTCACCCTCGCCGTGGTCGTCACGCTGGCGCTGGGCATCGGCGCCAACACCACGATGTTCGGCGTGCTCGACACGCTGCTGCTGAAGCCGCCGGCGGGCGTGCGGGACGCGGGACGCGTGCAGCGCGTCTACTTCCGCCGCCCCAACATGATCACGATCGGCGGCGGGGGAGGTGCCAACCCGAGCACGTCGTTCCCCTCGTACGAGGCGCTGCAGGGCGTCCGCGGCTTCGCCGGCGTCGCGGCGTTCAGCGGCGGCGGCGTGAGCATCGGCACCGGGGCGGAGGCACGCCCGGCCACGATCCGGGCGGTGACCGCGTCGTACGTCCCGCTGCTGGGCGGGACGACGGTGCTGGGGCGGTTCTTCGACTCGACCGAGGACCGGCTCGACGCCGGGCCCGTCGCGGTCGTCAGCCACTCCTATTGGATGCGCCAGATGGGCGGCGACCCGGACGTGCTGCACCGGACGCTCGCGATCGGCCCCTTCCTCTACGCCATCATCGGGGTCGCCTCGCCGGGCTTCACCGGCGCGGAGCTCGACGAGCCCGACGTCTGGCTCCCGATCCGCCAGGCGGTGCCGATCGTCGGCCGCGCCGAGGCGCTGTCGAGCTGGAACTGGTTCTGGGTACAGGCGATCGTGCGACTCGCGCCGGGCGCCACGACCGCGTCGGCCGCCGCCGAGGCGACGGTGGCCGTGCAGCGCGCGGTTTCGGCGGCGCCGGAGCCGCCGGGCGCGGGGCCGCGGCGGGGGCCGCCGCGCGCCGGGAACGACCAGGTGGTGCTCGGCCCGATCCAGGCGGCGCGCGGCCCCGGGATGACGGACGACGCGCGGGTGGCGCTGTGGGTGGGCGCGGTCGCGCTCGCGGTGCTGCTGGTGGCGTGCGCCAACGTGGGCAACCTGCTGCTGGCGCGCGCGCTGCGGCGCCGCACGGAGCTGGCGGTCCGGGCCGGCCTCGGCGCCGGCCGCCGCGCCCTGGTGCGGCAGGTGCTGGTCGAGAGCCTCGTGCTGGCGCTCGTGGGCGGCGCCGCCGCGCTGCTCGTCGCGCTGTGGGGCGGGGCCGCCGTGCGTGCCTGGCTGCTGCAGAGCCCGGCGCCCGGCGCGTCGGTGCTGGATCCGCGGGTGCTCGGGTTCACGACGCTGGCAGCCCTCGTCACGGGACTCCTGGCCGGCGTGGCGCCGGCGTGGCAGGCCGGCCGCACCGACCTTTCGGGCGCGCTGAGGAGCGGCGGCCGCGACGTGAGCCCGACGCGCGGGCGGCTGCGCTCGGCGCTGCTGGCGACGCAGGTCGCCCTGACGCTGGTGCTGCTCGTGGGCGCGGGGCTGTTCGCCCGGAGCCTCAGGCACGCGCAGACGCTCGACTACGGTTTCGACGTGGACCACCTGCTGCTGGCGAACGCGCAGCAGCGGGGCGGCAACCTCTCCATCTCGCGCCAGCTCGCCGCGTCGCCGGAGGGCCCGGTGGACCCGCGGAGCGCGCGGCTGATCCGGATGCGCGAGAAGATCCGCGCCAACCCGCTGGTTGCCGGCGCCGACGCGTTGGTCGGCATGCCGTACCAGTCCGTGATCATGCTCTCGATCCGCGTGTCGGGGCGCGACACGCTGCCGCGCCTGGCGGGCGGCGGCCCGTTCATGCTGGCCGTGACGCCGACCTACTTCGCCACCGTCGGCACGCACATCCTCCGCGGCCGCGGCTTCACCGACGGCGACGTGAAGGGCACGATCCCGGTCACGGTCGTGGACGAGTCGTTCGCGAAGTTCGCCTGGCCCGGCCGCGACCCGATCGGGCAGTGCGTCTTCCTCGGCGATACGACGTGCATCTCGGTCGTCGGCGTCGTCGCGGACGTCAGGGGCCGCTCGGTCACGCAGGCGCAGTCGCTGAACTACTACCTCGCCTTCCAGCAACAGCTGCAGCCGCCCGTGATGCCGCTCGACGGGCTGGTGATCCGCACGCGCGGTCCCGCCGCGCAGGCCGCGGCGCAGGTGCAGCACGCGCTCCAGGTCTCCGAGCCGGACCTGCCGTACGTCCAGGTCCAGACGCTGGCCGAGCGGATCGCGCCGCAGTGGCGATCGTGGCAGCTCGGCGCGACGATGCTGAGCCTGTTCGGCCTGCTCGCGCTGGTGATCGCGTCGCTCGGGCTCTACGGCGTGACGGCCTACGGGGTCGCGCAGCGCACGCAGGAGATCGGCGTC
>DASPSV010000142.1:0-19569 GCA_035623755.1 Gemmatimonadales bacterium
CTCGAACGCGTCGCGCGCGGTGGACTCGACCCCGAAGTTGGTCGCGATCCCGCCCAGGACGAGCGTCCGCACCCCGCGCCGGCGGAGTTGCAGCTCCAGCTCCGTGCCGTAGAACGCGCCCCACTGCCGCTTGGTGACCACCACGTCGCCGGGCGCCTGCCCGAGCTCGGGCACCAGCTCGCTGAACTCGGGCCCCACCGCCGCGCTCATCGGCGGCGCGTCGATGCGCTGCGTGAGGCGGTCGCGCCCGTCGGGCGAGTAGGCGACGCGCACCAAGACGACCGCGCCGCCGACTTCGCGGAAGCGGGTCGCCAGCCGGCGGGCCCGCGCGACGACGTCCGCGGCAGCGTAGGGATCCGTCTGCCGGCCCACGATCCCGCGTTGCAGGTCGACGAGCACGAGGGCCGTGGTGCGGGGATCGAGCACGAGCGGTTCCACGACAGCACCTCACGAACGGGTCGCTGGAGAGTAACGCCGGGCGCCGTCGCGGTCACCCCGGCGCTCGCCACGACCGGCCCCCGTTAACGCGCCCGGCACGGCGTGCGTCGAAGGGCGGCCGGGCGGGCGCCAACGTCGGGCGCCCCTCGGCCGTATCGCATGTCGATTGCCGACACCCACGCACCACGACCTGCAGGAGGACGTCATGAAGCTCCGCATCGCGCTCGCATCGGCCGCACTGCTCGCGCTCTCCGCGTCGGCCGCGCTGGCGCAGAACCCGCAGTACCCGGGCGGCGGCGGCATGGGCGGCATGCGCGGCCCCGGCCGCCGGATGCAAATGCTCCTGAACGGCATCACGCTCACTGCCCAGCAGCAAGCGCAGGTGGACTCGATCCAGGCCAAGTACCAGCCGCAGATGCGGGCGCTGTTCACGCCGGGCAGCCCGCCCGACTCGTCCGCGCGCGCGAGGATGGCCGCGCTGCGCACGGCGCAGGACAACGAGATCCGCGCGGTCCTGACCCCGGAGCAGCAGAAGGTGTTCGACAAGAACCTGTCCGCGATGCCGCCGATGGGCGCGCCGCGGGGCGGCCCTCCGGGCGGGCAGTAGGCGCGCTCAGCGGGTGGCGGCGCGGGGTTGCGCCGGGCCGCAGGCGCAGGCTACGTGACTGCCATGCGCTACCCACGCCGCCGATCCGTCGCCGCCCGGGCCTGCGCTCTCGTGGCCCTCGTCGCCGCCGGCGCCGCGCCGGGGCTCGAGGCCCAGGACAGCGTCGCCGCCCGGGCCGACTACGCCCGCGTCGCGGAGGCGCTGACACGGTTCATCGACGCGCAGGTGGCGGAGAAGAAGCTCCCCGCCCTCTCGATCGCGCTCGTCGACGGCCGGCAGACGGTCTGGGCCCGCGGCTTCGGCCTCGCCGACCCCGCGAACCGCACGCCCGCCACCGCCCAGACGCCCTACCGCGTCGCCTCGGTCTCGAAGCTGTTCACCGACGTCGCGGTGATGCAGCTCGTCGAGGCGGGCCGGGTCGCCCTCGACACGCCGGTGACGCGCTACGTCCCGGAGTTCCACCCCGCGAACCCGTTCGGCGAGCCCATCACGCTGCGCGAGCTGCTCTCGCACCGCTCGGGGCTGGTGCGCGAGCCGCCGGTCGGCAACTACTTCGATCCCACGTCGCCCACCCTCGCCGCCACGGCGCTGAGCCTCGACTCGACGGCGCTGGTCTACGCGCCCGGCACCACGACCAAGTACTCCAACGCCGCGATCGCGCTGGCGGGGTACGTCGTCGAGCGGGTGACCGGCGAGCCGTTCGCCCGGCGCCTCCAGGAGTCGGTGCTCGATCCGCTCGGGATGACGGGCAGCAGCTTCGCGCCGGGGCCAGACCTGCTCGGCCGCCGCGCCCGGGGACAGATGTTCACCACGGACGGACGCACCTTCGACGCCCCGACCTTCCCCCTCGGCATCGCGCCGGCCGCCGAGCTGACGACGACGATGCTCGACCTGGCGCGGTTCCTGAGCGCGCTGTTCGCGGGGGGCGTAGGCCCGAACGGGCGCGTGCTCGCCGACTCCACGCTGGCGGCGATGTGGGGGGTGCAGTTCGGTCGCGCCGGACAGACCAGCGGCTTCGGCCTCGGCTTCCAGATCTCGCAGCTCGACGGGCACCCGTGGATCGGCCACGACGGCTGGCACTACGGCTTCGGCACCGAGCTGGCGGCGCTGCCGCGGGACGGGCTCGGCGTGGCGGTGTCGACCACCGTGGACGCGGGGATGGCGGTGCCGGCGCGGGTGGCGAACGCCGCCCTCCGCCTGATGCTGGCCGCGAAGGAGGGGCGGACGCCGCCGCCGATCGACAGCACGGTGGCCGTGCCGGCCGCGGACGCCGCCCGTCTCGCGGGCCGCTGGCGCGGCCGGCGCCACGGCCTGGACCTCGACGTGCGTGACGGCGCCCTGTGGATGCAGCCGGTGTCCGGCGGGTTCGTCTCCCCGCTCCGCGCGCGCGGCGACACGCTGGTGGTGGACGGCCGCGTGGTGTACGGCGAACGGATCCTGCGTGGTCCGGGGTACCTGGTCTACGAGGGCGACACGTTGCGCCTTGCGCCAAACCCCAAACCCCAACCCCCGAGCCCCAGCCTCGACAGCCTCATCGGCGAATACGGCTGGGACCACGACGTCCTGTACGTCCTCGAGCGCGACGGGCAGCTGTTCGCCCAGATCGAGTGGTTCGCGCTGTACCCGCTGGTCGCGGTGTCGGACACGGCGTACCGCTTCCCCGACTACGGCCTGTACGCCGGCGAGCCGGTCGTGTTCGTCCGCGGGGCCGACGGCCGGCCCGCGGCCGCGCTGGTGGCCGGCGTGCGCTTCCCGCGCCGCGCCGTGGGACCGGAGGCCGGCGTGACGTTCCGGATCACGCCGCTCAAGCCCGTCGAGGAGCTGCGGCGCGACGCGCTCGCGATGCGCCCGCCGCCCCGGCCGCGCGGCCTCCGCGCGCCGGACCTGGTGGACCTGACGACGCTCGACCCGCGGATCCGGCTCGACATCCGGTACGCCACCACCAACGACTTCATGGGCGCGGCGATGTACACCACGGCCCGCGCCTTCCTCCAGCGGCCGGCCGCGCTGGCGCTCGCGAAGGCCGCGCGGTGGCTCGAGGCCCGGGGCTACGGACTGCTGATCCACGACGCGTACCGCCCCTGGTACGTGACGCGGATGTTCTGGGACGCGACGCCCGACTCCCTCAGGATCTTCGTGGCCGATCCGGCGCAGGGCTCGCACCACAACCGCGGCTGCGCAGTGGATCTCACCCTCTACGACCTCGGCACCGGGCAGCCGGTCGGGATGGTGGGGGGCTACGACGAGTTCTCACCCCGCTCGTTCGCCGACTATCCCGGCGGCACCGGCCTCCAGCGCTGGTACCGCGCGCTGCTGCGGCGGGCTATGGAAGCGCAGGGGTTCACGGTCTACGGCGCGGAGTGGTGGCATTTCGACTACAAGGACTGGCCGACGTATCCGGTGCTGAATGTCCGGTTCGAAGAGGTGAGACCGGGACGGTGAACGGTCTGGGTGTAGGGTGTAGGGGGTAGGGTGTAGAGTTGCGCCTCACACCCTAGACCCTCACACCCTACACCCTGCTGCGCGCGCCGCATTGAACTTGTGCCGCGAGAATGCCAAGTTGAAGCCATGATCAGCCGGACCGACCTGAACCGCGACCTCCTCCGCGCCGAGTACGCGGTGCGCGGCCCGATACCGGCGCGCGCCCAGCAGCTCGAGGCGCAGGGCCGCAAGATCACCTACTGCAACATCGGCAACCCGCTCGCCTTCGTGCAGCGTCCGTTGACCTACCTGCGGCAGATCCTCTGCCTCGCGGAGTATCCGGCGCTGCTCGACGACCCGGCGGCGCTGCGGCACTTCCCGGGCGACGTCGTGGACAAGGTGCGCGCGATCCTCGCGCGGCATCCGGCGGGCACCGGCGCGTACTCCCAGAGCGCCGGCATCCCGTTCATCCGCCAGGCGGTGGCGGAGTTCATCACCCGGCGCGACGGCATCCCCGCCGACAAGGACCGGATCCTCCTGACCGACGGCGCGAGCAAGGGCGTCGAGGCCGCCGTGGTCGCCCTGCTCCGGGATCGCAACGACGGCATCCTGATCCCGATCCCGCAGTACCCGCTGTACAGCGCCGAGATCGCGCTGCGCGGGGGCAAGGCGGTCGGCTACCACCTCGACGAGAGCCGGCACTGGCAGCTGCGCGAGGAGACGCTGCTCTCGAGCCACGCGCGGGCGCGGGCCGAGGGGATCCGGCCGGCGGCGATCGTGGTCATCAATCCCGGCAACCCCACCGGCGCGGTGCTGACCCGCGAGAACATCGCGATGGTGATCCGGTTCGCCCGCGCCAACGGGCTGGCGATCCTGGCCGACGAGGTCTACCAGGAGAACGTGTACGCCCCGGACCGCCGCTTCCACTCCTTCGCCAAGGTGATGCACGAGCTGGGCGAGACCTCGGTCTCGCTGTTCAGCTTCCACTCGGTGTCGAAGGGCTTCCTCGGCGAGTGCGGGCATCGCGGCGGCTACGTCGAGTTCCGCAACATGCCCGACGACGTGCTGGCCGAGCTGGTGAAGCTCCAGTCGATCAGCCTGTGCGCCACCGTGCCGGGCCAGATCGCCGTGTACGTGATGGTGTCCCCGCCGGTGGCCGGCGAGGCGAGCTACGAGCGCTACGTGGCGGAGCGGGACGGCGTGCTGCGCGAGCTCAAGGCCAAGGCGGAGATCCTGGGCCGCGGGATCAACGCGATCCCGGGGATGTCGCTCGAGGCGCCGCAGGGGGCGCTGTACGGCTTCGTGCGCTTCGAGCTGCCGGCCGAGCCGGGCGTGGACGTCGGCGCGATGACGGAGGAGCAGCGGCTCGACTACGAGGGGAAGCGCGACTCCGCGTACTGCCTCGCGCTGCTCGAGGAGACCGGGATCTGCGTCGTGCCCGGCTCGGGGTTCGGGCAGGAGCCCGGGACCCTGCACTTCCGCACCACGTTCCTGCCCTCGCGCGAAGAGATCGAGTCGCTGGTGGCCCGGCTGAAGGCGTTCCACGAGCGCTACGTGGACGCGCTCGCGGGCAACGGCCGGCCCGCCGCCGCGCACCGCTAGGCACCCCCAAACCCCCGCCTCTTACCCCCGGTAGCGGCGTCCCAGCACCCGCTGTATCGCGGCCGTGCCCACGGCGCAGCGGCTCGTGAGCCGCGCCAGCGCCAGGCCCGCGCCCGAGAACGGGGAGCCGCCCAGCACCAGGGGCATCGCCCCGCGGTCCCACCCGTACACGGGCCGGCGCGGGACCGCGAGCGCCTCGACGTCGCGGCGACCGGGTCCGGCGAACCCCAGCGCGTAGCCGGCCCGGGCGGCGAGGGCGCGCACCCGCGCGTCCGCGGATCCGAACGGGTAGCTCACGGCGCAGGGCACGCGGCCGAGCCGGCGGCCGATCGCCTCGCGGGACCGCTCCAGCTCCTCGGCCGCCTGCGCGTCGGGCAGCCAGGTGAGGCGGGCGTGCGTCGCGCCGTGCGAGTGCACCTCGATGCCGCGCTCCTGCCACGCCGCGAGCTCGTCCCAATCGAGGTGCGTGAACCGGCGCCACCCGTACTGCACGTCCCAGCTGTTCTCCCGGCCGACGAAGTCGCTGATCACGAACACCAGGGCGCGGAAGCCGTGGTCGGCCAGGACCGGAAAGGCGTGCCGCGCGAGACCCGCGTAGCCGTCGTCGAAGGTGACGACCACCTCGCGCGCCGCCCCGTCGCCCCCGCCCCCACTGCTCCCGGCCGGCGACGCCAGGCGCTCGCGCAGTTCGTCCGTGCCCAGGGTGCGATAGCCGGCCCGGGCCAGCGCCTCGACCTGGCGGCGGAAGACCCGCGGCTCGACCTGGGTGAAGCCCAGCTCGAACCGGGTGTCGATCTTGTGGTAGCAGAGGACCGGCGGGACCATGCCCGGCGCGCCCGTCACGCCCGCGGGGAGGCGCCGGACGTCAGCTGGGGCCCAGCCACACGACGACCTGGCGGTCGGGCGCGTAGAACTCCGACGCGACGGCGGCGACCTGGTCGGCCGTGACCGCGTCCACTTCGGCCAGCACCGCGTCGATCGTCTTGTACGCCTCGCGGTAGAGCGCGGAGCCGGCGAGGCGGTACATCCGGGGCACCGGGCTCTCGAGCATCAGCACCAGCTGGCCCTTCACCTGCTGCTTGGCCGACGCCAGCTCCTCGGCCGTGAGAGAGTCCTTCGCCAATCGCGCGAGCTCCTCGCGGATGGTCTCCGCCGCGCGCTCGGCCGTCGGGGGCTGCGTGCCCACGTACACGCCCGCCGCGCCCGACGCCTGGAAGAACGAGTGGAAGGCGTAGACGGTGTAGGCCAGGCCCAGCTCCTCGCGCACCCGCTGGAACAGCCGCGAGCTCATCCCCGAGCCGAAGATGGTCGAGACGAGGACCAGGGCGTGCCGCCGCGGATCGCCGTAGCGGAACGTCTCGGTCCCGAACACCAGGTGCACCTGTGCGCCGTCGCGGGCGACGCGCTGCTCGAGCCGGCTCGCGGCCTCGGGCGGCGGCACCGGCGCGGTCTCGGGGCCGGGCTCGAGGTCGAGCCACCCGGCGCCCTGCAGCAGGCCGAGCACCTGCTCGTGCTCCAGGTTGCCCGCGGCGGCGAACACCAGGTGCCGCGGCAGGTAGGTGCGCCGGTGCAGCGCCTGGAGGTCGGCCGCCGTGATCCCCGCCACGGTCTCGCGGGTGCCGAGGATGCGGTAGCCGTACGCGTGCGAGCGCCACAGCGCCGCCGCGTGGAGGTCGAACACCAGGTCGTCCGGGGTGTCGTCGACGGTGGCGATCTCCTCGAGCACGACCTTGCGCTCGAGCGCGAGGTCCGCGTCCCGCAGCAGCGGCCGGCGCACGATGTCGGTGAGGAGGTCCACGGCGAGCGGCAGGTCCGCGTCCAGCATGCGGGCCTGGTAGGTGGTGTGGTCGCGGCCGGTGTAGGCGTCCAGCCCGCCGCCGCGCGACTCGAGCGCGACGGCGATGTCCTGGGTGGAGCGGGTGGGCGTGCCCTTGAACACCATGTGCTCGAGCAGATGCGACACGCCCATCTTCTCGCGCGGCTCGTGCGCCGACGCGGTCTTGACCCAGAAGCCGGCCGCCGCCGAGCGCAGCCACGGCATCCGCTCGGTCAGGATGACGAGCCCGTTGGGCGCGTCGCTGCGCCACGCGGCGTCGTCGAGCCGGACCGTGCGCACGTCAGCTCTTCTCGATCAGCGCCTTGCGCGACAGCCGCAGCCGGCCCCGCTCGTCCACCTCGAGCAGCTTGACGGTGAGGGTGTCGCCCTTCTTGACGACGTCCTCGGTCCGCTCGGTGCGCCCGTGCTGCAGCTCCGAGATGTGGACCAGGCCCTCGACGCCGGGCAGGATCTCGACGAACGCGCCGAAAGCGGTGGTGGTCTTCACCTTCCCGGTGTACGTCTTGCCGACCTCCGCCTCCTGGATCAGCGCCTCCACCATCTCGCGCGCCTTGGCGCCCGCCTCGGCGCCCACCGCGGCGATGGTGACCACGCCGTCGTCATCGATGCTGACCTTCGCGCCCGACTGCTCCTCGATGTCGCGGATCGTGGCGCCCTTGGGCCCGATGATCTTGCCGATCTCCTTCTGCTTGACCTGGATGGTGAGGATCCGCGGCGCCCACGGCGACATCTCCGACCGCGCCTCCTTCAGCGTCTTGCCCATCACGCCGAGGATGTGCAGCCGGCCCTTCTTCGCCTGGTCGAGCGCCCGGGCCATGATGTCGAGCGACAGGCCCTGGATCTTGATGTCCATCTGGATCGAGGTGATGCCGGTCTCGGTCCCGGCCACCTTGAAGTCCATGTCGCCGAGCGCGTCCTCGGTGCCGAGGATGTCGGTCAGGATGACGATCTTCTCGCCCTCCTTGATGAGGCCCATCGCCACCCCGGCGCACGGCGCCTTGAGCGGGACGCCCGCGTCCATCAGCGACAGCGAGGAGCCGCACACCGTGGCCATCGACGAGGAGCCGTTCGACTCGAGCACCTCGGAGACGATGCGGATCGTGTACGGGAAGGCCTCGTAGGAGGGCAGCAGCGGCGTCACCGCCCGCTCGGCCAGCGCGCCGTGGCCGATCTCGCGCCGCGAGGTACCGCGCATCGGCCGCACCTCGCCGGTCGAGAACGGCGGGAAGTTGTAGTGCAGCATGAACGACTTGGTGGTCTCGCGCGGGACATCGATGTTGTCGATGCGCTGCTCGTCGTCCACGCTGCCCAGGGTCGTCGTCACCAGCGCCTGGGTCTGGCCCCGGGTGAACAGGGCCGAGCCGTGGACCCGCGGCAGGATGCCGACCTCGCAGGTGATGGGGCGCACCGTCGTCGCGTCGCGGCCGTCGATCCGCTCGCCGCGGTCCAGCACCTGGGCGCGCATGATGTGGTACAGCAGGTCCTCCAGGATCCCGCCGATCACCCGGCCCTGGTCGGGGAACTCGTCCCCCAGCTGCTGGACGACCGTGGACTGCAGGGCCCCCAGCGCCTGGGCGCGCTCCTCCTTCACCGCCAGGTTCATCGCCTCGGCGACGCGCGGCTCCGCCAGCGCCTTGACCCGCGCCACCAGGTCGGCGGGCGGCTCGGCCTTGGTCCACTCCATCTTCGGCACGCTGTGCTGCGCCAGCAGGTCCTGCTGCAGCGCGACCAGCTCCTGCAGGCCCTTCTGCGCCACCTTGAGCGCCTCGACCATCTCGGCCTCGGCGATCTCGCCCGCCCCGCCCTCGACCATCATGATGGAGTCGGCGGTGCCGCTCACCACGATGTCCACGTCCGAGAACTCGAGCTGCTGGAAGGTCGGGTTGAGGATCCACTTCCCCTCCACCCGCCCGACCCGCACGCCGGCCAGCGGGCCCGCGAACGGGATCTTCGAGCTGGCGAGCGCGAAGCTGGCCGCCACCATCCCCAGCACGTCGGCGTCGTTCTCCTGGTCGGCGGAGAGGACGTAGACGAACACCTGGACCTCGTTCTTGAACCCCTCCGGGAACAGGGGCCGGATGGAGCGGTCGATCAGGCGCGCGGCGAGGATCTCCTCGTCGTGCGGCCGCGCCTCCCGCTTCAGGAAGCCGCCGGGGATCTTGCCCGCGGCGTAGAACTTCTCCCGGTACTCGACCAGCAGCGGGAAGAACGGCAGGTTGCTCACCGTGTCCGCGACGGACGCGGCGGCGAGGACCGTGGTCTCGCCGAACTGGACGAGCGCGGCGCCGGCGGCCTGCTTGGCCAGCCGCCCGCACTCCATGCGGAAGGTGCGGCCGGCGAACGACCGCTCGAGGCGATGCATCATGGGAGTGACATTCCTGTTAAGGAGAAAGGTGCCGGTTGCCGGACGCCGAGTTGCCAGTCAAGACACGCTCGTGAGCGTTCCTGGCAACTGGGAACTTGGCGTCTGGGAACCAGTTCTTAGTGACGGAGTCCCAGCTCGTCGATGAGCTGGCGGTACGCCACCAGATCCGTGCGCTTCAGGTACTCCAGCAGACGGCGCCGGCGCCCGACCATCTTGATCAGGCCGAGCCGTCCGTGGTGGTCCTTGGCGTGCTGACGGAAATGGTCGGTCAGCGAGTTGATGCGGGCGCTGAGGAGCGAGATCTGGACGCGGGTCGAGCCCGTGTCCGTCTCGTGCAGCCGGTACTGGGCGGCGGCGGCCGCCTTGTCGTAACTCATGCGTTCCCCTGGATTGCCCGGCTCCCGTCACGCGGTTCCGGGAGCGATTCTCTAATTCCGCGTAGCAGTGTACTTTAACCCCGGTCCCACCCGATCTCAAGGGGCACGTTTGACGCTGGAACCCGAGACGCTGACCGGCCGACACGTCGGCCCGTACCTCGCCGCCGATCTGCTCGGCGCGGGCGGCATGGCCTGGGTGGTGGCCGCCAGCAAGGGCGACGGGCCGGCCGACGTCGCGCTGAAGGTCCTCAAGCCCCGCTACGCCCGCGACCCGCAGTTCACGGCCCGGTTCCTCAACGAAGCCACCATCGCCGGCGAGCTGCGGCACCCCAACATCATCCGGATCCTCGACGCCGGGCAGGACGGCGAGGTGGTGTACTTCGCGATGCCGCGGCTGGCGACCTCGCTGGACGCGCGGCTCGAGGCGTCCGCCGCCCTGCCCGAGGCCGAGGTCGTGCGCGCCGCCCGGGACGTCGCACGGGGAATGGCGTTCGCGCACGACGGCGGGATCGTCCACCGCGACATCAAGCCCCAGAACATCCTGTTCGACGCCGAGGGCCGGGCCATCCTCACCGACTTCGGCATCGCCCGGACGATCGCCTCCTACGTCTCGACCACCGGCAAGCAGGTGACCATCGGCACGCCGCACTACATCTCCCCCGAGCAGGCGCGCGGCCTGCCGCTCGACGGCCGCACGGACGTGTACGCCCTCGGGGTGACGATGTACCGCGCGGCCACCGGGGAGCTGCCGTTCCGCGCCGGCGACTGGTACGAGCTGGCGCGGCTGCACGTGGAGGAGCCGCCCGAGCCGCTGCGGCGCCGCCGGCCGGAGCTGTCGCGCGCCTTCGAGAAGATCGTGCTGACCTGCATGGCGAAGGACCGGGAGGAGCGCTACGCGAGCGCGGCGGACCTGGCGGAGGATCTGGAGGGGCTGCTGGAGGGCAAGCGCTCGACGACCGAGGTGGCGATCGATGCGGTGCGGAAGATGCTGGGGCGGGGCGAGCGCAGTGAGAAGTGAGGGGTGAGCGGCCTCTCACCGGAATAGACGCAGCACGTCGTTGCTGAGCGCCAGCACCATGATCCCCACCAGCACGAAGAACCCGATCTGCGTCAGGCGCTGGCGCTGCACCAGCGACAGCGGCCGGCCCCGCACGCCCTCGACCAGCAGGAACACCAGGTGCCCGCCGTCCAGAACGGGTATCGGCAGCAGGTTCAGGATCGCGAGGTTGACCGAGAGCAGCGCGACGAACGCCAGGAACTCCCGCATCCCCGCCCGCACCACCTCGCCGGCCAGCTGGCCGATCAGGATCGGCCCGCCGATCTCCCGCACCGAGGCCTGGCCCGTCACCAGCTGCTTGAGCGTGAACAGGATCAGGCCGGCCCCGCCCGCCGCCTGGCGCAGGCCCTCGCGCACCGACCCCGCCGCCCCGAAGTGCCGCACCTCGAGCCACCGCCCGATGCCCAGCTGCCCCACGGTGCGCGGCTTCGCGCCCGGGCGGTCCCGCACCTCGATCGGCCGGGGCGTGATGGCCACCGCGAGCGTGCGCCCGTCCCGCAGCACCTCGAGCGCCATCCGCCGCCCGGGGTTGGGCTGGATGGCCCGGACCAGCCGCTCCCACGAGTCCACGGCCGTGCCGCCGGCCGACACGATGCGGTCGCCGCGCCTGAGGCCCGCCGAGTCGGCCGGCGACCCGGACTCCACCTGGCCCACCAGCGGCTCGTGCCGCGCCTCGAGCGCGGCCACCAGCGCCTCGCGGGACCGGCTCTCGGCGCTCGGCACGTCGAGCAGGATCGGGGTCGCGCGGCCGGCCACGGCGACCGTGATGCGGGTCCCGGGGGCCGTGAACAGCTTCTGCTGGATGTCGTCCCACCCCGTCACCGAGTCGCCGTTGATCCGGAGGATCCGGTCGCCCGGATGCAGCGACGCCAGCCCGGCCGCCCCGAGGGGGAGCGCGGTGCTGTCCACCGCACCCACGGTGACCGTGGTGTCCACCGTCACGCCGTACGCCCCCGCGACCGCCACGTAGATCGCGATCGCGAACAGGGCGTTCATCAGGACCCCCGCCGAGATGACGAACACCCGGGCCACGAGCGGCTTGGCGTCGAAGGTGCGTTCGGGGGGCACCTCCGCCTCCAGCTTCCCCCCCTCCAGCGTCTCCGGCGCGCCCTCCTCCTCGACGCCCGCCATCTTCACGAAGCCGCCGAACGGGATCCACGACAGGCAGTAGTCCGTCTCGCCGATCCGGACGCCGATCGGCGTGCGGGGTCCCAGGCCGAACGAGAAGCGCAGCACGGCGATGCCCACGGACTTGGCCGCGAGGAAGTGGCCCAGCTCGTGGACGAAGATCAGGACGCCGAGGACGACGACGCCCGCGAGGATCGACACCAGCGTGAAGTTCGCGTTCAGGAACACCGCAGCAGCTCCGCCGCCCGGCGCCGCGCCCAGGCGTCCGCCTCGAGGACCGCCTCCACGCTCGAGACCTCGGTCACGATCTGCTCCTCCAGTACCCGCGCGATCACCTCGGCGATCCGCCCGAACGGCGCCTCGCCGGCCAGGAAGGCCGCCACCGCGACCTCGTTGGCGGCGTTGAACGCGGCGGGCGCCGACCCGCCGGCACGGCCCGCCTGCATCCCCAGGGCCAGCGCCGGGAACACGTCGGTGCGCACCGGCTCGAACGTCAGCGAGCCCGCGGCGACCGGGTCGAAGCGCGCCACGCCGTCGTCGGCCACGCGGTCCGGGTGGGTCAGGGCGTACAGGATCGGCAGCTCCATGTTCGGGAAGCCGAGCTGGGCGAGCACCGAGCCGTCCACGAACTCCACGAAGGAGTGGATCACCGACTGCGGGTGCACCACCGCCTCGATCCGGTCGTAGGGCAGGCCGAACAGGAAGTGGGCCTCGATCACCTCCAGCGCCTTGTTGGCCAGCGTCGCGCTGTCCACCGTGATCTTCCGGCCCATCCGCCAGGTCGGGTGGTTGAGCGCCTCGGCCACCGTGGCGTGCCGCACCCGCTCGGCGTCCCAGGAGTGGAACGGCCCGCCCGAGGCGGTGAGGATCACCCGGTGGAGGGCCGCCGGCCGGCGACCGGTGACGCACTGCAGGATGGCCGAGTGCTCGGAGTCCACGGGCACGATCTCGCCGCCCCGCTCGCGGGCGGTGCGCATCACCAGCTCGCCCGCCATCACCAGCGTCTCCTTGTTGGCGAGCGCGACGCGCTTGCCGGCCGCGAGCGCCGCGAGCGTGGCCTCGAGGCCGGCGGCGCCCACGATCCCGTTGAGCACCACGTCCACGTCCGCGCGGGTCACCGCGTCCACCAGGCAGGCGCGGCCCGCCCGCCAGCCGTTCGTCGCCTGGCCGTTGACCAGGCCGACGAACGCGGGGCGGAACGCCGCCGCCTGCGCCTCGAGCCGCTCCCGCTGCCCGAAGGCCGTGAGCGCGACCACGTGGAACCGGTCGCGCTGGCGCGCCAGCACCTTGAGGGCGGACGTGCCGATCGAGCCGGTGGAGCCGAGGATCGCCACGCCGACGGGGGCGCCCGACGCGGAGCCGGATCCCGCGGGCCGCGCGGCCGCCGCGCCCGTACCGCGCGGCGCGCTCACGTGAGGCCCAGGATCCGGAACAGGCCGGCCGTCACCGGCAGCACGAACAGCAGCGAGTCGATGCGGTCCAGCATGCCGCCGTGCCCCGGGATCAGGCCCGAGCTGTCCTTGACGCCGACCTCGCGCTTGAGGAGCGACTCGGCCAGGTCGCCGGCCTGGCCGGTGACGCCGATCGCCGCGCCGGCCAGGAGCGCCGCCGCGAGCGGCAGCGAGCGGCCCAGCGGGTCGAGGATCCAGGTCGCGTACGCCCAGGCCGCGAGCACCGCGGCGGCGAGGCCGCACCACGCCCCCGCCCAGGTCTTGGAGGGCGACAGCGTCGGCGCCAGCTTCGGCCCGCCGATGAGCTTGCCGCCCGCCATCGCGGCGGTGTCGCCGATCCAGGTGAGCGCGAGCGGGAAGAACAGCAGCGCGGTGCCCGGCCGCGAATCGAGCCCCAGGCCGGTCGGGTGCCGCAGCACGATGGCGAAGCCCAGGAGGCCCGGCGCGTACAGCACACCGAACACGGTGACCGCGACCGCCGACAGCGGGCGGCCGCCGGGGCCCCGACGCCATGCCGCGGCCGCGATCACGGCGATCATCCACAGCGCCCCGAGGTAGATCGCCGGCTCGGCGAAGTGGATCTCGGAGCCCTTCGCCCAGTAGGTGGCGAGCGGGATCACCGCCGCGGCCACGAGGCCGGAGCGGCGCAGCGGGTCGACGCCGCCCTGCGCGGCGAGGTCGTACACCTCGCGGGTGGCGAGGACGCCGACGACGGCCAGCAGCGCCGCGAGCACCCAGCCGCCGGCGTACGCCGCGACCACGGCCACCGGGATGGCGACCGCCGAGAACGCGACGCGGCGCAGCAGCTGCCCTGCCCCGGACGGCATCAGGCGGTGACGCGACCGAAGCGGCGCTCGCGCCCCTGGTAGTCGAGGATGGCTTCGAACAGGTGCCGGCGGGTGAAGTCGGGCCACAGCACCGGCGTGATGTACAGCTCCGTGTAGGCGAGCTGCCACAGCAGGAAGTTGGAGATCCGCTGCTCGCCCGAGGTGCGCACCAGGAGGTCGGGGTCGGGGATCCCCGCGGTGTACAGGCGCAGGCTCACGGCGTCCTCGTCCACGTCCTCGAGGGCCAGGCGGCCCTGGAGGACGTCCTCGGCGAGCCGGCGCGCCGCGCGCGCGATCTCGGCCCGGCTCGAGTAGGAGATGGCGAGGTTGAGGGCCAGGCGGGTGCCGCCGCGGGTCTGCGCGATCAGCCGGTCCACCGCCTCCCGCGCCTTGGGCGCCAGCCGGCCCAGGTCGCCCACCACGTGGACCTCGACGCCGTTGGCCCTGAGCTCGGCCGTCTCGCGGGCGATGTACTCCTCGAGCAGCGCCATCAGGGCGCCGATCTCGAGCGGCGGGCGGTTCCAGTTCTCCTCGGAAAAGGCGAACAGGGTGAGCACCTCCACCCCGGCCGCGATGCATCCCTCCACCGCCTCGCGCACCGCCTTCATCCCCTCGCGGTGGCCCACCGGCCGGGGCAGGTGGCGCTCCTGCGCCCAGCGGCCGTTGCCGTCCATGATGACGGCCACGTGCCGCGGGACCTCGCCGCCGGCCCGGATGCGCTCGAGCAGCGCGCCGCTCTCCGCACCGCCGCCGTCCCCGCTCACACCTCCATGATCTCCGCTTCCTTGGCCTTCACCATCTCGTCGATGTGCTTGATGTGGTCGTCGGTGACCTTCTGGAGATCGTGGTCGGCCTTGCGGTGGTCGTCCTCGGAGACGTGCTCGATCTTCTTGAGCAGCTCCTTGGAGGTGTGGCGCGCGTGCCGGACCGCGACCTTCCCTTCCTCGGCGAGCTTGTGCACCACCTTCACCAGCTCGCGGCGGCGCTCCTCGGTCAGGGGCGGCAGCGGCACCCGGATGACGCCGCCCTGGGTGACCGGGTTGAGGCCCAGGTCGCTCTCGCGCAGTCCCTTGTCGATCGCGCCGGTGAGGGACTTGTCCCACGGCGTGACCGTGAGGAGGCGCGGCTCGGGCGCGGCCACCGAGGCCACCTGGTTGAGCGGCATCTCGTTGCCGTAGGCCTGCACCCGCACCAGGTCCAGCAGCGAGGTCGTGGCCTTGCCGCTGCGCAGGGTGGCGAACTCGCGCCGGGTGTTCTCCATCGCCTTGTCCATCGCGGCGCGCGACTGCTTCACGATGTCCTGCAGGTTCGTCGGGGTCATCGCACGATGGTGCCGATGCGGTCGCCGTGGAGGATGCGCAGCACCGCGCCGGACTGGTTGATGTTGAACACGTGGATCGGCAGCCCGTTGTCCTTGCACAGCCCGAAGGCGTTGGCGTCCATCACCCCGAGCCCCTTGACCATCGCGTCGAGGAAGCTGACCTCGGGGATGAACTTCGCGTCCCGGTCCCGCTTGGGATCGGCGGTGTAGACGCCGTCCACGTTGGTGCCCTTGAGGAGCGCCTGCGCCTCGATCTCCAGCGCCCGGAGCACCGCGGCGGTGTCGGTCGAAAAATAGGGGTTTCCGGTCCCGCCCGCGAAGATGACCACCCGGCCCTTCTCGAGGTGGCGGATGGCGCGGCGGCGGATGTACGGCTCGGCGAGGGCCTCCATGCGGATCGCGGTGAGGACCCGCGTGTCCACGCCCTTGCGCTCGAGCACGTCCTGGACGGCGAGGGCGTTGATGACCGTGGCCAGCATGCCCATGTAGTCGGCCGAGACCCGGTCCATGCCCTCGCGGCTGGCCTCGTTGCCGCGGATGATGTTGCCGCCGCCGATCACCAGGCCGATGTCCACGCCCTCGGCGCGCACGGCCTTGACCTCCTCGGCAAGCCGGTCCACGACCGCCAGGTCGAAGCCGAAGTCCTTCTCGCCGGCCAGCGCCTCGCCGGAGAGCTTGAGCACCGCCCGGCGGTAGACGAGGCTCACACGTCCTCGCCGAGCTGGAAGCGCGCGAAGCGCCGCACGACGACGTTCTCGCCGGTCTTGCCGGACAGCTCCTTGACCACCTCGCCGACCGTGCGCTTGTCGTCCTTCACGAACGGCTGGTCGAGCAGGGCGGCCTCGGCGTAGAACTTCTTCAGCTTGCCCTCGACGATCTTGGCGCGGATCGCCTCCGGCTTGCCCTCCTGCGCCACCTGCTCGGTGTAGATGCGCCGCTCGCGCTCGACCACCTCGGCCGGGATCTGGTCCGCGCTCACGGCCAGGGGCGCCGCGGCCGCGATGTGCATCGCGACGTCGCGCGCCAGCTGCTTGAAGTCGTCGGTGCGGGCCACGAAGTCCGTCTCGCAGTTGATCTCGAGCAGGACGCCGATCTTCCCGCTGTGGTGCACGTAGGACTCGACCAGGCCCTGCTTCGCCGCGCGGCCGGCGCGGGTGTCCGCGCGCGCCACGCCGTGGGCCCGCAGCCACTCGGTGGCCTTCGCGAAGTCGCCGCCGGTCTCGGCCAGCGCCTTCTTGCAGTCCATCATCCCGGCGCCGGTCTGCCGGCGCAGCTCCGCCACGTCCTTCGCACTGATGCTCGCCATTGTATCCGTCATGGTCTCCATCCGGGTTCACCTGCAAAACCGCCGCCCGCCCGACGGGGCAGAGGCGGCGGCGCTCCCACTCCGGTCCGGCTCCGCCGGCTACGCGGTGGCGTCCTCCGCCGCGGCCGTCGGCACGGCGGGTGCCGGCGCGGCCTCGTCCGTCTTGATGCGCGCCACGATCGCCTCCGGCTTCGGCCGGCGCTTGCGCCGCGGCCGCCGGCGCCGCTTCTCGGCGTCGCTGTCCCCGCCCTCGGTCGCGCCCGCGTCGGTCGAGTAGGCCGCGAAGTCCGTCTCCTCGGCCTCCTCGCGCGCCGGCATCCGGGCCCGCGCCTCGCCGATCGCGTCGGCCACCGCGCCGGTGATCAGCGACACCGAGCGGATCGCGTCGTCGTTGCCCGCGATCGGCACGGTGATGATGTCGGGATCCGCGTTGGTGTCCACGATCGCCACCACCGGGATGCCGAGCTTGTTGGCCTCGGCGACCGCGATGCGCTCCTTCTTGGCGTCCACCACGAACAGCGCGCCGGGCAGGCGGGCCATGTTCTTCACGCCCGAGAGGTTGCGCTCCAGCTTGACCCGCTCCCGCTCGAGCAGCAGCTGCTCCTTCTTGGTGAAGAACTCGAAGCTGCCCTCCTCCTGGCCCTGCTCGAGGTCCTTGAGGCGGCGGATCTGCTTCTTGATGGTCGCGTAGTTGGTGAGCGTCCCGCCCAGCCACCGCTCGGTGACGAAGTAGGCGCCGCACCGCTCCGCGTCGGCCTGGATGATCGCCTTGAGCTGCTTCTTGGTGCAGACGAACAGCACGCCCTCGCCGCGCAGCACCACTTCGCGCATCAGGTCCTGGGCGCGCTGCAGCTGCTTGATCGTCTTCTCGAGGTCGATGATGTAGATGCCGTTGCGCTCGGCGAAGATGAACCGGCGCATCTTCGGATTCCAGCGGCGGGTCTGGTGCCCGAAGTGCACCCCCGCCTCCAGCAGCTCTTGAATCTCAGGAAAGGCCATGTGCTCCGTCGCGTCGTGTGGGGTTCGTCGTCCACCGCCTTCGTCTCCCGTCCAGATCCGCGCTCGGCGGACACCCCAGACGGGATCCAGCGGTGTGAAGGATGTCCGGCCCTACCGCTTGCTGAACTGGAACCGCTTCCGCGCCCCGGGCCGGCCGGGCTTCTTGCGCTCCACCGCCCGCGAGTCGCGGGTCAGCAGCCCCTGCGCCCGCAGCTTCGGCCGGTGCTGCTCGTCCACCGTCACCAGCGCGCGGGCGATGCCCAGCCGCAGCGCCCCGGCCTGGCCGGTGACGCCGCCGCCGTTCACGTTCGCCTTGACGTCGAACGCGCCGAGCGTGTCGGTCACCGTGAACGGCTGCTGGATCAGCGACACCAGCGAGCTGCGCGGGAAATAGTCGCCGAGCGTCCGCCCGTTGACCTCCCACTTCCCCGAGCCCGGCTTCAGGTACACCCGCGCGATCGAAGTCTTGCGCCGTCCGACGGCGTGGAACCGCATCGGGACGTCCGGGATCATGCCTTCCTCCCTGCCGCGGCGCCGAGCGCCAGCGGCGTGGGCTGCTGGGCGGCGTGGGGATGCTCCGCGCCCGCGTACACCCGCAGCTTGAGCCGCAGCACCTGCCGCGACAGCGTCGTCTTGGGCAGCATCCCGAACACCGCACGCTCCACCACGCGCTCGGGCCGCGTCGCCATCACCGTCTTGAGCGGCGTGAACCGCTCGTGGCCCATGTAGCCCGAATGGCGGAAGTAGCGCTTCTGCTCGAGCTTCCGGCCCGTGAGCCGCACCTTCGCCGCGTTCACCACGATCACCGAGTCGCCGGTGTCGAGGTGCGGCGAGAAGATCGGCTTGTGCTTGCCCCGGATCACCTGCGCCACCTTCGACGCCAGCCGCCCCAACGGCACGTTGGTGGCATCGACGACGAACCAGTGGTGCTGGATTTCGGACGGCGTCACCGAATGCGTCTTCATGCTCTCCATCGTTCGCGCGTAAACCCTGAACCGCAATAGCTTTGCAAAATACCCGGACGGCGTCCCAAGGTCAACCGCCGTCCACCACCGCCAGCGTCTCGACGTGGCTCGTCTGCGGGAACATGTCGAAGCACCGCAGCGCCACGCGGCCGGCCGGAATGCCGAGGCGCCGGAGGTCCCGCGCCAGCGTCGCCGGATCGCAGGAAACGTAGATCAGCCGCTCCGGCAGCCGGCCCGCCAGCGCCGCCGCGGCCCCCTCCTCGAGGCCGGCGCGCGGCGGGTTGGCGACCACCACCCGCGCCGGCAGGAGCCCGGCGAGCCGCTCCTCCACCCGCCCGGCGACGGCGCGGACGCGCAGCCCTTCCCGCCGCGCGCGCTCGGCCGCGCGCGCCACCGCCGCCTCGTTCACCTCCACCGAGGCCACGTCCCAGCCGCGGGAGGCGAGCGCGAGGCCCACGTCGCCGGCCCCCGCGTAGAGGTCGAGCGCCCGGTCTCCCGCTCCCGCCGCGGGGACGGCCTCGAGCACCGCCGCCCGCAGCGCCCCGGCCACCTCCGGGTTCACCTGCTCGAAGGCGACCGCCCCACCGTCGGCGGTCGGACCCGCCATCCGCCGCGCGGCCCCGGCCGCCGGCTCCCACCACACCGTCGCCGCCAGGCCGCGCGCGGCCGCCGCCTCGCGGACGGCCTCGGCGCCCGTCCACGACCCGTCCCCGCCCGAGACCACGACGTGGAGGCCGCCGCCGGGCGCCACGCGCAGCTTGAGCCGGACGTCGTCGCCCCGCGGCAGCGACGCCAGCGCGGGCCGCACGGCCTCCCAGAGCGCCGACACCTCTTCGCGCGCGATCGCGCAGCGCTCGAGCGGGATCAC
>DASPSV010000249.1:0-7914 GCA_035623755.1 Gemmatimonadales bacterium
GCTGAAGTCGGTCGCCCGCGGCGTGATTCCCTGCTCCTGGCTCACCGGTTCCCCCCGCTCCCCGTCCCGGACGCCCGCGGATGCCCGGGCAGGTCCGCCATGAACTGCACCCCCGTCGCGTGCGGCCCGCGCGCGTTGGCCGCGCTCGTGCCGTTCCAGCCGCCGGACGCCGGCACCCACTCGAGGATCACGAACGGGATCATCGACAGGCCGGCGGGGTGCGCGCTGTGACCCGACGCCGGCGGGTAGAAGCCGAGCACCCGGATCGCCGCCAGCCCGCTGTCCTGTTTCCGCTGCGCCGCCAGCACGTCCTCGAGCGCCTTGGTCTGCGCGGTGCGGTCCATCTCCGGCGCCAGCAGGATGCTGAGGCTGATGCGCTCGACGCCGAGCGCGACCGTGTCGCGCAGCCGCGCGAACACCGTGTGCATCGGGCCGGGCGATGCGCCGTTCGGCGTCATGCCCGAGAGGCCGCCCGGGGCGCCGCCCGCCTGAGGCGGCGGGTTGCCCTTCTCCACCGCGCAGCCCGCCAGCGACAGCACGAGCGCGACCGCCGCGATCCTAGAACGCATAGTCCTTCGCCAGTTGAGTGAGTGCCACCCGCTGCTCCGTGCCCGTTCCGAGGCGGCGCACGACCGCCTCGCCGGCCGCCCGCTCCGTCGGGCCGATGACGATCGCGGCCCGCGCGCCTCGCGCCGCCGCCAGCTCCAGCTGCTTGCCCACCGCCTGCTTCTTGAGCGCGAACTCCACCGCCAGGCCCCGCTCGCGCAGCGCGTGCGCGAGGCCCAGCGCGGCGGGCCGGTCCTCGTCGCCGACGGCCGCGACGAACACGGCCACGGCGGGCTCGGCCTTCGGCGGGCCGTCGCGCTCGCCCAGGAGCTCGCCCAGCACCACGTCGCCCATCCCGAAGCCGACGCACGGCAGGTCCACGCCGCCCAGCTGCGCGAGCAGGTCGTCGTAGCGGCCGCCGCCGCAGATCGCCCGCAGCGTCCGCTTCGCGTCGAACAGCTCGAACACCACGCCGGTGTAGTACGCCAGCCCGCGGACGATGCGGAAATCCACGTCCACGAACGCGCCCAGGCCCATCGCGCCCAGCGCGTCCACGCAGGCGCGGAGCGGCGCCGCCGCCTCGAGCGCCAGCAGCGGCGCGGGGTCGCTCAGCGCCTTGAAGAAGTCCATCAGCCGCGCCGCGCGGGCCTCCGCGTCCCCGCCCCCGGAGCGACCCAGCGCCGCGCCCAGCGCCTCGCGCGCCGCCTCGGGCGCCTTCTCGTACTTGTCGAGCGCCGCCAGGACGCCCGGCAGCTCCTCGGCCGTCACGGCGTACCGGTCCGCGAGCGCGGCGCCGAGCACGCGCCGGTCCGAGACCCGGGCGCGCACGTCGCCCGGTCCGAACCCCAGGGCGCGCACGATGTCGAGCGCCGCGGCGATCACCTCGGCGTCGGCCAGCGGCCCGCTCTCGCCGATGATGTCCATGTTGAGCTGGAAGTGCTCGCGCAGCCGGCCGCGCTGCTGCCGCTCGTAGCGGAACAGCTGCGGGATGGAGAACCAGCGGATGGGCTTCCGGAGCTGCGCGGCACGCTGGGCGACCATCCGCGCCAGCGTCGGCGTCATCTCCGGCCGCAGCGCGACGTCCCGGTCGCCCTTGTCCGTGAAGCGGTACAGCTGCTCCACGATCTCGTCGCCGCTCTTCCGGGTGTACAGGTCCACCGGCTCGAGCGGCGGCCCGTCGTACTCCTCGAAGCCGTACCGCGCCGCGACGTCGCGCCACGCGGCGAAGATGCGCCGGCGCCGCGCCAGGGCGTCGGGAAACACGTCGCGAAACCCCGGCAGAGCGCTTGGTGGCATGCGAAAATCTAGCCGAGCGGCGGAGCGCCGGGCAAGCGACGCATCGCGTCGCCGACGGTGTGAAACGAGCCGGCGACGAGCACCGTCGCGCCCTCCTGCGCCGCGCCGTCGAGCGCGCGGCCGAAGTCGGGCTCCGCGGTCACGACGAGGCGTTCCGCCGCGGCCCACGCCGCCACCTCCGCGAGGTCCCACGCGCGGTCCGCCGGCGCGCTGGGCGCGTTGGTGACCACCAGCCGGTCCGCGGCCCCGGCCAGCGGGCGCAGCATCTCGCGCCACGCCTTGTCGCGCAGGACCGCGACGACCGCCACGAGCGGCCGCGGCGGGGCCGCGACCCCGAGCGCCGCCACCAGAGCCCGGACGCCGTCCGGGTTGTGCGCGACGTCGAAGATCCACTTTCCCCGCCGGTCGAACCGCCCGGGCACCCGCGCGGCCGCGAGTCCCGCCCGCAGCGCTTCCTCGTCCACCGGGAAGTCGGCGCCCGCCAGCTCCGCGAGCCGGATGGCGAGCAGCGCGTTCGCCGCCTGGTAGCCGCCGACGAGCCCGAGCGAGAGGCCCCGGCGCCACCCGCCCGGTGTCCTGGCGTCGAACCGTACCCCGCCCGCCGTCTCCGAGACGTTGGCCAGGCATTCCGCCGGGTCGAGCCGCTCGGCGCGCGCGCCGCGCGCGGCGGCCTCGTCCAGCAGGACGCCCGCGACCGCAGGGTCGGCCTCCGTGGTCACGAACGGCACGCCCGGCTTCGCGATGCCCGCCTTCTCGCGCGCGATGCTCGGCAGGTCAGGTCCCAGGTACTCGGTGTGCTCGAGCGCGATGCGCGTCACGCCCGCCGCGACCGGCCGGAGCACGTTGGTCGCGTCGAGACGGCCGCCGAGCCCCACCTCCACCACCGCGACCTCGACGCCGCGCGCGGCGAAGTCGGCGAAGGCCAGCGCGGTCGAGACCTCGAAGAACGTCGCGCCGAGCCGCAGCGCCGGCTCCTCGAGCCGTGCGGCCCAGGTCGTGACCGCGTCCTCGGAGATCGGCGCGCGGTCCACCACCACGCGCTCCCGGAAGGTCACCAGGTGCGGGGACGTGTAGAGCCCGACCCGGTGACCGGCGGCGAGCAGCATCTCCGCCAGCAGCGTCGCGGTGGATCCCTTGCCGTTCGTGCCGCCCACGTGGATCGCCGCGAAGTGGCGCTCCGGGTGGCCCAGGTGTGTCAAAAGGGCCTCGGTCGTCTCGAGGCCCCACTTGATGCCGTTGGTCGTCCTGGGAAACAGAAACCGGCAGGCTTCTTCGTAGGAGCGGATCGTCAGGAGGCGCGCTCCCCCACCAGGGCTTCCTGGCCGCTCAGCAGCCGCAGCAGCTGGGCGCAGGTGGGGCCGAGCCGCGCGCGCGGCACGACCGCATCGATCATCCCGTGCTCCAGCAGGAACTCCGCCGTCTGGAAGCCCTCCGGCAGGTCCTGGCCGATGGTCTGCTTGATCACGCGCGCGCCGGCGAAGCCGATGACCGCGCCCGGCTCGGCGATGATGACGTCGCCCTGGAACGCGTACGAGGCCGACACGCCGCCGGTGGTCGGGTCGGTGAGCACCGACAGGAACGGCACCCCGTGGTCCCGGAGCTGCGCGATCACGACCGAGGTCTTCGCCAGCTGCATCAGCGACAGCACGCCTTCCTGCATCCGCGCGCCGCCCGAGGCCGAGACGATGATCAGCGGCCGCCGTTCCTCGAGCGCCAGCCGGGCGACCCGGACGATCTTCTCGCCCACCACCGAGCCCATCGACCCGCCCATGAACTTGAAATCCATCACCGCCAGCGCGACGGGCTGGCCCTCCAGCGTGGCCGTGCCGGTGCGGACGGCGTCCTCGCGGCCCGCCTTCTTCAGGGCGGCGGCCAGGCGGTCGCGGTAGTTCTCGAAGCCCAAAGCGTCCAACGAGCGGAGGTCCTGGTCCAGCGGCGACCAGCTGCCCTCGTCCGTCAGCAGCGCGATGTACTGGGCGGCGTCCACGCGGCGGTGGTGGCCGCAGGAGGGACAGACCCCGAAGCCCCGCTCGAACTTCTCCCGCACGTCGACGTGCCCGCACTCCTCGCACTTGTCCCAGACGTCGGCCGGGATCTCCAGCCGCTCGCGCTGCGACGTTCGGGGCCGCCGGTCTTTGCGGAACCAGGCCATGGAGCTGGGATTGAAGGGATTTGTCGGGAGCCCCGGTGGGGCCTCCCGAGGGATGGACCAATTTGGAAACGGATGCCCGGCGCCGCCAGAGCCAAGACGCAAGTCGTTGCTACAACTCGCGATAGCCGAGCTCGCGGCCCTCGCGGGCGACGCGCAGCGCCATCCCCACGCCGAGGAAGCAGGCGAGCAGGAACGAGCCCCCGTAGCTGAAGAACGGCAGCGGGATGCCGGTAATCGGCATCACGTTGGCCGTCATCCCGACATTCTCGAAGATGTGGGTGAACAGGATCCCGATGACCCCGAACACCACCAGGCTGCCGAACGGGTCGGGGCTCCGGCGCGCCACGCGGATCAGGATGGCCAGGAGGGTGAAGAACAGCGCCAGCGCAACCAGCACGCCGATGAATCCCAGCTCCTCGCCCACCACGGAGAAGATGAAGTCCGTGTGCTGGGCCGGCAGGAACGCGAGCCGCTTCTGGGAGCCCATCGTGAAGCCCTTCCCCAGCCAGCCGCCGCTGCCGATCGCGATCTTGGACTGGATGATGTGCCAGCCGGTGGCCCGCGGATCGATGTCGGGGTTGAGGAAGGAGAGGAAGCGGTGCTGCTGGTACGCCGCCAGGCGCCGCCACAGCGGCAGGGCGATGATGCCCATGCCCAGGTTGGCGCCCAGCACGGCGAGCCCCTCCCACACGAACGGCCGCCAGATGATGAGCAGGATGCCCAGGAGCACGATCCAGCCGCCCCAGGTCCAGGGCGAGAACGCCAGGAACAGCGACGCGAGCGGCGAGCCGAGCAGGACCAGGAGCGGGATGCGCACACCGGCCCAGTACAGCATGGCGAACAGCACGCCGCCGAACACCAGCGCGCTCCCGAGGTCGGGCTGGATCGCCACCAGGCCCGCCGGGACCATCGCGATGAGACAGGGCACCACCAGCTCGCGGAGGTTCTGCGGCGGCGCCCGTCGCGACGCCAGGTGGCGGGCCAGCATGAGCACGACGACCAGCTTCACGAACTCGGACGGCTGGCCGAGCCGCTGGCCGCCGATGGTGATCCAGGAGTGGGACGACGCGGCGGTGCCGCCGCCGGTGCCGATCGCGAGGGTCACGAGCAGCACGACGATCCCCGCGGCGTAGCAGGCGGGCGCCGCCCACTCGAGCAGGCGCGGCGAGAGCCGCATGAGCGAGAGCGCGGCCGTGACGCTCACCGCGAGCCAGATGATCTGCCGTTGCCAGATGTGCGCGACCGACGTCGGGACGTCGGTCTGGCCGGCGGAATAGAGAATCAGCAGGCCGTAGAGGGTCAGGGCCAGCGTGACCGCGGTGAGCGAGCGGTCGAGGCGGCCGACCATCAGCGCCGCCCTCCCGGTCCTGGGCCCGTGTCCTCGGGCGGCGGCGGCGGGATGGGGATCGGCTTCGCCGGCGGCGGGACGCGGCGAGCGGGATTGGCCGGTGCCCCGGGGCGACGTGCGCTGTCGGTGCGTGCTGGAATGGCAACGCGGATGGGCACGCCCAGGCGCCGGCTCGTGTCCGCCGGTGCGCGCCCCGCGGCCCGGGTAGGATTCGCGACCGCGGGCGCCGCGCGGACGGGCGACGCCGGCGCCGTTGCGGCGGCGCGGGCGGGTGCCGGGGACGTCACGCGCACCGGATTGGCCGGCGCGGGCGCCGCGGCGCCGCCGGGCGTCACGCGCACCGGATTGGCCGGCGCGGGCGCCGGACCTCGAGCCACACCGGTGACGGCGGGCCCGATGCCGCGCACCGTGTCCTCCGGTCCCCCGAACCGCACCAGCCGGCTCCCGCGTCCCTGCGTGGTGTCCGGGCCGAGGACGTAGCGCTCGATGATCCGCGCGACGTAGGGAGCGACGGCGGTGCCGTGCCCCGCCCCCTCGATGACGCCCGCCACGACGATCTCGGGCCGGTCGGCCGGCGCGAAGCCGATGAACCACCCGGTGTTCGGCGATTCGGGGATCTGCGCCGTGCCCGTCTTGCCGGCGAGCTGCAGCGTCGCCATGCGCACCGCGCGGGCCGTGCCTTGCTCCACGACCGCGATCAGCGACCGGCGGATCGCGAGGAACGCCGTGTCGGGCAGCGCCACGGTGCCGACCGCAGGGAAGTCGCCAGCGAGGAGGTGCGGCTTCACCAGGTGCCCGCCGTTGGCGAGCGCGGCGTAGAACCGCACCATGTTGACCGGCGTCTGGGAGTTCTCGCCCTGCCCGATGGCGAGGTTCAGGGCCACGGCCTGGGTCCACCCGTTGCGGCCGTACACGCGGTCGTAGTAGCCGGAGTCGGGGAACGCGGGCCGGACCTCCCCGGGCAGGTCGATGCCGCTGCGCGCGCCGAAGCCGAGGTACGCCCCGCCCTCGAGGATCGCCTTGACCGTGAGCCGGAGGCCCAACTGGTAGAAGTACGTGTCGCACGAGTTGGCGATGGCCTGGCTCAGGTCGAGCGACCCGTGGCCGCGCGGGTCCCAGCACTGGAAGAAGCGCGTCCCGTAGCGGAAGCCCCCGCGGCACGGCTGCGGCATGTGCGACGCGAAGGTCACCAGACCGTCGCGGAGCGCCATCACGGTGGTGGCGAGCTTGAAGGTGGACGCCGGCGGGTAGCGGGCCGCGATCACGCGGTCGAGCAGCGGGTGGCTCGGGTCGGTGTTGAGCGTGTCCCACAGGCTGGGCGCGATCCCGCCCACGAAGGCGTTGGGGTCGTACGACGGGCTCGAGTAGAGGGCGAGGATGTCGCCCGTCCACGGGTCCATCGCCACGATGGCGCCGCGCCGGCCGGCCGGGAAGATGGAGGCCACGAAGCGCTGCAGGCCGAGGTCGATGGTGGTGCGCAGCACCCGGCCGGGCACCGCCTGCAGCGTGGACGCGGCCCCCTGCTCGCGGATCACGCGGCCGAGGGCGTCCACCTCCACGAACCGCACGCCGTCCGCACCGGTCAGCGTGCTGTCGTACTCGCGCTCCAGGCCTTCCTTGCCGACGATCGCGCCGGGGCGGCGGTCGCGGTACAGCCCCTCCAGCTCCTGCGGCGCGACCTCGCCGACGTACCCGACCAGGTGCGCCACGACCGAGCTGTCCGGGTACTCGCGCTTCGGCTCGGTCTGGATCACCAGGCCCGGCAGCTCGGTGCGGTGCTCCTCGAGCGACGACACCAGCTTGAAGGGTGCGTCCTTGACCAGCACCGTGGGCTGGTAGGGCGCGGAGCGGAACCGCGTCACGACGCGCTCGACCGCCGCCGTGTCCAGCGGGATGACGGGCTCGAGCCGCCGCAGCATGGCGCGGAGCGAGTCCTCGTCCTGGGCCAGGAGCGACACCGAGTAGCCCGGCACGTTCTCGGCGATCACCGCGCCGTGCCGGTCCACGATCACCCCCCGGGCCGCTGGCAGCGGCACCGGGCGCAGCCGGTTTGACTCCGACTTCAGCTGGTAGCGGTCGTGCTGGAGCACCTGGAGCCGGAAGAACGCGGCGGCGAGCAGCACGAACACCACGGCGAGCGCGTTGCGGGCGACCGCCCCGCGCAGCGCGAGCACGAACGGGTGGAAGGCCTGCCGGTCGCTCACAGCGCGGGCGCCGAGCGCAGCCAGCCGCGGAACAGCAGCAGCGCCAGCACCGCGGCGGCGGCGGTGCCAATCGCGCCGGCGGGCGAGAGCAGCAGCAACTGGGTGCCGAGGCCGCCGGCCCGCAGATCGCCGCTCGCGGCCAGCTCGAGGAGGTCCCGCAGCCAGGTGGCGGCGAAGACGAACACGGCGGTCACCAGGAGGTTGTCGGCGAACACGACCGCCTTGAGCCACCCGGCGAGGTAGCCGATGACGGTGAGCGCGAAGGCCCCGGCCCCGAAGGCCGTCGGGGCCACCGCGTCGCTCAGCAGGCCGACCAGGAACCCGGCCGCGGCCCCGGCGCCGGCCGCCACCCCGTGAAGCTCGCGGCT
>DASPSV010000256.1:0-12450 GCA_035623755.1 Gemmatimonadales bacterium
GGCCGCCCGCCTGCCGCAGCTCGGCGGCCTTCACCCAGCCCGCCGCCTCGACGCGCACCCAGTCGCCGACGCGGGCCGTCACGCGGATCGGGGCTCCCGCCTCCAGCGTCCCGGTGCTCGGCGCGTCGGGCGCGCGGTACAGTCGCACCGCCCGCTGCAGCACCGCGTTGCGGACGTCGGCCGTGTCGCCGAGGCCCGACGTGTCCACCGGCGCGGCCGCCGTCGCCACCCCGCCGGCCGGGAGGCCGGCCAGCGCCCGGCTCGCCACCCAGCCGGTGCGGCGCACGTGCAGCCAGCCGGCACGCGCGTCGAGCGAATCGACCACCGTCCCCTTCACCAGGCGCGCCACCAGCCGTCCGTTCGGCACCACCCGCAGGTTCTCGTCCCGCAACAGCGCCAGGCCCGCGCCGGCCCGGGCGGCCGCGAGCGCGGTGGCGATGACCCAGCCGTCGACGGTCACCTGCACGCTCCCCGCGCGGCTCGCCTGCGGGACGAGCGCGACGCCCGCCGCCAGCCGGCCGATCTGCGCGCCGCCGGCGTCGGCCAGCAGCGGCGTGCCGTCGCGCCGCACCGTCGCCGGCTGCTGCGCCGCGGCCGGACCGGCCGCCACGCACGCCAAGAGCCCGCCGAGGGCGAGCGGAAGGAGGGCGAGCGCGGCTGGTTGGGGGCGCTGAGGGGCGGTAGATTGCGGCCTGCGGTTCCGCACGAAAGTCATTGTAGAACCTGGGAGTTGCGATGTCAAACGGAGTGTCGGCGCGACGTGGCGCGGTGGTGCTGGTGGTGCTGGACGGCTGGGGATTCCGGCGCGGGACCGAGGGCAACGCGATCGAGCTGGCCCGCTCGCCGACCTGGCACCAGCTGTGGGAGAAGCTCCCCCGCACGCTGCTCGACGCGTCCGGCCGCGCCGTGGGCCTGCCCCAGGGACAGATGGGCAACTCCGAGGTGGGCCACCTCAACCTCGGCGCGGGCCGCGTCGTGCACCAGGACATCGTCCGCATCTCCGACGCGATCGAGTCGGGGGCGTTCTTCGAGATCCCGGCCCTCACGCGCCTCGTGGCCGACGTGAAGCGGCGGGGCGGCACGCTGCACCTGTTCGGCCTGATCGGCCCTGGCGGCGTGCACGCGCTCGACCAGCACCTGCTCGCGTGCGTGGAGCTGGCGGCGCGCGCCGGGCTGCCGCGGGTCGCCATCCAGGCGCTGCTCGACGGCCGCGACACCCTGCCCTCCTCCGCGCAGGAGTACCTGCGCGAGCTGGTCGCCGCGGTGCGCGGCCGCGCGGTCGTGGCCACGGCGACGGGCCGCTACTTCTCCATGGACCGCGACAAGCGCTGGGACCGCACCAAGCTGGGCTACGACGCGATGATGGTCGGCGCGGGCACGCCGGTCACCGATCCGGTCGCGGGCATCGGCGAGGCCTACGCGCGCGGCGAGACCGACGAGTTCGTGCGGCCGCTGGTCGTGGTGGACGGCGCCGGCAAGCCGGTCGCCCCGATCCGCCCGGGCGACGGCATCCTGTGCTTCAACTTCCGCGCCGACCGGATGCGCCAGATGGTGCGCGCCTGGACCCAACCGGACTTCGCGGGGTTCGACCGGGGCGGCGCGCCGACGATGGACGTGGTGACGATGACGCGGTACGACGCCACGTTCACGGTCCCGGTGGCGTTCGGGCCGTCGGTGCTGAACGAGATCCTCGCGGACGTGGTGAGCCGCAACGGGATGGGGATGCTGCGCACGGCCGAAACCGAGAAGTACGCGCACGTGACCTACTTCTTCAACGGCGGGGTCGAGCAGCCCTACCGGGGCGAGGAGCGTCTCCTGGTGGACAGCCAGAAGGTGGCGACCTACGACCTCGCGCCGGAGATGAGCGCCGCGGGCATCACCGACATCCTGTGCGGAGCGATCGAGCGCCGCTCGCACGACTTCATCCTGGCCAACTACGCCAACGGCGACATGGTCGGGCACACCGGCAAGCTGCCCGCGGTGGTACGCGCGGTGGAGACCGTGGACTCGTGCCTGTCGCGCGTGGTCGCCTCGGCCGAGAAAGCCGGGGCCTCGCTCCTCGTCACGGCCGACCACGGCAACTGCGAGATGATGATCGATCCGGGGACGGGCGGCCCCCACACCGCCCACACCACGAACCCCGTCCCGCTGCTCCTGATGGACGCGTCGTTCCGCGGGACCCTTCGCGCGGGCGCGGCGCTGCAGGACGTCGGGCCCACGGTGCTCGCGCTCCTCGGCCTCGAGCGGCCGGCGGCGATGACGGGCCGCGACCTGAGGGCGGCGTGAGCCGCCGGGCGGGGCGCGCGAGGCGCGCGCCCGGGCGGCCCGCCACCCGCGCCGGCCTGCCGGCGCTGCTGCTGGCCCTCGCGGCGGGGCTGCCGGCGGCGGGGGCGGCGCAGGAGGTCGGGAACCCTCCGGACCAGTCGCCGTACCGCGACATCTTCTTCCACCAGGGCGTCACGGTGTTCGCCGGC
This sequence comes from Gemmatimonadales bacterium, assembly GCA_035623755.1. GTDB lineage: Bacteria > Gemmatimonadota > Gemmatimonadetes > Gemmatimonadales > JACORV01 > Fen-1245. Next base: position 2,475 of record DASPSV010000256.1, read on the forward strand.
CGCTTCGACGGCAACCTGGGACGGGCCGGCGTCGGCGCCATGCCGGGCTTCGCGCTCGGGGCCCAGCTCGCGATCCGGCTGTCGGGGCCGGTGGACTTCTGGGTCACCCTGGCCCAGGCGCAGAGCCGGCGACTCACGATTCTCGCCGACACGGCGGTGACCCACACCGACTCGGCGCGGAACGGACCCCGGATCGACATGCCGCTGCTGTTCGCCGACATCGGGCTGGGCCTGAACATCACGGGCGACAAGACCTGGCACGGATTCGCCCCGTACGTGGGCGCGAACCTCGGGATCGCGGCGCCCACGCACAAGGTCACCGATCCCGGCGGCTTCCAGGTCGGCACCAACTTCGCCATCGCGCCCGCCATCGGCACCCGCTTCTTCCTGTCGCGCTCGCTCGCCCTGCGCTTCGAGGTGCGGGACTACTTCTTCCGCTACCAGTATCCGCTGGCGTACTTCGACTCGCTCAACCTGCACTACGCCGGGCCGCCGCCCCGCGGGGCGGTGCTGCCCCTGACCACGACCGACCGCGAGTGGGTGGGCAACGTCACCCTGTGGCTCGGTGTGGTGTACGTGTTCACGTTCTGATCCGCGCGGGCGGCGGCGGTCGGGGGGCGGCGCCGGCGGCGTCGCCCCCCGGACGTTTTCGGGGGTATCTTCACCCCATGGCCACCGCCTACCTGACCCGGACGGTCCAGTTCAGCGCCGCGCATCGCTACTTCCGCCCGGAGTGGAGCGAGGCCCGGAACACGGAAGCGTTCGGGAAGTGCGCCTCGCCCCACGGCCACGGGCACACCTACCGCTGCATGGTCACCGTGCGCGGCGCCGTGGACGCGACCACCGGCATGGCCGTGGACCTCGGCGCGCTGGACCGGATCCTCGCCGAGGAGGTGGTGGACCGCTTCGACCACCGCAACCTCAACCTGGACCTTCCCGAGTACGCGTTCGGCCGCACGGTGCCGACGGGCGAGGAGCTGTGCCAGGACGTGTGGCGCCGCGTCGCGGCGCGGCTGCCGGCGGGCTGCGCGCTCTCCGCGGTGCGCGTCGAGGAGGAGCCGGCGTTGTATGCGGAGTATCGCGGCGAGGCGTAGCCCGTGAGCCGCAAGATCGAGGAAGGACGGCTCGCCGCCGTCGAGGAGTCGCCGGTCTGGCTCGAGGTCAACCGCCGGCCGGCGGTCACCTGGATGTGCACGCCCGGGCAGCTCGAGGAGCTGGCGGTGGGATGGCTGCACGGCGAGGGGTACATCGAATCCCTCGCCGACCTGATCTCGCTCACGCCGTGCGCGACCGACCTGGGGTTCTGGGCCGAGCTGCCGCCCGAGCGGGTCGAGGCGATCGCCCGCGACGCGCGCCGGCGGGTCCTCGCGTCGGGATGCGGCGCCGTCAGCGTCGCCCTCGCCGACCCGCAGAGCCTGCCGGCGACGGCGCCGCGCGGCGATGCCCCGCCTCCCGCGACGCTGCGGGCGCGCTTCAAGGAGATGTACCAGCGTGGCACCCGGTACGCCGACACGGGCGGCATCCACGCGGCCGCGCTGACCGACGGCGACGGCCTGCTCCAGCACGCCGAAGACATCGGGCGCCACAACGCGGTGGACAAGGTGATCGGAGGAACCCTGATGGCGGATCGTGCCCCGGCCGGTCTCGGCCTCCTGGTGACGGGCCGGATCTCGGCCGAGCTGGCGTTCAAGGCGGCGCGCGCGGGCCTGGTGTACGTGGCCACGCCGTCCGTGCCGTCCACCCTCGCCCTGGCGATCGCGAAGCGCGCTGGCCTCCAGCTGGTCGGCCGCGCGGTCTCGGGCTCGCCGCAGGTGCACCGTCCCGATGCATGACTTCAGACGAGTCGCCGCCGTCGCGCTGACCCTCGGGGCCGGCCTGGTCCGGCCCGCCGCGTCCCAGACGCCCGATCAGCCCAACCTGATCTTCACCATCTCCGCCGGGATGACCACCGGCAGCGCGCTGTGGTCGATCCCGCGCCAGCTGGCGTTCTCCTCGAACAACGGCGGGAACCAGTGGGACACGGTCGCGCTCGGGCGCACGATGCGGGTGGGCTTTCTCGCCACCCTGTCGGCGACCTACTTCCAGTCGCCGCACCTCGGCTACACGCTCGAGGCGGGGTTCTTCGGGCTCGAGAGCGAGAGCGCGTGCGAGCCGGTGGGGGCGTTCCTGCCGGTGAGCGCGTCGCCGCCCAACCAGCAGGCCTGCGCCTACCTGCACGGGCTGGAGCAGCGCGGCGACGCCGTCGGCCTGCTCGGCGGGCTGACGTACCGCCTGACGTCCGGAGGCCTGCAGCCCTACCTGAGGGCCGAGGTGGGCGGGGCGATCCTCGGCAGCTCGTTCGTGGAGGAGGCGGGGCCGGCGCTCAACGCCGACGGCAGCCAGTCGCTGGTCTACTTCCTCGCCGACCAGAACCACAAGGAGCTGACGTGGATGGTCTCGCTCGGCGCCGGCGCGATGCTGCCGCTCGGTCCCGGCTACCAGCTCCGCGTCGAGGCACGGGACATCATCCTGTCGGTGCCCCGTCCCCTGGGGCCGGCGACGGACACGGGCGCGGTCGCGGCCGGCAGCCAGCTCCCGCAGCCGCCGATCGGCATGAAGGCCGTGCACGTGCCGAGCATCTCCGTCGGCCTCGACGTGGTGCTCGAGCGCCGGCGGGGTCGCCGCTACTGAGCGGCGCCGGGACGGGGGCGGGGGCGGGGGCCGTCATCGCGGGAGGCGAGGCGTCCCGCTACGGCGGCGCCCCCAAGGGACTGCTCGAGGTCGGCGGGCGACGGATTCTCGACCGCGTGGTCGGGAGCCTCGAGCGGGCCACCGGCCGCCTCCCCGTCCTGATCGCCAACGCGCCCGACGCGGGCCGCTGGCGACCGGATCTTCCGGTGGTGTCCGACGTCCTGCCCGGCCAGGGCTCCCTGGGCGGCATCCTGACCGCCGTCGAAACCGCGGGCCGCGTCGTGTGCGTGGCGTGGGACATGCCCTTCGTGCCGGCGGAGCTGCTGGCCGCGCTGGCCCGCCTCCTGGACGGCGCCGACGCGGCGCTGCCGGAGAGCGATTCCCGCCGCGGGCTCGAGCCGCTGTGCGCGGCCTACGGCCCCGCGTGCGGCCCCGCGATCCGCGCCGCCATCGCGCGGGGCGACGCCCGGGCGATCGGGTTCCACCGTGACGTGCGGGTGGCCCGCCTGCCGCGGGCGGACGTGTTGCAGTACGGCGATCCGGCGGTTCTATTCTTCAACGTCAACACACCCGACGACCTGGCGCGAGCGGAACAGCTATGCCGGACCCGCGACTCGTTTCCGTAATCGGCAAGAAGAACGCCGGCAAGACCACCCTCGTCGTGGCGCTGGTCCGCGAGCTGGTGCGCCGCGGCCACCGGGTGATGACGATCAAGCACGGGATGCACCCGCTCGACCTGGACGAGAAGGGCCGCGACACCTGGCGGCACGTCCACGAAGGGGGCGCCGAGCGCGTGGTGATGGAGACGCCGGGGGCGCGCTTCCTGGTCGCACGGGCCGACGAGGAAGCGGGGCCGCGGGAGCTCGTGGCGCGCTACCTCTCCGACGCGCACTTCGTGGTGGTCGAGGGATTCAAGAAGTCGGACCTGCCGAAGGTCGAAGTCTACCGCCGCGCCGTTCACGCCCAGCCGCTGTACGATCCCGCGTCGCCCGACGCGTCGCAGTACATCGCCATCATCACCGACGTGACCGACTTCCGGGCGAACGTCCCGGTGCTGCGGTTCAGCGACACCAACTGGCTCTACCGGCTGGTCGACCTCGTGTCCCAGGGCGCGCGCTGACGCGCCCGGCGCCGGCGGCGGCGGTCCCCGCGCCGTGAGCGCTCCGCGCGCCACCCGCAGCGCCTTCCTCGTTTTCCCGGGCATCACCGGTCCCCTCGCCGCGCTGCTCCTCGCGGGCTGCGCCGCCCGCGGCGGCCCGCCCCCGCTCTCGCCGCAGGTCGCGGCGCTGGCCGCCGAGGTGGACAGCGCGCTCGCCGACCCGGCCTTCGCCCGCGCGTCGTGGGGCGTGGTGATCCAGTCGCTCGACGACGGTCAGGTGCTGTACCGCCGCAACGCCGAGCGGCTGTTCCTCCCGGCCTCCAACCTCAAGCTGCTGACGGCCGCCGCCGCGCTGCTGCGGCTCGGCGCCGACTTCCGGTACCGGACGCCGGTGCTCGGACGCGGCGCGCTGCGCGGCGACACGCTGGCCGGGGACCTCGTCGTGGTCGGGCGCGGCGATCCCGCGCTCGCGGTGGACGCCGCCGCCGGCGCCGACCCGCTCGCACCGCTCCGGCCGTGGGCCGACTCGCTGCGCGCGCGCGGCGTCCGGGTCGTGCGCGGCCGGATCGTCGGGGACGCATCGCTGTTCCCGGACCCGCCGCTCGGCCCGGGCTGGGCGTGGGACGACCTCGACGCCGACTACGCGGCGCCCGTGAGCGCGCTGCAGCTCGACCAGAGCGTGGCCTGGATCCAGGCCACGCCCGGCGCCGCGCCGGGGCAGCCGGTCGCCGCGGCGCTGCTGCCGGCGTCCGCGCCGCTCCGGCTGTTCGACGCCGCGACGACGGCACCCGCCGACTCGGGTCCCCAGCGGCTCACCTGGAGCCGCGCGCCCTTCGGCGACTCGGTGGCGCTCTCGGGACGGATGGCCGTCGGGCGCGCGCCGGCGCGCCTGCCCGTCTCGGTGCCGGATCCGGCGCGCTACTTCGTGGCCGCGCTGCGGCAGGTGCTCGCCGATTCCGGCATCGCCGTGCTCGACCAGCCGCCCGCCGCCGCCGACAGCGCGGTCGACACGCTGTTCACCTGGCAGTCGCCGTCGCTCGACAGCGTGCTGGTGCTGTTCCTCAAGCCGAGCCAGAACCAGATCGGCGAGACGCTGCTCCGGACCCTCGGCGCACAGGTGAAGGGCGTGGGATCGATGGACAGCGGGCGCGCGGTGATCCGCGACGTGCTGACCGGCTTCGGCGTGCCGCCCGACGCGTACGTCCTGGCGGACGGCTCCGGGCTGTCGCGCTACAACTTCGTGGCGCCCGACGCCGTCGCGCTGGTGCTGGAGGCGATGTACCGGCGGCCGGAGTTCGCGGCGTACGACGCCGCCCTCCCGGTGGCGGGCGTCGACGGCACGCTGGCCGCGCGGCTCAAGGGCACGCGCGCGGCCGGCAACGCGCGCGCCAAGACGGGCTCGCTCGCCAGCGTCCGGTCGCTCTCGGGCTACGTGCGCACGGCCGACGGCGAGATGCTGTCGTTCGTGCTGCTCGCCAACGGCTTCACGGTGCCGCAGCGCGTGGTCGAGGCGGCGCAGGACCAGATCGTCGAGCGGCTGGCCAACTTCAGCCGCCACGCCGGCGGCGGCCGGTGATCGGCGTCCGGGAAGCGATCGAGCTCGTGGTGGGCGGCGTCGGGGTCCTGCCGCCGGAGACGGTGCCGCTCCGCGAGGCGCTCGGCCGGGTGCTGGCCGAGGACGTGGTCTCGCCGGTGACGGTGCCGGCGCGGACCAACTCCGCCATGGACGGCTTCGCCGTGCGCGCGGCCGACGTGCGGGGCGCGGCGCCGCGCGCGCCGCGGCTCCTCGCCGTCGTCGAGGAGGTCCGCGCCGGTGCGGTGCCGACGCGGCCCATCGGACCCGGCGAGGCCACGCGCGTGTTCACCGGCGCCCCGCTGCCGGACGGCGCGGACGGCGTGATCCGGCAGGAGGACACGACGTTCGACGGCGCGCGGGTGGAGATCCTCGACGACCGCGACGCGGGCCGCAACGTGCGCTTCGCGGGCGAGGACCTCGAGGCCGGCGCGCGGGTGCTCGACGCCGGGACGCCGCTCGGCCCCGCGCACCTTGGCGTGCTCGCCTCGATGGCGCGGGCGACGGTGCCGGTGCGGCGCCGCGCCCGGGTCGGCATCCTCGCGTCCGGTGACGAGATCGCCGACCTCGATCAGGCCGACGCCATCCTGGCGGGCCGCAAGACGGCCTCGTCGAACAGCTACACGCTCGACGCGCTGGTGCGGCTCGCCGGCGCGGTGCCCGTGGCCCTCGGCATCGCGGCCGACACGCCGGCCAGCGTGCGCGAGAAGCTGGAGCGCGGCCTGGCGACCTGCGACCTGGTCGTGTCCACGGCCGGCGTCAGCGTGGGCGAGTACGACTACCTTCGGGCGGTGCTGGAGGAGCTGGGCTGCCGCATGGTCGTCGCCAAGGTGCGGATGCGGCCCGGCTCGCCGACCTCGTTCGGCATCGTCCGCGGGGTGCCGTGGATCGGGCTGCCGGGCAACCCGGTCTCGACGATGGTCTGCTTCGAGCTGTTCGTCGGGCCGGCCGTACGGAGGATGCAGGGCCACGTGCGGCTGCACCGGCCGACGGTGCGCGTGACGCTGGAGGAGCCGGTGACGACGCCCGGCCGCCTCACGCACTTCCTCCGGGCCGTCGCCCGCGAGACGCCCGAGGGGTGGCGGGCGCGGCTGACGGGGCCCCAGGGATCGGGGATCCTGACGTCGATGGTCCTGGCGAACGCGCTGCTGGTGGTGGGGGAGACGGTGGACGCGCTCCCGTCGGGTGCTGTGGTGGAAGCGATGGTGTTGGACGACGAGAGATTGGTTGCCGAACCGCCTGTGAGAGGTGAGACGTGAGAGGTGAGACGTTCGAGTGAGACGTGAGAGGGGGAACGGCGTGAGAGGTGAGCCTCACTTCTCACGAACCTCTCACGGCCTCTGCTTCTCACCTCTCACTTGAACGTCTCACTTCTCACGCCTCACCTCTCACAGCTGATCCGCACAAGGAACCCAATGGAACTCCACCTGACTCGCCCCATGCTGGATGCCCTGAAGCGCGCCACGCACATCCCTCCCGACGTCCAGAAGGAGATCGACGGCGTCCGCGGGGACGGCGGCACCTACCGGCTGCACCTGTCCGAGGACGAGGGCATGGAGCTGTCGGAGCTGCTCCAATGGCACGTGCGCACCGATCCGGCCACGGGGCAACCCACCGCCGAAACGGCGCCCTACGCGGCGATCATCGCCCGCATCGCGGAGCAGCAGCTGTGAGCGCGGTCGCTTCCGCGGCGCCGCTGGCCCCGTTCCTGATCATGGGCGCCATCGTCGTGGCCATTGGCGTCGGCATCTCCATGTCGCTGGCCATGGAGAAGAAGCGGACCGCCGCCCTCGCTGACACGTGCCTGCGGATGGGGTTCAACTTCCAGCCGAAGATCCCCACGGAGCAGGCCCCGAGCTTCGGGAACTTCCACCTGTTCAGCGTCGGCCACGGGCGGAAGGGCTGGAACCTGATGACCGGCAAGGTGGACGACGCCACGGCCTCCGTCTTCGACTATCGCTACACGACCGGAGGCGGCAAGGACTCGCACACCTGGAACCAGACGGTGGCCGTCATCCCCGGCGCGGGTGGGCTCCCGGAGTTCATGCTGTCGCCGGAGCACTGGTGGGACAAGATCGGCGCGATCTTCGGGCACAAGGACATCAACTTCGACGCCAGCCCCGAGTTCTCCAAGCACTACCTGCTGAAGGGTCCCGACGAGAGCCGGATCCGCGCCGCGTTCGGGGCGGAGGCGCTGGGCTTCTTCGCGGAGCATCGGGATTGGTCCGTCGAGGTGAAGGACGAGGCCATGGCGATCTACCGCCGCGGCAAGCGCCCCAAGCCCGAAGAGATGCCATCCTTCGTCGCCGACGTGGCCGCGGTGCGCCGCGCGCTGGTCCACGACTAGCGGCGCACCGCCGGGCTCCATGCAGCCGCGTCTCTTCGCCAGGCTCGTCGCCAGCGTGTTCTACGTGATCGCGTGCCTCGGCGTCCCGCTGTTCCTCCCCATTTGGACGCTCGACTGGCCGCGGGCCTGGATTTTCCTGGGGCTCGTATTCGCCATGGCCGCGACGCTGATGTTCACCCTCTTCCCCGGCCGCCCGGACCTGCTCGACGAGCGCTACAAGCCTCCGATCCAACAGGGCCAGCCCCTGCAGGACCGCCTGCTCACGCTCGCCCTGCTGGCGTCGTTCTTCGGCCTGCTCGTGTTCACGGCGCTGGACGTGTTCCGGTGGCATTTGCTCGGAGAGACGACGATGCCGGTCGCCGCCGTCGGCCTGGCGCTGTTCGCGGGGGGCTGGACCCTGGCGGCGCTCGCCGTGCGCGACAACGCGTTCGCTGCGGTGGTCGTGCGGTACCAGGAGGAGCGGCACCAGGTGGTCGTGGACCGGGGCACCTACGCCGTGGTGCGGCATCCGATGTACGCGGGCGCCATCCCGCTGATGCTCGGCATGCCGCTGTTCCTGGGCTCGTGGGCCGGAGTGCTGCTGGCGCTCGTCCCCATCGCGACGCTGGTGCTGCGCGTCCTCGTGGAGGAGCGGTTCCTGCGGGAGAAGCTCGAGGGCTACGCCGCCTACATGCAGAAGGTGCGCTGGCGGCTGATTCCCCGCATCTGGTAATCGCGGCGGCGCGCCGCCGCGTCAGCCGGCCTTCGCCTTGGCGATCTCCTCGGTCAGCCGGGGCACGATCTCGAACAGGTCGCCGACGATCCCGTAGTCCGCGACCTGGAAGATCGGCGCGTCCTTGTCCTTGTTGATCGCCACGATGACCTTCGCCGTGCGCATCCCCGCGAGGTGCTGGATCGCGCCGGAGATCCCGACCGCCACGTAGAGCTGCGGGCTCACGGTCTTCCCGGTCTGGCCCACCTGCTCGGCGTGCGGCCGCCAGCCGGCGTCCACCACCGCGCGCGACGCGCCCACGGCCGCGCCGAAGGCCTTCGCGAGGTTCTCGATCAGCGCGAAGTGCTCCGGGCCCTTGAGGCCCCGGCCGCCCGAAACCACGACCGACGCCTCGGCCACGTCGAGCTTCCCCTGCTCGGCCGCCTTCACCTCGCGCACCGTGACGCGGGCCTCGGCCACCGCCGCGGCCTTCGCCACCGCACCCGGCTTCGTGGCGCTGCCCGGCACGAACGTGTTGGGTCGCACCGAGATCACCGCGAGCGCCGCGTCGAGGCGCAGCTGCTGCACCGCCTTCCCGGCGTACACGGGCCGCGTGGCCGTCACCTTGCCGCCCTCGACGCCCACGCCCGTCACGTCGCTCGCGAGCGGCGCGTCGAGCCGGGCCGCGATCCGCGGCGCGAGGTCCTTGCCCGCGGCGGTCGCCGCGACCAGCACGGCCCCGTACCCGCCCGCCTTCGCCGCCGCCGCGACCGTCGCCGCGTAGCCGTCCGGCGCGTACCGCGCGAACGCGGCGTCCTCGGCCACCAGGACGCGGTCGGCGCCCACCGCCCCGAGCTTGGCCCCCGCGGCGTCCACGCCCGGCGCGCCGAGCACCAGCGCGTCCACCGTTCCACCGAGCGCGTCGGCCAGCTGCCGCGCGGCCCAGACCACCTCGTGGCTCGTACGGCGCAGCGCGCCGCCCCGCTGCTCGGTCACCGCCAGCACGTTGGCCATCAGAGCACCTTCGCTTCCGCGCGGAGCAGCCGCACCAGCTCCGGGACCGCATCCGGGCCCTCGCCCACGATCCGCCCCGCCTTGCGCTCGGCGGGCAGGCCCAGCGAGGTCACGGTGACCCGGCTCTCGCCCAGCGCCGCGGGCTTCACCTCGATCGGCTTCTTCTTCGCCGCCATGATGCCCTTGAGGCTCGCGTAGCGCGGCTCGTTGAGCCCCTTCTGCGCCGAGATCAGCGCTGGCAACGGCGTCTGCCAGGTCTCGCGACCGCCGTCCACCTCGCGCTGCACCAGGGCCTGGCCTTCCTGCAGCTCGATCTTGACCGCGACCGTCACCTGCGGCAGGTCGAGCAACTCGGCGAGCAGGCCGGGGATCTGGCTGTGGTCGCCGCCGACGCCCTGCTGGCCCGTCAGCACGAGGTGGAAGGGCGCGAGCGTCCGGACGGCGGCGGCCAGCGCGCGCGCGACCCCGAGCGTGTCGGCGCCGTCCAGGAGCGGGTCCTTGACGTGGAGCGCGGAGTCCGCGCCCATCGCGAGGCCGGTGCGCAGCGCCGACTGCGCGCGCTCGGGTCCCACGGTGACGAGC
>DASPSV010000271.1:0-22739 GCA_035623755.1 Gemmatimonadales bacterium
TCGAGCCGCGGGGCGCTCGGACGGTGCGTGGAGCGGTGCTCATGAAGGGGGAAGCTAATGGGCGACCAACTGAGAAGTGAGGGGCTCCACGAAGTGAGAGGTGAGGGGTGAAAAGTGAGACGTTCACGTGAGAGGTGAGAAGTGAAAGGCGTGAGAGGGAGCCTCACCTCTCACGCCTTTACCTCTCACGGCTTCTGCTTCTCACGTCTCACCTGAACGTCTCACCCCTCACTCCTTTCCTCTCACGCCTCGGGCACCGTCACTTGCCCGCCCGTCGGAGCAGCTCCGGGTTGCCCGCATCCGTCTGGTACGACCAGTCGAAGATGATGTAGTTCTTGCCCACCGCGGAGACGCGCACCGCGCCGTACAGGGCGGGCTGGCCCGCCAAGCCGATCTGGAACACGTACCCCCACCGCGGCAGCGCCTGCCAGCCGGTGGTCGTGTAGCCGGTCGCCGGCGCGACGTCGATGTCCGTGAGCGCGTCGATCGGCTGGCTCCCGTACACCTCCATCGCCACGCCCGTGCGCTGCGGCACCAGGTAGGTCCCGGTCGTGTCGTGCATCACCGTGAAATCGTTGGTCCCGCTCCCGGCCGGCCCGACCTTCCCGAAGGCGCCGCCCGAGACGAAGCTGAACCCGCTCTGCGCACCCGCCAGCGTGTCGGGCGTGAACAGGATCACGTTGACGCTGTCCGGCCGCGGCGTGTCGCTCCGGATCGGCGAGGGGCTGCTTTCGATGGCGTCCAGGGACACCGCCGTCACCTCGAAGCACTGCGGCACCCCGTTGGTGAGCGCGCCCACCAGGAACTCGGGCGCGACCGTCGTGCCCTCGGTGAACCAGCTCGCGCCGCATTGGTTCAGGTCGAGGTTGTAGCTGGTGCTGTAGACATGGTAGTAGTCGAAGTTGCTCGGGTTCGACGTGTACGCGTTGTCGGCCCACTCGAGGTGCACCGCGCCGTTCAGCGAGATGCTGGTCAGCGAGGCGGGCGCCTGCAGCTGCACGCCGCCGCCGGGCCCGGTGAGGGAGCCATGGTCGTAGCACGCCGCGAGGAGCAGGGCGGCGGCGGACGGGAGCGCGATCATCAACCGGCGCATCGGAGACTCCTCTGAGGTTCGACCACCACGAAACGCACGGGCCGTGCCCGCCGTCCCATCGCTCGTAACCCGTTGTGGATGAACGATCTGCAGGATCTCGCGTGACGCGGCGCACCGCCCGCCCTGTCCCTCCGGAGGGACACCCCGGCGTGTCGCCCGACGCCCGTCGGCGTCACTGCGGCGGCAGGTTGCGCTGATCGTAGTCGAACTTGATCTCCGGCTGCGGGATCAGGGCGATGTTGAAGTTGAACACGACGTTGCCGTTGGGCGACTGCACGAAGCTGAAGGTCGCGCGCCAGTCGTGGAGATCGCGATCGAGCCGGAGCACGTGCGAGCCGAACTTCCCGGCGTGGAGGTCGTAGAGCGTCTCCCACGACACCGACCAGTGCGCGGTGGGCGCGAAGCGGACGCTGCCGCTGATCGTGCTCTGGGGGATCGGCACCACGACCGCCTGGTGGGTGCGGAGCGCGACCGCCGAGTCGATCGGCCGCTGGCGCGCGAGGTCGAAGGCGAGCGAGGCGCTGAACCCCGACGCGCCGCCCGGCCGCGGCGCCAGCTGGTCGAGCGCCGTGGGCGTGTTCGACAGCGGCCCCCGCTGGTACGCGTCCTGGAACAGGTGCGGCATCGCCAGGGTGTCGGGGCCGGTGCGCGTGCTGTCGCGCCGCGTGCCCTGGGCCGCCGCGGGGGGCGCGGCGGCGAGGCCGAGCAGCGCCCCGATCCACCGCAGCAGGCTCGGCCCCACGCCGAAGCGCGCCGACACGCTGGTCAGGTACGGGTGGAAGCGCGACGTGGACGACCCCGCCAGTCCGTCGAACAGCGAGTGCGCCGTGGAGAAGCTGAACCCCGGCAGCAGGTCGGTCGAGAAGGTGTTGCTCAGCACGCCGGTGACCCAGCCCGTCTTGCCGGGCTGCTTCGCCTGCTCGAGGTCGACGCCAATCCCGCTGGTCTGGATGGACAGCAGCTTGATCTTCCGGCCTTCCGGCGGCGGCGCCCCGGCCGTGTCCGCGGCGGCCGGCAGCGGCGGCGGCCGCAGCTTGGCCTCGAAGTTCTGCGACAGGCCGAAGGTGAGCGTCTGGGTCGCGAGGCTGCGGGTGGTGAGGACCGGGCCGCCCGCGGCGATGGCCCGCGCGTAGGCGAGCGGGATGTTGGCGGCGGGCGCGTACGACCAGCTGATGCTCGGCGAGATCGAGTGGCGGATGCGGGCGATCGGGCCCAGGCCCGGGAACAGGCCGAAGAACGTCGGCGCGACCGACAGCGAGTACCCGAGCCGCTTGCCCTGGCTCACGAACGCGCCGCCCGTGAACCGGTTGCGCACCATGTACGCGCCGGAGGTCGTGTTCACGATGTTGACGCTCGGCTGGAGGTTCCACGAGCCCTGCAGCAGCAGCGGCAGGCCGATGCCGGTGGACCAGTCGATGTCGGTTTCGAACGTCTGGTCGTAGGTCCGCACCAGGCGGCGCGCGGTGTCGGCCGGATCGGCGATCGTGTCCGTGACGCGCTGGTTGCTCCACTGGTCGTTCAGCGTGATCGCATTGCTCCAGTTCCACCGCCCGACCCGGAGCGGCGTCGAGATCGCCACCGCGGTCTGCCGGTTGTCGAGGTAGCGGAAGCTGGTGTCGCCGGGCGTGGCCGTGTAGAACGTGCTGAGCGGGCCCGGCGTGCCGTGGCTGAGCAGCGCGTTGCTCAGGCTGAACGACGGCGTCCAGGTGATCGCTTCGGAGATGGCGATCGGGTTCGGGGTGAAGGCGACGGTCGGCAACGTCATCGTCACCTGCGAGCTGCTCAGCGACTGGGTGCGGCTGCCGCCCAGCGACAGCGCGCCCCAGGGGAACCGCTGCTGGAAGTTGACCCGGCTGTCGATGGTGGACACCGCCAGCACGGGATCGACCGCGTTGCGCGAGATCACCGACGAGCTGGTGGCGTAGTCGAGGCTCGCGCTGAGGTGGCTGTTGAGCGAGAAGTCCTGGTTGTGGCTCCAGGAGATGCGCTCGCTGGTGCTGCCGTTGAACTGGTGCAGCTCCTGGAACGCGATGCCGCCGGTGATGAACCGGTCCAGCCAGCGGTAGCGGATCCGGCCGTCGACCGTGATGAACTGCTGCGCGTACCAGTCCATCGTCACCTGGGCGTCCGAGTAGTCGTTGATCGCCCAGTAGTAGCCCAGGTTGGACACGTGGCGGTGGTAGGTCGGCGAGTTGCGCACGATGTCGCTGAGGCCGAACTGCGGGGGGATCAGGCCCGAGCGGCGGCCGCGCCGCATGTCCTGGAAGATGAACGGCAGCCACATGATCGGGACGTCGGCGACGTACAGCACGGCGGGCCGCGCGACCATCAGCGTCTTCGACACCCACTTCACCTCGCGCGCGGCGAAGTGGTAGTGCGGGTCGGGCAGCTCGCAGCTGGTGATGTCGGAGCCGGAGGCGTAGACGCGGTTCTGCTCGTTGTCCACGGCGAGGTCGCCGTGGATGTACCAGGTCGCCGCGTCCTCCTTGAAGGCGGTCTTCGCCACGCCGATGATGCCGGCGTGGTTGCAGGCGTCGTACAGCATGCCGTGCCCGACCATCACCCCCGTCTGGTCGAACAGCTGCGGCGACCCGGCCGCCTGGAGGGCGCAGTTCCGCTCGGCGTAGTTGATCGTGTCGGCCTGGAGCGTGGAGCCGTCGCGGGCCACCAGCGCCTCGCCGCTCATCCGGATCTCCTTGCGCGGCGGCAGGAACTGCACCGAGTCGGCGGCGTAGCGGGTCATGCGGAAGCCGAGCATCTGCAACAGCTCCTGCTCGACCGAGTCCGCCTCCTGGAACGCGCGCGACGGCCCCTCCGGCAGGCCCGCGCCGCGGCCCACCCGGGAGGTGTCGGAGGTGGAGTCGCGGCCCGTCCGCGGGGCGCCCGGCTGCGCGGCCCCGCCCGGCGGCGTCGGCCGGCGCACCGGCACCTGGCCGCGCGCCGGCGCCGCCACGAGGGCCAGCGCGGCCACCAGGAGCCACGGCCCGCGCACCTACGCCCCGCTGGTCGCGGCCACCGCCTCCGCGGCGGCCTCCGCCCGCGCCCGGCGCCGCTCCATCACCTTCGCGATGACGACGGTGATCTCGTACAGCAGCTGCACGGGCACCATCATCAGGGTCATGGAGATGAGATCCGGCGGGGCGAGCAGCATCGACAGGAAGGCGTTGCCCGCGATGGCGAACCGGCGGTTGCGGCTCAGGAAGCCGGCCGAGATCACCCGCAGGTAGACCAGCATCAGCAGCACCAGCGGCAGCTCGAAGATGGCGCCGAAGGCGATGACCACCTGCGCCGCGAACCCGAAGTACTCCTTGGCGGTGACGATCGGCTGCAGGCTCTGCGACTGGAAGCCGAACAGCACCCGGATCGCGGTGGGCAGGATGAGGAAGTACGCCATCGCGACGCCCGCGAGGAACAACAGCACGGCCGCCAGCGACACCGGCACCACGACCTTGCGCTCCCTGTCGTGCAGCGCGGGCGCCAGGAACCGCCACAGCTGCCAGATGATCACCGGCGAGGCGAGCACCAGGCCGACGAAGAACGCCAGCTTCAGGGTGATCATGAACGGCTCGATGGGGCTGGTGAAGAAGAGCTTGCCGCCCGCGAGCCGCGGCGCGATGGGCCGCATCAGCAGGCCCATCACGTCCAGCCGGTCCACCAGCACGAAGCCCACCACGAACGCGATCGTGAGCGCCAGCAGGCTCCAGATCAGGCGCCAGCGCAGCTCCTCGAGGTGGTCGAGGAACGGCATCTCGCCGCGCGCGTTGCGGGTGAACCGCGGCACCGCCGCCCTCGCCTACGGGCCGGGCTTGGGCGCGGCCGGTGCCGCGCCGCCCAGGGAGCGCAGCTGCTCGCGCGCGAGCGCCGCCTCCTCGGTGAGCGGGTAGGCCGCCACCAGCTGGCCGAACTGGGCCCGCGCCTCCTCGCGCCGGCCCGCGGCGAGCGCGATCATCCCGAGCTTGTACAGCGCCGCCGCCACGTGCCCCGACGCCGGGTAGTGCTGCACCACCTGCCGGTACGCGGCCGCCGCGGAGTCGGTGCGCTGCTCGGCCGACCACGCCTCGCCGGTGAAGAACCAGGCGTCGCCGGCGCGCGCGTGGGTCGGGTAGCTGCCGAGGAACTGGGCGAAGGCGCTGCGCGCGGTGGCGGGGCTCCCGCGGCGCAGCTGCTGCAGCCCCAGCTCCATCAGCTGGTCGGGCCCGGGAGTGGCCGGCGCCGCCCCCGTCGCGTTCGCGGGCGCCGCTCCGCCCGGCTGGCCGGCGGGCGGCGCGCCGGCGCCCGGGGCCGCCGGCGCCGCGGGCGCCATCTGCTCCGAGCGCGCCTCGAGCTGCGCCCGCAGCTCCGTGAGCCGCTGCTGGCTCTGGCCGGTCAGCTCCTGCACCGCCACCAGCTGCTGCTGCACGTTGTACAGGTCCACCCGGACGTCGCCGCGCATGCCGGCGATCGCGGCCTGCTGCGCCGCCAGCGAGTCCAGGACGCCCTGCACCAGGCGCGCGACGGCCGACAGGTCGGCCCGGCGCGCCGAATCCGCGCTGGCGGCGGCGCGCTGCTGGGCCTCGAGCTGCAGCCGCAGCCTGGTCACGTCGCTCCGCATGGCGCAGCCGCCCGCGGCCAGCGCCGCGGCGAGAACGGCCGGGGCGCGGAGCCGCACTAGCGCGCCCCCTTCGTCACCACGAAATCGTCGCGGCGGTTCTTGGTCCACGCTCCCTCGTTGTGCGCCGGATCGAGCGGGTGCTCCTTGCCGTACGACACGATCGCCACGCGCGCCGCGGCCACGCCGTGCGCCACGAGGTACCGCTTCGCCGCCGCCGCCCGCCGCTCGCCCAGCGCGAGGTTGTACTCGTCCGAGCCGCGCTCGTCGCAGTTGCCCGCGATCTGGATCTCGAGCCGCGGGTGCGCCGCCAGCACGGCGAGCTTGCGGTCGAGCACCGCCTGGTCGCCGGCGCGGATGTCCGCGCGGTTGTAGTCGAAGTGGATCGCGTCGGCCAGCAGCGCCGAGTCCGCCGCCGCCAGCCCGCCGGCCACGGCCTGGGGCGCCGTGTCCGAGCTGATGTGCTGCACCGCCATGCGGACCGAGTCGGCCCGCACGCGCTCGCGCTCCGCCCGGGCGAGCGAGTCCGCGCGCGCGGCCGCGGCCACCGAGTCCCGCCGCGCCGCCGCGGCCGAGTCGGCCGCCGCGCGGAGCGCGTCGCTCGGCGCCGGGGCCGGGGTCGTCGCCGCCGGCGCCGGCGGCCCGCCGCACGCGGCCGCCAGGAGCACCAGGACCGGTGCCGCCCTCCACAGCCTGGTCATCATCGCGCCTCCGAAAAGAATGTACGACGCGGCGACCACGCGGGAAGCCGCGCGCCGCCGGTGGTGACGAGCGGGCGCAGCCGCCCCGTCTCGAGATCCACGATCCACAGCTGCCGCACGCCGCCGCGGGTGGATGCGAACGCCAGGTGCCGCCCGTCCGGCGCCCAGGTCGGGTCCTCGTTGCGTCCCTCGCCCGTCAGCTGCCGCACGGTGCGCGTCGCGAGGTCCATCACGAACACCTGCGGCACGCCCCCGACCTCGCGATGGAACGCGACCGCCTGGCCGTCGGGCGACCACTCGGGGCCGTTGGACTGGCCCGTCGACCCGTAGTCGAACGGCGCCAGCGCCTCCTGGCCGCTCCCGTCGGCCGACATCACGTACAGCTGCGGCGAGCCCGGCCGCGACGAGACGAACGCGAGGCGCTGGCCGTCGGGACTCCAGGTGGGCGAGAGGTTGTCGTAATAGCGTCCCACCGTGAGCCGGGTGACGCAGCACCGCCGGGCGACGTCGTACAGGTACACGTCCGTGCCGTTCTCGTCGCCGTGCGCGTACGCGAGCCGCCGGCCGTCGGGCGAGAACTCCGGCGTGATGTTCACGCCGTACTCGGTGCCCGGCACGACCTCCCGGCTGCCCGACGCCAGGTCCTGCAGCACCAGCGGCCGGCCGCCGGGCACGAACGCCGTGTACGCGATGGTGCGCCCGTCGGGCGACCACGCGGGCGACAGCGTCGGCCGCCCCGCCGCCGGCACGTTCGCCAGCCCCTGCCCGTCCGGGTCCACGCGCCACAGCCGGCCGTCGGAGACGAACAGGATGGCCGTCGCGGCGACGCCCGGCGAGCCCGTCACCCACCGCACGACCTCGTCCGCCGCCCGGTGCACCGCCTGGCGCAGCGGCTCGCCGCCGGCGGGCAGCGTCACCGACAGGTGGCTCCGGATGCTGCCCGTGCGCACGTCGTGCAGCTGCACGTCCACGTCGCCGGCCGGCCCCGCCACCACCGCCACCGCCAGGTCCGTACCGAGCGCCGTCAGCCCCGGGTAGTTCGGGGCGCCGCCCCGCATCGCCACGCTGGCGGGCGGCATCAGGACCTCGAAGCGGTCCGAGAAGTCCAGGTCGCGCTGCAGCACCGCCCGTACGCTGTCGAGCGTCGCGGTGGCCACCGGCAGCACCGCGACGCTCGGCCGCGTGCCCGGCGTGTAGGTGATGCCGACGCGCACGCCGACGGGCGCACTCCCGGTGCTGTCCTGCGCCCGCAGCACGGCGGGCGCCGCGAGCATCGCCGCCGCCGCCGCCAGAGCCCCGCCTCTCACCGCGCGCTCCCCGGATTGAAGTAGAAGGAGACCGGAAGCACGTTGGCGCCGTAACCCGCCGGGAGCGCGCCGAACGCACCGGCGCGCGCCGCCGCCTCGAGGGCGCCCTGGGCTTCGAGGTCGAAGGCGAACGAGCCCGACCGCCGGACGAACTGCAGGCCGGTCACCGTGCCGTCCCGCTGCACGAGGAAGAAGATCTCGGCCTCCAGCCGCGCGTTCGACGACGGCGGACTCCACCGCCGGTACACCTGCGCGACCAGGTTGTGTAGATACCCCGGGAACGGGAAATCGACCCCCTCCGTCTTGATCGTCGCGACGTCCGAACCCCCGGGTGAACCGGTCGGCATTCCCGGCGATCCGGCGGGCGCGGCACGGTTCGCCGCGGGCGGCGCCGGCCTGGCGGCCGTGGCGGGCTGCGGCGTCGGAGCGGGCGTGCGCGCCGGAGGCGCAGGCGGCTGGCGGGCGGGCGGCCTGGCCGGCACGGCGGGCGTCCGCGCGCGCGGCGCAGCGCGCGGGGGCGCGGGCGTCGGCGCGCGGCTCGCGGCGGCCGCCGGCGGCGTCGCGGCGCCGGGCGCGGCGGCCGCGGGCGCCGTGCCGAACGCGGCCACCAGCGTCACGCGGTACACCGGGGGCAGGCGGGGACGGCTCTTCGCGGCGCCGGCGGCGAGGAACGACGCCAGGAGCAGGCAGTGGAAGGCGGCGGATCCGGCGGCGCCGGGCAGGCCGAGCCGCTCCACCGCGGCGCGGTGCCGCAGCCCCCTCACGGCTGGTGCGATTCCTCTTCGGCCACGAGGCCGACGTCCCGCACCCCCGAGGCCCGGATCACCGCGAGCACGCGCACGACGTCGCCGTACGGCGCGTCGCGGTCGGCGCGCAGGAACACGGCGGCGGGCTTGCGGCGCGCGACCAGGGCGCCGAAGGTGGCGCGGAAGTCCTCGTAGCTGAAGGCGGATTGATCCACGTAGACCCGGCCGCGCCGGTCCACCGACACCACCACGCCCTGCTCGGGCTGCAGCGGCCGGGCCTCGACCCGGGGGAGCCGGACCTGCACGCCGCCCTGCATCATCGGGGCGGTGATCATGAAGATGATCAGCAGGACGAACGCGACGTCCACCAGCGACGTGACGTTGATGTCGGCGTTGTACGTCGACCGCGCGCGGCGCCGGCCCGCCACCTACAACCTCCCCTCCCTCGCCAGCGTCACGATCAGCTCGCGCGCGAACCCCTCGAGCTCGGCGGCGACGAAGTTCTGCCGGGAGGTGAAGATGTTGTAGGCGATCACCGCCGGGATCGCGACCGCCAGGCCGGCCACGGTCGTGACCAGGGCCTCCGCCACCCCCGGCGCGACGGCCGAGATGTTGCCGGAGCCGCCCAGCGAGATCCCGATGAACGCGTCCATCACGCCCAGCACCGTCCCCAGCAGGCCGATCAGCGGGCTCACCGATCCGAAGGTCGCCAGCCACGGGATGTAGCGGCCGAGCTGGTCGTGCTCGGCGTCCACCTGCGTCTCGAGCACCATCCGCAGAGCCTCGAGCTGGGTCGGCGTCAGCGCGCCGCCCTCCGCCGGGGCCTTGGCCAGTGCGCCGGGCCGGACTTCGGCGAAGAAGCTCAGCCCCTCGGTGAACAGCCGCGTGAACGGCGACGGCTGCAGCCGGGCGACCGCCGCCCGCCCCTCCTCGAGCCGCGCGGCGTGCTCGGTGGCGTCGAAGAACGCGTCGGAGGCACGGCGGATGCGCCGGAACTGCCACAGCTTCGCGAAGATCAGGAACCACGAGATGGCCGAGAACAGCGCCAGCACCCCGAGCACGATCTTGGTCGCGAAGCTGGAGACCGCGATGAGCTCCAGCTCCGTGGTGGGAACCGCGCCGCCGACCTGCGCCAGGATCACGGCGCCTCTCCGCGGATCCAGTCGTAGGTGCGCTTCAGCCCCTCACGCAGCGCGACCTGCGGCGTCCAGCCCAGCAGCCGGCCGGCCTTGGCGGCCGTGAGCGCGCTCGCCTGGAGCTCGCCGGCGCGCGCCGGCGCGCGCTCCACCTTCACGTCCGCGCCCGCCACCGCGATCATCGCCTCGGCCAGCTCCTGCACCGACGTCTCGACGCCGGTGCCGACGTTGAACGCGCGGGCGTCCACCGTCCCGTCGGCCGGCGGCAGCGGCGCCTCCGCGGCCAGCACGTTGGCGCGGGCGACGTCGCCCACGTACACGTAGTCGCGCGTCTGGCGGCCGTCGCCGTAGACGGTGAGCGGGCTCCGCGCGCGCAGCCGGTTGCCGAAGATGGCGACCACGCCCGCCTCGCCGTGCGGATCCTGCCGGGGCCCGTACACGTTCGCGTAGCGCAGCGCGACGGCCTCGAGCCCGAACAGCGTCGCGTAGCAGGCGAGGTAGTACTCCGCCGCCAGCTTGCTCACGCCGTACGGCGAGACCGGGAGCTTGGGCGCGGTTTCCACGTGCGGCGGCGTCCGCTCGCCGTACACCACGCCCCCGGAGGAGGAGAACACCACCCGCCGCGTGCCCGCGGCGCGGGCCCCCTCGAGCAGGTTGAGGAGCGCCATCAGGTTCTCGCGCGCGTCGCGCATCGGGTCGGCCACCGAGACGCGCACGTCCACCTGGGCCGCGAGGTGGGCGATCACCTCGAACTTGCCGTCGGCGACCGCCGCCCGGGCCTCCGCGGACCCGAGGTCCCGCTCGAGGAACGCGGCGCCCTTCGGCACGTTCTGCCGCCGGCCCCTGGACAGGTTGTCGACGACGGTGACCTCGCACCCCGCGGCCAGGAACGCGTCCGCGACGTGGGACCCGATGAACCCCGCTCCCCCGGTGACGAGCACACGGCGTTTCATGCCCTGCGAAACCTCGTGGATGGGCTGCGGCCGGCCGCGACCGGCGAGAAGGCGGACCCGCCCCGGAGGGCGGGCCCGAGCGTCACGAAGGCATCCGGCGAATCTGGACCACGTCGGACCCCGGCCGGATGTCCCCGCGGTCCACCTGAATCAGCACGCCCGTGGCCGAGTGCGGCCGGGCGAGCACGATCAGGATCTTGCCCTGGTTCTGCGTGAGGGCGCCGATGCCCGCCGACGGCGGGCTGGTGCGGCTCACCTGGAAGATGTCGCCCTGGTGCACACCGTCGGTGGAGCCCTTGTTGATGAACAGCACGCCCTGCTCGTTGACGACCTCGCGCGGCGAGCGCAGGTCGAGCACCTCGCCGCGGACCGCGCTGTCCGACGACACCGCCGCGGCCCGCACGCCCCGCCGGGACTCGAACGGCACCGCCTTGACGACGTACTGCCCGCCGTCCACCTGCTGGTACAGCGCCACGACGTGCGTGAGGGCGGTGTCCCGGCCGCCGTAGCCGATGACCTTGAGCAGGCCGGTCGGACGCACGATCGAGCCGTAGCCCTGGACGACCCGCGGCAGGTCGTACGACAGCAGCAGATCGCCGACCTTGAGCGAATCGCCCGGCGGCGGGGTGACCGCCACCGTCCCGTAGAGCATCACCGCGTTGGTCGTGGTGAGCCGGCTGATCGACGAGGTGGCCACGTTGCCGATCAGCGTGCCCGCGTTCAGCTGCTCCCCGGCGTCCAGCACCCAGCCGGCGGAGTAGTACTCGCCCTCCCGCACGGCGCGGTACTCGCGCTGATCGTTGAGCTTGAGCGCGCTGGCCGCGACGCTGGTGCGCCCCTGCGACGCGAAGATCGTGGTCCCCGTGGCGGGGTTCGCAACTTGCGACTCCGGCGCCGCCGCGGCCGCGGACTCGGCCGGCGCGGGCGTCACCGCGATGTCGCCGCGCGGGGCCTGGGCCGGCGTGGTGTCCGCCCCTCCCGCCCCACCCACCGCCGCCGACTCGGGCGCGGCCGGCGCCGGCGTCGGCGCCGCGGCGACCGCCTCGCCTCCCGGCCCGAGGTGCAGCTCCTCGCCGGGGAAGATCCAGTGCGGATCCTCGATCACCGCCGTGTTGAGCCGGTAGATCTCCGGCCACAGCAGCGGGTCGCCGAGGAACTGCTGCGCCAGCCCCCACAACGTCTCCCCTCGCTGCACCACGTGCGTCGCGGGCAGCGGAGCGCGCGCGGGCGCGCCGGACGCGGCGGGCTGCTGCGCCGGGAGCACGGTCGCTCCTGCCAGCGGCACCGCCAGGCCGGCGACCACCAGTCCGACCATCAGCCGGTGCTGCGCGAGCCTAGAAAGGAAGATCGTCGTCCTCTTCATCGAGTGCCTCCGGGAAGTCCTCGAACGAATCCTCCTTGCCCTGCGCCCCCGCCCCCGCCCCCGAGCCCGCCGTCCCCGCGCCGCCTGCGGCCGCCGCATCGCCCGACGGTGCGCCCTTCGACGCGGCTGCCGACCGCCGGCCCTCGCCGCCGCCGCCACCGCCGCCGCCGCCGCCGTCGCCGCGGCCAGAGAGCATCACCAGGTCGCGGACGTTGACCTCGGTCGTGTATCGCGTCTGGCCTTCGCGATCCTGCCAGGTGCGGTACTCGATCCGCCCCTCCACATAGACCCGGTCACCCTTCTTGAGGTACTTCTCGACCACGTCCGCCAGCCCGCTGCCGCCCTGGTTCCACACCACGCAGCGGTGCCACTCCGTCTTCTCCTGCTTCTCGCCGGCCTTGGTGGTCCACTGGCGGCTGGTGGCCAGCGACAGCGTGGCCACCCGGGACCCGTTGCTGGTGCTCCGAACCTCCGGGTCGGCCCCGAGGTTCCCGATCAGCATGACCTTGTTGAGACTGCGACTCACCTGACGACCCTCCTTGCGGCAGGATCGGGGACCACGGACAGGGCGGAAGTATAGGCGCCACAACGGTTTTTGTCAACCGAAAGAACGTGTTACCTCATCCTTTTTCGGCGACTTCCGGGGTCAAACCGAGCGCCATTGTGACCGCATTTTCCGTCGGATTCCGGTAGTAGGCGCGCCGCGTCGACACCTGCCGGAAGCCGAAGCGCGCGTAGAGGCCGAGCGCGGTGGCATTCGACTGCCTGACCTCGAGGTGGACCGTGGCGACGGCTTCGCGGCGGAACATCGCGAGTAGCGACGCGAGCAGCTCGCGGCCCAGACCGCGGCGGCGGACGTCCGGCTCCACCGCGAGGTTGAGGATCTCGCCCTGGTCGGCGACCACCGTGGCGAGCGCGTACCCCGCCAGCCGGCCGTCCGGGCCGAGCGCGGCGACGGCCCGCACGTGCGCCTGCGCCAGCAGCTCGACGAAGGCGGACCGCGGCCACGGATCCGAGAAGGCGGCGCGCTCGATCGCCACCACGCGCTCGAGGTCGGCCGGGACGAGCGGCCTAACCGTGGCGGGCACGAAGCCGCGCCTCCGCCTCGGCGAGCCGCCCGTATGCCGGCTCCCACGCGTCGGGCGCCGCGAGCTCGACCACGCCACCGGCCGCGTCCACGAGGCGCACCAGCGCCGCGGCCGACGCGTGAGCGGCCCCGGCGCGGACGAGGTCCGGAGCCGGAGCCGCCGGCGCGCCGCCCGGCACGAGCGCCGGGGCGGCGAGCACCTCGACGACGGTGCGTGCCGCGCCGGCGGCCCCCGCGGCGCGCTCAGCCGTGAACCGGTACAGGGCGCGATACTCGTCCCCGCGCTGCGCGTCGTAGGCCGCGAGCGCGGTGCCCCGCCCGCCCGTGGCTGCGAACGCGGCGCCCAGGAGCGAGGGCGCCGCCAGGAGCCGCAGGCCCGCGGCGCGGCACAGGCCCTTGGCGAAGGCGATGCCGATCCTGAGACCGGTGAAGGAGCCGGGGCCGTCGGCCACGATCACGCCGGCCAGGTCGCCCGGCGCGGCGCCGCGGCGCGCCAGCAGCCCGTCCGCGGCCCGCTCGATCTCGCGCGACAGGTCGCGGCGCGAGGGCAGGCGCAGGTCAGGGCCCGGGTCGCCGGGCGTGCCCAGGGCGAGCGAGGGCCCGTCGGTCGCGGTGTCGAAGGCGAGGTAAAGCGCGCTAGCGGGCAGGGTCGATCTCCACCGCGCGCACGAGCGGATCGTCGTCGTAAGCGAGCGTGATGCGGTGGGTCACCGGCGGCAGGGCGTCGCCGAGCTTCTCCGGCCATTCGATCAGCACCACGCTCGGCTCGGCGAGCATGTCGTCGAGGCCGAGGTCGGCGGCGTCGGCCGCGCGGCGGAGCCGGTAGGCGTCCACGTGGTAGACGGGGACCGCCGCGCCGGCGTAGCGGTGCACGAGGGCGAAGGTCGGGCTGGTAACGGGCTCGGTGACGCCGAGGGCGCGGGCGAGCGCGCGGATCAGCGTCGTCTTGCCCGCGCCCAGCTCGCCGCTGACGGCCACGACGACGGCGGGCGGCGGACGGAGCCGGCGCGCGAACTCCTCGCCGAGCCGGGCCAGTCCCGCTTCATCGACGCGCCGGACGTCCACGCCCCCGCCGCCTGCCCTTGCTGTCGCCTTTGCCTTGGCCTTCCGCCGCCCCCTGGCTTCTGGGTGACTGGGAACCACTGGCAACTTGGCGTCTGTGCAACTGGGAACTGCTCTTCAGATCCAGAATCTGATCCCGGAGCTGCGCCGCCAGCTCGAAGTCGAGGTCGTCGGCGGCGCGGCGCATGTCGTCCTCGAGCCGCTGCAGCAGCTCGGCCTGCTGGGCGGCGTCGAGACTGGTCCAGTCCGCCGCCGCGGTGCCGGCGAGGGAGACGGCCTCGGCGCGGGGCACCGGGTCCTCGCGCGCGTCGGCGACGCGGGTGGCGAAGCGGATCTGGTCCACCGACTTGACGATCGAGCGCGGCGTGACGCCGTGCTCGAGGTTGTACCGCTCCTGCACCGCGCGGCGGCGCGTCATCTCGTCGAGGGCCGCCTGCATCGAGTCGGTCACCCGGTCGGCGTACATGATCGCCTTGCCCTCGAGGTGCCGGGCCGCCCGGCCCACGGTCTGGATGAGCGAGGTGCGCGAGCGCAGGAAGCCCTCCTGGTCCGCGTCGAGGATCGCGACCAGCGACACCTCGGGGAGGTCGAGGCCCTCGCGCAGCAGGTTGATGCCGACCAGCACGTCGAACTCGCCGAGCCGGAGCCCGCGCACGATGTCCATGCGCTCGATCGCGTCGATGTCGGAGTGCATGTAGCGGACCCGCACGCCCACCTGCGCGAGGTAGTCGGTGAGGTCCTCCGCCATCCGCTTGGTCAGCGTCGTGACGAGCACCCGCTCGCCGCGCCGCTCCCGGACGCGGATCTCCTTGAGCAGGTCGTCCACCTGCCCCGCCACCTTGCGGATCTCGACCTCGGGGTCGACCAGGCCGGTGGGACGCACCAGCTGCTCCACCACGGCGCCGCCGCTGAGCCGCAGCTCCTCGGGGCCGGGCGTGGCGGAGAGGAACAGGACCCGGGGCGCGAGGGCGAGGAACTCGTCGTAGCGCAGCGGCCGGTTGTCGAGCGCGCTCGGCAGGCGGAAGCCGTACTCGACCAGCGTCTCCTTGCGCGACCGGTCGCCGGCGTACATCGCGCCGACCTGCGGCACGGTCACGTGCGACTCGTCCACGATGACGAGGAAGTCCTTCGGGAAGAAGTCCATCATGCACGCCGGCCGCTCGCCCTCGGCCCGGCCCGAGATGTGGCGGCTGTAGTTCTCGATGCCGTGGCAGGTCCCCACCTCGAGCATCATCTCGACGTCGAACCGCGTTCGCGACTCGAGCCGCTGCGCCTCGAGCAGCTTGCCCGCCGCCTTCAGCACGTCGAGCCGCGCGGCCAGCTCGGCGCGGATCAGGCCCACCGCGCGCTCGAGGTTGCCGCGATCGGTGACGAAGTGCGTCGCCGGGTAGATGGCGCAGCGGTCGAGCTCGGCGACGGTACGCCCGGTCAGCGGGTCGATCTTGACGATGCGCTCGATCGCGTCGCCCAGCAGCTCGATCCGCACCGCCTGCTCCTCGTAGGCCGGGTAGATCTCGACCACGTCGCCGCGCACGCGGAAGTTCCCCGGCTCGAAGGCGACGTCGTTGCGCTGGTACTGAATGGCGACCAGCCGCTCGAGGATCGGCCGCCGCCCCACCACCTCGCCCCGGGCGAGCCGCAGCATCTGCTGCTTGTACTCGACCGGGTCGCCGAGGCCGTAGATGGCCGACACCGTCGCCACCGCGACCACGTCGTCCCGCTCCACCAGGCTCGAGGTGGCGCGCAGCCGCAGCCGCTCGATGTCCTGGTTGATCGAGGCGTCCTTCTCGATGTAGGTGTCGGTCTGCGGGACGTACGCCTCGGGCTGGTAGTAGTCGTAGTAGGAGATGAAGTACTCGACCGCGTTGGACGGGAAGAACGACTTCAGCTCGCCGTACAGCTGGGCCGCGAGGGTCTTGTTGTGGGACAGCACCAGCGCCGGCACGCCCAGCTGCCGGACGACGTGCGCCATCGTCATCGTCTTGCCGGAGCCAGTGACGCCCAGCAGCACCTGGTAGCGCTCGCCGGCCGCGAAGGCGCGCACCAGCCCCTCGATGGCCTGGGGTTGGTCGCCGGCGGGCTCGAACGGCGCCTCGAGGGTGAAGCCGCTCACGCGATCAGGCGCTCGCGGCGCCTGACGTCGCTCACGCCCTTCACCTTCCGGACGGCCTTGATGACCTTGGTGAGGTGGGAGAGGTTCTCCACTTCCACGATCACCTGCCCCGTCATGCCCAGCTCGCCGGAGCTGAGCTCGCAGCTGCGGATGTTGGTCCCCGCCTGGGAGATCGCGGTGCAGATGTCGCCGTACAGCCCGCGGCGGTCCTCGCCCACCAGGTCGAGCCGCACCGCGAAGACCTCGCCTTCGACCTCGCGCCAGTCGAGGTCCATGCGGCGCTCCGGCTCGTTGTCCAGCGCCAGCAGGTTGGGGCAATCCACCCGGTGGATGGAGATGCCCCGGCCGCGGGTGACGTAGCCGGTGACCGGGTCGCCGGGCACCGGCTGGCAGCACTGGGAGTAGCGCACCATCAGGCCGTCCACGCCCTGGATGCGCACGCCCTTGCCCACGCGGATCCGCTGCACCAGCCGGCCCAGCGTCCCCGGCTTGGCCGCGGGCTGCTCCTCCTCCGTCAGGTCCGGGTGGAGCACGCGCAGGATCTGCATCACCGAGCAGTCGCCCCGGCCGAGCGCCTCCTTGAGGTGGGCCTCGTCCGGGAGCGAGAGCGCCTCGGCCGCCTTCTGCAGCGCGGCGGCGTCGGGCTTGGCGAGCCGGCGCCGCTTCAGCTCGCGGTCCAGCATCTCCTCGCCCAGCGCGAGCGAGCTGTCCTGCTCCTCCTGCTTGATCCACTGGCGCAGCTTGGTGCGGGCGCGCCCCGTGTGGACGTGCGCCATCCAGTCGCGGGACGGCTTCGCCGCGGCGGAGGTCAGGATCTCAACCGTGTCGCCGTTCTTCAGGGCGCGGTGCAGCGGCGCGATGCGCCCGTTGATCTTGGCGCCCTGGCAGTGGTACCCGACCTCGGTGTGCACCGCGAAGGCGAAGTCGATCGGCGTGGCGCCCTTGGGCAGCTGCTTCACGTCGCCCTGGGGCGTGAACACGAAGATCTCGTCCGCGTAGAGGTCGATGCGGAGGAACTCGATGAACTCGTCCGCCGTCATCGCCTCCTGCTGGTGGTCCAGCAGCTGCCGGAACCAGGTCAGGTGGCGGTCGAGGTCGTCGGGCGAGCGCCCTTCCTTGTACAGCCAGTGGGCCGCGATGCCGTACTCGGCGGTGTGGTGCATCTCGCGGGTGCGGATCTGCACCTCGTACAGCTGCCCGCTCGGGCCGAACACGGTGGTGTGGAGCGACTGGTAGCCGTTGGACTTGGGCTGGGCGATGTAGTCCTTGATCCGCTCCTGCAGGGGCGTCCAGCGCGAGTGGATCACGCCGAGGGCGTGGTAGCAGTCGGGCACCGTGTTGACCAGCACCCGGATCGCCATCAGGTCGTAGATCTCCTCGTAC
This sequence comes from Gemmatimonadales bacterium, assembly GCA_035623755.1. GTDB lineage: Bacteria > Gemmatimonadota > Gemmatimonadetes > Gemmatimonadales > JACORV01 > Fen-1245. Next base: position 17,533 of record DASPSV010000271.1, read on the forward strand.
GGCAGGTCGCGCCGCAGGATCTTGCGGTAGATCGACCACAGGTTCTTGGGCCGGCCGGTCACCTCGACGCCGGTCACGCCGGCGCGCTCCAGCTCGCGGCGCAGCGGCTCCCGCATCCGCTCGATCAGCTCCTCGCGCTCGGCCTGCTGGGCGGCGACCTTGGTCGCCAGGGCGTCGTACTCCTGCGGCTCCAGGAACCGGAAGGCCAGGTCCTCCAGCTCCGCCTTGATGCCCGCCATCCCGAAGCGGTGGGCGAGCGGCGCGTAGATCTCGCGGGTCTCCAGCGCGATGCGCCGCTGCTTCTCCTCGGGCAGGTGCTCCAGCGTGCGCATGTTGTGCAGCCGGTCGGCCAGCTTCACGATCACGACCCGGGCGTCGCGCGCGACCGAGAGCAGCAGCTTGCGGTAGTTCTCCGCCTGCTCCTCGGCGGTGGAGCGGAAGGTGAGGCTGGAGATCTTGGTGAGGCCGTCCACGATGCCCGCGACCTCGGCCCCGAACTCGCGCTCCAGGTCGCCGACCGTGACCTCGCTGTCCTCGATCACGTCGTGCAGCAGCCCGCACGCCGCCGACGTCGAGTCCATGTGCGCCTCGATGAGGATGCGCGCCACGGCGATGCCGTGGGTCACCGCCTCCTCGCCCGACCAGCGCTTCTGGCCGCGGTGGGCGGAGGCGCTGAACCGCCACGCCCGCTCCAGCAGCTCCAGGTCGAGCCGGTCGGCGTACGCCTCGAGCGCGTCGGCGAGGCCCGGGATGGCGGGGATCGGCGCGACGGTCATGGTGCCAGGGCAGGATCGAGCGTGCGGCGCAACGGCCGCATCGCTGCTCCGCGGGTCCCGGCCGGCGCGACGGTCACGGTGCCGGCGCGTCGGTCACAGCAGGCCCGCCTCGGCGAAGCTCACGTACCGGCTCGCGCCCACCACCACGTGGTCGTACACCGGCAGGTCGAGCACCCGGCCCGCCTCCACCAGCTGCCGGGTGACGGCGCGGTCGTCCGCCGACGGCGTCGGGTCGCCCGAGGGGTGGTTGTGGACCACGATGATCCCCGCCGCGGCCTCGGCGATGGCGCCGCGGAAGACTTCGCGCGGGTGGACGAGCGAGCTGTTCAAGATCCCCCGGGTCACGAGCAGGTCGCGCAGCACGCCGCTCTGGCTGTCGAGCGCGAGCACATGGAACTCCTCCGCCGCCAGGTCCGCCAGGCGCGGCGCGAACCAGCGGTACACGTCGGCCGGGGAGCGGATCCGCGGACGGTCGGGACGGCCGTCCTCGAGCAGCCGCCGGCCCAGCTCCAGCGCGGCGGCGACCCGCGACGCCTTGGCGCTTCCGATCCCGGCGACCGAGGCCAGCTCGGCCACCGTGCGGCGCGCGAGCCGCGGCAGGTCCGGGCCGCGCTGGGCCAGCAGCGCGGCCGACACCTCGGGCGCGGACGCGCCGCTCCGACCGGTACCGATGAGAATCGCCAGGAGTTCCGCCGTCGTCAACGCGGCCGCCCCCAGGCTCAAGAGCCGCTCCCGGGGACGATCCTGCACCGGTGTCTCTGCGATCCGGAAAGACATGCACCGAAGGTGCGCCCGGCGGGGTCGAAGCGCGGGACGGATTCTGGTCCGCCCGTAGCGATCGGTTGCGGAAAGGAGTCAGCCGGTCAGTTGCCAGACGCCAAGTACTGCGCACTGAACCCTACAATGCCGCCCCGTGGCATTTCTTGAACTTCTTGCCGGAGCCACACGGGCAGGGATCGTTGCGGCCCGTCTTTTCCCACCCGACCGGCAGGCCCGCGGGCGGCGGGCCGGCGAAGCGGTTCCCGCCCACCACCACGTTGCCGGCGCGGGCGGCGGCCGGCGCGGCGGCGGGCGCGACGAGCGCGTCCTCGTCCACCAGGCCGCCCCCGCCGGCGGCGCTCACGCGGCCCGACGGCTCGCCCGGTCCGCGCAGCGCCGGGCCTGTCAAGGTGCGCGGCGGGGGCGGCGGCGGCGCCGCCGCCGGCCCCGCCGTGACCTGGACCTTGAAGAACTGCTCGGTGAACGTGGCCCGGAGATCCGCCATCAGGTCCACGAACATGCCGAACGCTTCCTGCTTGTACTCGATCAGCGGGTCCTTCTGCCCGTAAGACCGGTAGTAGATCGAGTTGCGGAGCTGGTCCAGGTCGTAGAGGTGGTCCTTCCATTTCTCGTCGATGCTGCGGAGCATCACCTGGCTCAGGACCTGCTCGGCGAGCTTCGGCACGCCGTACTGGCCGCCGTACCCGTCGAGCGCCTTCACCTTGCGCTCGAACGCCTCGCGCACGTGCCGCTTGACCAGCTCCAGCAGCTCGGCGCGGCTGGCCACGCCCCGCCGGGTCAGCTCCGGCACGGCCAGCAGGTAGCGCATCTGCAGCTGCTCGTGCAGGGTGCCGAGGTCCCACAGCTCCGCGTGCTTGTTGCCGCCGATGGCCTCGTCGATCGGTCGCTCCAGCGCCCCGTCGATCATCCGGATGGCCTCGGCCTTCGCCTCCTCCCCGCCCTCGAGCGCGAACAGCCGCAGCGAGTAGATCACCTCGCGCTGCTGGTTCATCACGTCGTCGTAGTCGAGCAGCCGCTTGCGGGTCTGGAAGTTCTGCAGCTCGATCCGCTTCTGCGCTCCCTCGATGGACCGGGTGACCAGGGGGTGGGTGATGACCTCGCCCTCCTCGGCGCCCATCCGGTCCATCAGCGCGCCGATGCGGTCGGACCCGAACAGCCGCATCAGGTCGTCCTCGAGGGACAGGTAGAAGATCGAGCCGCCGGGATCACCCTGGCGGCCGGAGCGGCCGCGGAGCTGGCGGTCGATGCGGCGCGACTCGTGGCGCTCGGTGCCGATGATCTGCAGCCCGCACGGCGGGTCGGTCATGCAGCCGAGCTTCTGGATCTCCTCCCACGCGAGGTCGGCCTTGTCGATGGTCTGGCCGAACGGCGCCTGCCGCGCCTTGATGCCGCACACCTTGCACTTGGTGACGCCGGGGCCGAGCTTGATGTCGGTCCCGCGGCCGGCCATGTTGGTCGCGATCGTGATCGCCGCGGGCTGGCCCGCCTGCGCCACGATCTCGGCCTCGCGCTGGTGGTACTTGGCGTTCAGCACCTCGTGCTTGAGGCCGCGCCGCTTGAGCATCCGCGACAGCGTCTCCGACACCTCCACGCTCACGGTGCCGACCAGCACCGGCAGGCCGCGCCCGTGCTGCCGCTCCACCTCGTCGGCGATGGCGTTGTACTTCTCCCGCCGGGTGCGGTAGATGCGGTCGTGGTTGTCGATGCGCCGCACCGGCCGGTTGGTGGGGATGACCATCACCTCCAGCTTGTAGATCTTGAAGAACTCCTCCTCCTCGGTCTCCGCCGTGCCGGTCATCCCGGCGAGCTTGGCGTACATCCGGAAGTAGTTCTGGATGGTGATGGTGGCGAGGGTCTGGGTCTCCTCCTTGACCCGGACGCCCTCCTTCGCCTCCACGGCCTGGTGCAGCCCGTCGGACCAGCGCCGGCCGGGCAGGATCCGGCCGGTGAACTCGTCCACGATGAACACCTCGCCGTCCTGCACGACGTACTCGACGTCCTTCTCGTACAGCGCGTGCGCCCGCAGCAGCTGGTGGATGATGTTGAGCTTCTCGCTCTTGGCCGCGTAGTCGGCCTCGAGCTGGCCCCGGCGCTCGAGCTTCTGGTGCGCGTCGAGCGTCTCGTCGCGGTCGATCTTGAGCACCTCCTCCGACAGGTCCGGCACGATGAACAGCGCCGGGTCCTTCGGGGAGAGCAGCTCCACGCCCTGGTCGCTGAGGTGGACCGAATGGCCCTTCTCGTCGAGGACGAAGTACAGCTCCTCCTCGAGGTCGCGCAGCTTCTGCTGCCGGGCCGGCAGCTTGCGGTCGGCGATGTAGTCCAGCTCCACCTTCTGCACCAGCCGCTTCGCGCCCTGCTCCTGCAGGTACTTGAGCAGCCGCCTGTGCTTGGGCATCCCCAGCTGGACCTGGTAGGCCTTGACCGCGCTGCCGTACTCGTCGGTGGGCCACAGCTTCTCGGCCTCGGCCATCAGGTTGTTGGTGACCTCCGACTGGCGGCGCACCAGGCCGACGACCGACGTGTTGAACTCCGCGTACTTCGCGTCGCCCTCGTTGCCGACCGGGCCGGAGATGATGAGCGGCGTGCGCGCCTCGTCGATGAGGATCGAGTCCACCTCGTCGATGATGGCGTAGGTGTGCGCCCGCTGGACGCGCTGCTCCAGCGAGAACACCATGTTGTCGCGCAGGTAGTCGAAGCCGAACTCGTTGTTGGTGCCGTAGGTGATGTCGCACTGGTAGGCGGCGCGCCGCTCGGGCGAGCCCGGCTCAGTGTCGTCGATGCAGCCCACCGTGAGGCCGAGCCAGGTGTACACGTGCCCCATCCACTGCGAGTCGCGCCGCGCCAGGTAGTTGTTGACCGTCACCAGGTGCGCGCCGTTGCCCGGCAGCGCGTTCAGGTACAGCGCCAGCACCGCCACCAGGGTCTTGCCCTCGCCGGTCGCCATCTCGGCGATCTTGCCGCGGTGCAGGCAGATGCCCCCGATGAGCTGGACGTCGTAGGGCACCATGTCCCAGGTCAGCTCGCGGCCGGTCACCGTCACCGTCGTCCCCACCAGCCGCCGGCACGCCTCGCGCACCGTCGCGAACGCCTCGGGCAGCAGCTCGTCGAGCGCGTCGGCCGTCGCCTCCGCCAGCTCGTGCTCGCGCTCCAGCAGCCGGCGGTCGATCCGGTCCCGCTCGTCCGGGTCCGCGCAGTCGTGCTTCTCCTGCTTGAGCCGGTCCACGTCGGCGCGCAGCGTGCCGGTCCGCTCCGCGATGCGGGCACGGAAGCCGGCGGTCTGCGCGCGCAGCTCCGCCTCCGGCATCGTGCGCAGCGCCTCCTCGTGGCGGTGCACGGCGTCGACCAGCGGGCGGATGTGCTTCAGCTCGCGGGTGAAGCGGGTGCCCAGGATCCTGGTGACGATGGTCGGCAGCGGCATGCTTACACCAGTCTCAAGTTGCGCAGACGGCGCGTTGCCCGTGGTTGCCCGTCATGCAGTATCAACGGTACAGGTGCTCCTTCGCGATGTAGTCGGCCACCGGGTCGGGCACCAGATACCGGATGCTCTTCCCCGCCAGGCAGCGGGCCCGGATCTCGCGGGCCGAGATCTCGATCGCCGGCGTGGCCACGACGTGGCGCACCCGGCCGGCCGGCACCTCCGGCGCCCCGGGC
>DASPSV010000159.1:0-38050 GCA_035623755.1 Gemmatimonadales bacterium
GTGGAGAACATCGGCGCCGGCCACGCGGCCACGGCCCTGTCGCAGATGACCAACCGCCGGATCATGATCTCCGTGCCGCAGATCACGGTGACCCGGCTCGAGGACGTCGCCGGCGTGCTGGGCGAGCCGCAGGTGGTCGCGGCCATCCTGCTGCACATGATGGGCGACCTCACCGGCCGCACCCTGCTCATCTTCCCCGAGCCGGCGGCCCGGCGGCTGTGCGACCTGCTGCTCCGGCGGGCGCCCGGCACGACCACCGAGTTCGGCGCCATCGAGCAGTCCAGCCTCAAGGAGGCGGGCAACATCCTGTGCGGCGCGTTCATGAGCGCGCTGTCGTCGTTCATGGGGATGATGCTGCTCCCGTCGGTGCCGAGCCTGCTGGTGGACCTGTCCTCCGCGGTGATCACCTCCGCCTACCTCGACTTCGGCAGCGAGCGGGACTACGTGCTGTGCGTGGAAACCGAGTTCCAGTTCGAGGCGGAGGCGGAGTCGCTGCGCGGCCACTTCCTGCTGGTGCCGGACCTCGCCTCGCTGCGCGCGATCCTGCAGGCGGTGCGGCTCTCCTGACGGCGGGCGCGGCGATGGCGGCCCCCGTGACGCCGGATCGCGACCTCGCCGTGCTGCGGTCGTTCGTGCGCCGCATCGACCCCTCCGACGCCGGCGCCCACAACAACCTCGGCGTCCTGTACTTCCGCCGCGGCCTGTTCCCGGAGGCGGTGGGCTGCTTCGCCCACGCCCTCGAGCTCGACGCCAAGATGACCGTGGCGCAGCGCAACCTCGAGATCGCGTGCCGCCGCAGCGGGTTCTACGACCGGCGCATCACCGAGCTGCGGGAGCGGCTGCGCCGCCACCCCGAGGACCGCGACGTCCGCTGGGAGGTCGCCCGCGCCTCGGCCGCCGTGGGCCAGTACGAGGAGGCCCACGCCGAGCTGACCTCGCTGCTCGCCGCCAACCCGCGCGACCTCGGCGCGCTCACCCAGCTGGGGCTGCTGGAGCAGCGGCTCGGCAACCTCGAGGCGGCGCTGGAGTGGTTCGACCGCGCGCGCGAGGCCGACCCGGAGTCGTCGGTCATCGAGGTCCACCGCGGCGAGGTGCTCTACAACCGCGGCCAGAACGAGACCGCGCTCGGGGCGCTGGAGCGCGCGGTGGCCCTCAACCCGGACAACGCCGAGGCGCACCACCTGCTCGCGTTCGTGCTGGGCGACCTGGGGCGCCACGCCGACGCGCGCGCGGCGGCCAAGCGCGCCTCGCGCCTCAACCCGGCGCTGACCCGCGCGCAGGCCAACCTCGCGCTGGAGGCGCGCGACACCCGCGGCGTGCCGGAGCGCGAGGTCCCGCGCGTCTCCCGCCGCGTCGAGCAGGCGGGCGGCGACAAGTCGAACCTGGCGCACTACCACCTCGCCCAGGCGTTCCGGCAGAAGGGCTACTACCAGGAGGCCCTGCACGAGTACCGGCTGGCGCTGGAGCGCGGCGAGGACCGCGGCCTGGTGCGGCGCGCCATGGCCGAGGTGCAGCTGCTCAAGGGCGACCTGGCGGCGGCGCTCGAGCTGTACGACGCCCTGGTCGCCGAAGACCCCGGCTCGGCGAAGTTCTGGAACGAGCGCGGCGTGAGCCTGCACCGGGGCGGCCGCCGCGACGAGGCGCGCGCCTCGTACGCCCGGTCGCTCGACGCGGATCCCGGCTACGCGCCGGCGCTCAACAACCTCGGCGTGGTGCTGGTCTCGCTCGGCCAGGTCGAGCCGGCGGTGGAGGCGTTCCGCGACGCCCTCACCCGCGCGGGCGACCTGCTGGCGTCGCGCCTCAACCTGGCGCTGCTGCTGACGCAGATGCAGCGGCACCAGCTCTCGCTCGAGGCCTACCGGCAGGTCATCGCGATGGCGCCCGACTCGGGCGTCGCGTGGAACGGCGTCGGGCTGGTGCTGGTCGAGCTGCAGCGCTACGCCGACGCCCGCAACGCGTTCGCCCGCGCCGTCGAGGCCGACCCCGCGGCCGCGGCCGGGCACTACAACCTCTCGTTCGCGCTGTCGCACCTGGGCGAGTTCGAGGGGGCGCTGCGCGAGGTGAAGCGGGCGCTGGAGCTCGAGCCGTACTACGTGCCGCAGAAGTACCTCCTGGCGCTGGAGCTGGCCGAGGGCGACCCCGCGCAGGCGGGGATCCCCGACCTGTCGGTGGAGCGGCCGCTGGTGGACGCCGCGGAGGCGTTCGTGTTCGACCCGCGGCTCCTGGACTCGCTGTTCGCCGAGCTCCGGACCACCGTGGTGCCGGCGCCCGCGCGCGGCGCCGCGCGCGGCGAGCCGTTCGGCCTGGCGCGCGACCTGCTCTCCAAGTCGCTGTTCGAGCGGGCCGCGGCGGAGATCACCCGCGCGGTGGCGCGCGGCGGCGACAAGGCCGAGGCCGCGGGGCTGAGCGGCGACGTGTTCGCCCGGCGGGGCCTGTTCGGGGAGGCGCTGGAGCGGTACCGCGAGGCGCGCGAGCTGGCCCCGGCGCACCGCGCCGCGCGCGCGGGCGAGGTGCGTTGCTTGCTGGCGCTGGACCGCGTCCCCGAGGCGGCGCCGCTGGCCGAGGAGCTGCTCGGCCTCGCCCCCGACGACGTCGAGGCCGCGCTGCTCGCCGCGGAGGCGCGCTCGCGCGCCGGCGACCCCGCGGCGGCGCTCGACGTGCTGCGCCGCGCGCAGGAGCGCTCCCCCGAGCGCGCCGACGTGCGCAAGCTGCTCGGCGACGTGGCCCGTGCGGTGGGCGACGGCGACCTCGCGCGCGAGGCGTACCGCGGTGCGCTCGACCTCGACCCGGGCTACGTCGAGGTGTGGGTCGAGTACGGCGGACTGTGCGAGCGGCGCGGCGACCCGCGCGAGGCCGAGCTGGCGTACCGCTCGGCGCTGCAGCACCTGCCCAGCTACGGCGTCGCCTCGCTGGCGCTGGCCCGGCTGCTCCACGCCCAGGGCCGCGGGGCGGAGGCGATGGACGTGCTGATCGCGGTGCTGAAGGGCGACCCGTTCGACTTCGACGCCCTGGTGGTGCTGGCCGGGGTGCTGCTGGAGGGCGGCCGGGAGGGCGACGCCCGCGCGGCCGCCGAGCGGGTGGTGCGCTTCCAGCCCGACCACGTCGAGGCCCGCTACCAGCTCGGGCTCGCGCTGGCGCGCGAGCGCCGCTACCGCGACGCGATCGCGGAGTGGGAGCAGGTGATCGCGCTCCAGCCGGCCGGGCCGCTGGCGCCCCAGGCGCGGGCCCACGCGCGCACCGCGCGCGACCTGGTCCACATCTTCGCCGGCGAGGCGGCCTGACGTGGCGATCGAGGGACCGCTCCGGGAGCTCGGGCTCCACGACGTCTTCCAGCTGCTGGACCTCAGCCGCAAGACCGGCGTGCTGCGCATCACCAGCCACCTGCGCGACAACGAGGGCACCGTGTTCTTCGACGCCGGCGCCATCGTGTTCGCGTCCATCCGCTCCAATCCCCACCGCATCGGCGACCGCCTGGTGGACGGCGGCCGGATCACGGTGGAGGAGCTGGCCCACGCGCGGGCGGTGCAGCAGCGCGAGGGCTCGCGGCGGCGGCTGGGGCAGATCCTGGTCGAGATGGGCGCGCTGAGCCCGCGCGAGCTGGAGCACGAGGTCGAGCGCCACATCGAGGAGGCGGTGTTCGAGCTGCTGTCGTGGCGCGAGGGGTCGTTCTCCTTCGCCGAAGGCGGCCTGGAGGGGGCGCCGGCCGACGCGCTCGTCTCGCTGCCCACCGAGAAGGTCCTGATGGAGGGCGCGCGCCGCATCGACGAGTGGTCGCGCATCGAGTCGCGGGTGCCGCACCTCGGGGTCGTGCCCGCGCTGGCCCCGCTGGAGACCGGCGCGTCCACCCAGCTGGACCTCCACCCGTCGGAGTGGGAGGTGCTGGCCGAGGTGGACGGCGCGCGCGACCTGCGCCAGGTTGCGTCGGTGCTCGGCGTGAGCGAGTTCGACGTGGCGCGCACGGTGTTCGGCCTCGTCACCACCGGCGTCGTCGAGCTGCGCGACCCGGTGGCGGTGCGCCAGGCGCGCACCAGCCTCGGCGACGACGCCGGCGCGCTGGTCGCCGCCGCCGAGGTGCGCCTCGAGACCGGCGACGTGCAGGCGGCGAAGGAGGCCGCGCAGACCGCGCTGGCGCTGCGGCCCGAGGAGCCGCGGGTGCACCTCGTGCTCGGTCGCGCGCAGCTGGCGCTCGGCGCCTACCCCGAGGCGGTGGAGGCGTGCCGGCGCGCGATCCGCCTGGCGCCCGAGCTGGCCGAGGCGCACCGCTGGTGCGGCTTCGCGCTGGTGGCGACCGGGCGGTTCCGCGACGCCCGCGAGAGCTGGGAGCGCTGGGAGGGGCTGGTGAACTCCCACACCGACGCGGACGCGCGCCGCCAGATCGCGGAGGCGCGCGCGGCCGCCGCGGCGCTGGAGCGGATGCTCGGAGGCGAGCGTGGCTGACGACGTCCGCTCGCTCACCGCGGCGCTGGCGCGCGACCCGTCGAGCCTGGCCTACGCCGAGCTGGCCGAGTCGCTGCGGCGCCGCGGCCAGCGCGACGAGGCGCTGCGCGTGGCGCTGCACGGGCTGGCGCGCCACCCCCAGCACGCCGACGGCCACGACGTGCTGGCGCGGATCTACTCGGACCTCGGGGACCTCGACCGGGCGCAGCTGGCGTGGGGCAAGGTGCTCGAGCTGGCGCCGGAGCACCCCGGCGCCCTCAAGGGCATCGGCTTCGTCCGGTTCCGGCAGGGCGACACGCGGGCGGCGACGGAGGCGCTGGAGCGGGCGCTGGCGCTCGACCCCTCCGACCAGGCGGCGCAGCGGGCGCTCGAGACGATGCGCCGCGACGCGGCGATGGCCGAGCTGCCCACGGCCGAGATGCCGGCCGCCGAGCGGTCCCCGTCGCGGGTCCCGGTGCCGGGCGCGGCGGCGTCCCGGCCGAGCGCGGGCGCGCGGGCGGTCGGCGCGAAGGCGCGGCCGCCGGTGTTCGACGGCTTCGACCGGGCGACCGCCGACATCCTGCTCCTCGACGAGCGGGGCCTGGTGCTGGCGGGCGGGCTCGTGGCGCCGGCCGGGAACGACGTCTCGGAGGTGGCGGCGGCGGGGCTGGCGGGGGTATCGGGCGAGGCGACCCGCACGGCGCTGCACCTCGCGCTGGGCGGCTGGCGCACCATCGTGGCCGAGGCGGAGACCGCGAACCTGGTGGTCGCGCCGGTCGGGCCGGGCGCGCTGCTCCTGGTGCGGCGCGACCGGAGCATGCCGGTCGGACTCGCGCTGCGCTTCGCCGAGCGGGCGCGGGGCACGGCGTCGTCGTGGCTGGAGGGGCAGGGCGCGTGAGCGCGCCGGACGGGCACCGCTCAACGCCGGAGCGGGTCGTCGCGCCGCCGGCCGGATCCGGCCCCGGGGCGAGTGCCACCGCGCCGGACGGGACGGGCGCGGCGGCGGCGCCGCCCGCACGATCCGGCCCGGGCCCGGGCGCCGGCGACGAGCTGACGCGGGCCCTCGACCGCATCTCCCGCGTCCGCGGCATGCGGGGCTCGATGTGGGTGTCGGCCGACGACGGCATCCCGGTGGCGCAGCTCCTGATGGAAGGGGTGCCCGGCCGGGCGGTGGCCGCGCTGGCCGCGTCGCTGGTGCGGAAAGTGAGCGGATCGGCGGGCGCGGTGGGCGCAGGCCCGGTGCGGTTTGTGCAGATGGAGGCGGCCGGCGGCACCTTGCTGGTGGCGCTCGCGCCGCCCGATCTCCTGGTGGTGGCGCTGGCCGACAGCCGCGTGAACGTCGGCCTGGCGCGGCTCGAGATGATGCGGGCGGCCGCGGCGGCCAAGCGGTGACGACCACCGTCGTCGAGCCGTGGGCCGAGCAGCCGTTGCTGCGCTACGTCTCGGAGTCGAGCGCGCGGCTGGTGGTGCTGATGACGCCGTCGGGGCAGGTGCTGGCGCAGCACGGCTTCGCGCGGGCGGTGGACCTGATGGCCGCCGCCGCCCTCGGCGCCGCGATCGTCGCCGCTTCGGGGGCGCTGGCCGAGCAGGTCGGCGAGCGCAGCTTCGGCGCGCTGTTCCACGCCGGCGAGCGGCACGGCATCCACCTCGCCACCTGCGCGACGCCGCGCGGTGCCCTGGTCGTGCTCACGGTGTTCGGGAAGGAGACGTCCATCGGCCTGGTGGAGCTGTTCTACGAGGAGTTCGCCGCGGCGCTACGCCGGGTCGCACCGGCGGAGCAGCTGCGGGAGCCGGTGCTCGCGGCCGACTTCGAGGCCGACCTGAACCGCAGCCTCTCCACCCTCTTTCAGCGGTGATCACATGTCGCTGGTGAACTTCACGACCCGCGAGATCACCTGCAAGATCGTCTACTACGGCCCCGGGCGGTCCGGAAAGACGACCAACCTGCAGTACGTCTACTCGCAGGTGCCGGGCGACCGGAAGGGCCGGATGGTGTCGCTGGCGACCCAGACCGACCGCACCCTGTTCTTCGACTTCCTGCCGCTCGACCTGGGGACGATCTCGGGCTTCGCGACCAAGTTCCAGCTCTACACCGTGCCCGGCCAGGTCTACTACAACGCCACCCGCAAGCTGGTGCTCCAGGGCGCCGACGGCGTGGTGTTCGTCGCCGACAGCCAGGTGCGCCAGCTCGACGAGAACATCGAGAGCCTCCAGAACCTCCAGGTCAACATCCTCGAGCAGGGCGTGGACGCGCGTGCGCTCCCCATGGTCCTGCAGTTCAACAAGCAGGACCTCCCCAGGGAGCTGATCCTGACCCCGGAGGAGCTCGACGAGGCGCTGAACTTCCGCAGCCTGCAGACCTTCCCGGCCGACGCCCTGCACGGCGTGGGCGTGTTCGAGACCCTCAAGGGGGTCGCCGCGGAAGTCCTGCGCCGGCTCAGCCAGGGCGGCGTGGGCGCGCGGCGAGTCTGAGCGTGGAACTCAACCCGCGGTTCCGGTTCGAGAGCTTCGTGGTGGGGGCGAGCAACCGGCTCGCCGCCACCGCGGCGCGCACGGTCGCCGAGTCGCCGGGCACCTCGTACAACCCGCTGTTCCTGTACGCCAAGTCCGGCCTCGGCAAGACCCACCTGCTGCAGGCGATCGGCTTCCTGGCGCTCGAGCGCCAGGCCAAGCTGCGGGTGGAGTACCTCACGCTCGAGGAGTTCGTCGAGCGCTACCACGCCGCCGTCGCCGCCGGCCAGGTCGAAGCGTTCCGGCGCAGCGCGCTGGAGACCGACCTGCTGCTGCTCGACGACGTGCAGTTCCTCGCCGAGCACCGCGAGATGCAGGCCGAGCTGCTCCGGGTCACCGAGGCCCTGCAGGCCGCCGAGCGCCAGATCGTCCTGACCTGCGACCGGCCGCCCTCCGAGATCGCGGACCTCGACGAGCGACTGGTGACGCGGCTGTCGGGCGGGCTGCTGGTGGACATCGCCGCGCCCGACTTCGAGACCCGGCTCGCGATCCTGCACCGCAAGGTCACCGAGCGCGGCGCCGAGATTTCGCAGGCGGTGCTCGAGACCGTGGCCGAGGTGGGCGCCACCAGCGTCCGCGAGCTGATCGGGCTGGTGAACCGGCTGATCGCGTTCCAGGCCGTGGGCGGCGGCGAGCTGACCCCCGAGGCCGCGCGCACGCTGCTCGCCGACGAGCTGCCCGCGCCGGCGAAGCCCCCCGCGCCGCCGCCCGCCGCGCCGGCCCCCGCGCCCGCGGCCGGGGCGGCGCCCGACGAGTTCGCGTCGTTCCTGTCGGCGATCTCGACCACCGTCGCGCAGACGGTGGACGCCTGGCGCTCGCGCATCGGCGAGGCGGTGCTGCGCTGGCAGGGCGAGGGCTTCCGCACCACGCGCCTCGAGCAGCTGCTGCTGTCCGAGGAGATCCCCGACGTGGGCAGCGCGCTGGCCGACTACGCGGCTCGCGCCCAGGAGCTGCAGCGGCTGGTGGACGAGGCGGCCTCGTTCGATCCCGCCGCGGCGGGCAACCCCGTCTTCCACGATCCCGACCGCATCGAGGAGGCGCGCGCGTTCGCCGAGCGGGTGAAGGCCGGCGTCGAGCCGCCGCCGCCTCCCTCGCGCGGGCTGTCGTTCGCCGAGTTCATCGAGGGGAAGGCGAACGAGGCGGCCGTGCGCGCCGCGCGCGAGGTCGTCCGGGAGCCCGGGAAGCGGTTCAACCCGCTGTTCGTCACCGGGCCGAGCGGGAGCGGGAAGACGCACCTGCTGCACGCGGTGGGCAACGCGCTGGCGGCCGAGCGCCCCGAGGTCGTGGTGGCGTGCCTCTCGGCCCAGTCCTTCACCGACGAGCTGGTGCAGGCCATCAACGCGGGGCGCATCGAGTGGTGGCGGCGCCGCTTCCGCCGCGCCGACGCCCTGATCCTCGACGACGTGCAGCTGCTCTCGGGCCGCGACGCGACCCAGGAGGAGCTGTTCAACCTGTTCAACGCCTTCGCCGACGCCGAGAAGCAGCTGGCCTTCAGCGCCGACCGGCTCCCGGGCCAGCTCACCGGCATCGCGCCGCGCCTGACGACCCGCTTCGAGGGCGGGCTCGCCGTCGAGCTGGCGCCGCCGGACCGGACGATGCGCGCCGAGATGGTGCGCCGGCTGCTCGCCGCCCGCAACGTGGTCGCGGAGGTCGAGGCGGTGGAGTACCTCGCCGCGCGTCCGGCCGACAGCGCCCGGGCGGTGCAGGGGCTGGTGAACCGCGCCCTGGCCCGGATGGACCCGTCGTCGGAGACGCTCACGGTGCAGGCGGCGCGGCTCGCCATCGAGGGGCGGGCGGTGCGCCCGTCGCAGGCCCAGGCCGTCTCCGCCGTGGTGCCGGCCGGCCTCGACGCCGTGATGGGCAGCCGCGAGAAGGTGGTGTGGGACTGGCCGGGCGCGACCGAGCGGCTGGTCGAGGAGCTGCGCTGATGGCCATCAAGGGCAGCCTCAAGGAAGCCAGCCTCCCCGACGTGCTGCAGCTGCTGTCGATGGGGCAGAAGACCGGGTGCCTGTCGGTGGCCGACCGGAGCAACTTCGGCTACGTGTACTTCGACCGCGGCCTCATCACCTACGCGTCCATCGTCAACCGCCGCGACCGGCTGGGCGACATCCTGGTCAAGGGCGGCCTCATCACCAACGACCAGCTCGAGGCGGCCATCGAGCGGCAGAGCCGCGAGCGGGACAAGCGGCTGGGCGAGCTGCTGGTGGAGGAGGGCTACATCTCGCGCCCGGAGCTCGAGCGCTACATGCGGGTGCAGATCGAGGAGGCGGTCTACTACCTGTTCACCTGGGTGTCCGGCACGTTCAGCTTCGAGAGCGACGTGGTGCCGGAGGCGCAGGACTTCCTGGTGCGCATCACCCCCGAGTCGCTGCTGCTCGAAGGCGCGCGGCGGGTGGACGAGTGGAGCCTGATCGAGAAGAAGATCCCCTCCTTCGACCTCATCTTCGTGGTGGACCGGCCGCGGCTCGGGACCTCGGGCGTGTCGCTCACGCCGGAGCAGGAGCGCCTCCTCCCGCTGCTGGACGGCAAGCGCGACGTGCTCCGGCTGGTGGACGACTCGGGGCTGCTCGAGTTCGACGTGGGCAAGGCGCTGTACGGCCTCATCACGGCGGGGTTCGCCCACCGCCTGGGCCGCACCCAGGCGGAGGAGCTCCCGGTGGGGAGCGACGCGCGGGTCGAGGAGCACCGCAACCTCGGGCTCGCGTTCTACAAGACCGCGATGCTGGACGAGGCGGCCCGCGAGTTCCGCCGCGTGCTGGACCTCCGGCCCGGCGAGAGCGAGGCGCACTTCTACCTCGGGCTGGTGGCGCTGCGGCAGGGCCGCTGGGCCGACGGCGTGGACGCCTTCCGGCACGCGGCCGAGCACGGCGGGGGACACGCCGCGGTGCTGCACAACCTCGCGGTGGCGCTGGAGCAGATGGGGCGCCTCGCCGAGGCGGACGCCGCGTTCGCGGAGGCCGCGGCGCGCGCGCCGCAGGACTGGCGGGTGCTGATGGGCTGGGGCATCGTCGCCCTGAAGCGCGGGCACGGCGCCCAGGCCGTGGAGCGCCTGGACCGCGTGCGCGGGCTCGTGCCCGGCGGCCAGCCGCCGAGCGCCGTGTGGTACTGGGCCCGCTCGCTGGCGGCGGTGCTGGCCGGCCGCGAGGCGGAGGCCGTCCCGATCGCCGAGGAGGGGCTCGGCCGGTTCCCGCACGCGGCGCCGCTGCGCAACAACCTGGCGGTGCTGCTGGAGCGGCACGGCGAGCTGGAGAAGGCGGAGCAGCTGCTCGGCGCCGCCCTGGAGGAGGATCCCTCGCTCGCCCAGATCTCCAAGAACCTGGGCGACCTCTACTACCGCAGCGGGCGCGCCGACGACGCGCGCCAGGCGTTCCAGCGCGCGATCAAGATCGCGCCGCGGCTCGGCGACGACGTGTACTTCAAGCTCGGCAACCTCGCGATCCGCGACCGCGACACCCAGCGCGCCGGGGCCTACTGGCGGGAAGCGCTGGCGCTGAACCCGGCGCACGAGCTGGCGCGCGCCAACCTCGACACGCTGGAGCGGATCTGAAGGCGGCGCCCGACGACGCGGCCCTGCGGTCGCTGATGGGCAAGGTCGAGCGGGAGCGGGGCCTGGTGCTGGCGAGCTACAAGCAGCCCTGCCTGCGGCGCCGGCTCGCGGTCCGGATGCGCGCCCGCGGCGTCCACACCTACGCCGCCTACGCCACGCTGCTCGACCGCGCGCCGGAGGAGTACGACCTGCTCGTCGACGCGCTGACCATCAACGTCACCAAGTTCTTCCGCAACCCCGAGACCTTCGTCCTGCTCCGGGAGCGGGTGGTGCCGCGGCTGTGGGCCGCGCCGGGGCCGGTGGCCGTGTGGTCGGCGGGCTGCGCGTCGGGCGAGGAGCCGTACTCGCTCGCGATCCTGTTCGCGGAGCGGGCCCGCACCGCGGCCGGCCTCAGGGCGCGGCTCCGGATCGACGCCACCGACCTCGAGCCCACCGCGCTCGAGGCGCTGCGCCGCGCCGAGTACCCGGAGGCCGCGGTCGAGGACGTCCCGCCCGAGCTGCGCACGCGGTTCCTCTCGGCCGGGCCGCCGTTCCGCGTCGACCCCGGCGTGGCGCGCGCGGTGCACCCGCTGGCGCACGACCTCACGCGCGAGCGGGCGCCGCGGCCGCCCTACCGGCTCATCGTGTGCCGCAACGTGGTCATCTACTTCGACCGCGCGACCCAGGAGCGGCTGTTCTGCGCGTTCGCGGACGCGCTGGAGCCCGGCGGCCGGCTGCTCCTGGGCAAGGTCGAGACGCTGTTCGGGCCCGCCCGCGAGCGGTTCGTCCTGGAGGAGCCGCGCGAGCGGCTGTTCGCGCTTCGGTGAGGGAGCGCCTGGTGCGGGTGGGCGACTGGGCGGTCGAGTCCGGCGACGCGGTGCTGGTCACCCTCGGGCTCGGCTCCTGCGTCGCGATCGTGCTGTGGGACCCGGTGGCGCACGCGGGAGGCCTGTCCCACCTGCTGCTGCCCTCGCCCAGCCTGTCGCGGGACCCCTCCAACCCGGGCCGCTTCCCGGAGACCGTGCTGCCGCTCCTGCTGGCGCAGCTGGCGGGCGCCGGCGCCGAGCGCAGCCGGCTCACGGCGCGGCTGGTGGGCGGCGCCAGCATGTTCGGCGCGGGCGCGGCGCCGGGCGCGATCGCGATGGGCGAGCGGAACGTCGTGGCCGCGCGGCAGGTGCTGGCGGCGGCCGCGGTCCCGGTGGTGGGCGAGGACGTGCTCAAGAACCACGGGCGCTCGGTCTACTTCTTCCTCGACGACGGGCGGGTCGAGGTGCGCACGGTCGCGCGTGGCACCGTCATCCTCTAGCGCTGGCGTCGGCCCGGCCCTCGGGGCCGCGCGGCACAGCGTGCTGGTGGTGGACGACAGCGCCCTGATGCGCCGGGTGCTGAGCGACGTCATCGCCGCCTCGCCGGACTTCCGGGTGGCCGGGACCGCGCGGAACGGCCTCGACGCCCTGGCCAAGATCCGGACCACCGAGCCCGACCTGGTGACGATGGACCTCGCCATGCCGGAGCTGGACGGCCTGGGCGCCATCGCGCGGATCATGCGGGAGGCGCCGCGACCGGTGGTGGTGGTGTCGGCGCGCGCGGGCCGCGACAGCACGGAGGCGATCCGCGCCCTGGAGCTGGGCGCGGTGGACCTGGTCGAGAAGCCGGAGGGGGCCGGCGCCGCCGGGCAGGCGGCGCTCCTGGGCCCGCGGCTGCTGGCGGCGCTGCGTGCCGCCGCGGCGGCCGACCGCGCCCAGCTCGGCGCGCTCGAGACCCGCGCGCCGGGCCGTCCGCGTCCCGCGCTCGCGCCGGGCGCCGTGCGCTCCGTGCTGGCCGTGGCGGCCTCGACGGGCGGGCCCCGCGCCCTGGTGGAGCTGCTGCCGGCGCTGCCGGCCGGCCTCGGCTCGGCCGTGCTCGTCGTCCAGCACATGCCGCCGGGCTTCACGCGCAGCCTGGCCGAGCGGCTCGACGGGCTGTGCCAGGTGCGGGTGGTCGAGGCGCAGCACGGCGCGACGGTGGCGGCGGACACGGTGTACGTCGCGCCGGGGGACTTCCACATGCGCGTGCGCCCCGGCGCGGGCGGGGCCCCGGCGATCGACCTCCGCCAGGACCCGCCGCTCTGGGGCGTGCGGCCGGCGGCGGACCACCTGATGCGCAGCGTGGCGGAGGCGTTCGGGCCGGCGGCCCTCGGCGCGGTGCTGACCGGAATGGGCCGCGACGGGGCCGAGGGGCTGGCCACCATCCGGCGCGGCGGGGGCGCGACGTGGGTGCAGGACCGCGGGTCGTCGGTCGTGTTCGGGATGCCGCAGGCCGCGGCGCAGGCCGACCCCGCGGCCGAGGTGGTGCCGCTGCGGGGCATGGCGGAGCGGGTGGTGGCGGAGATCCGCCGCCGCTCCGGGGCGCGCGCGTGAGCCCCGCCGCGTTTCCGTTCGTGGTCGTCCGCGTCGGGGGCGAGCGCTACGGGTTCGACGTCGCCGCGGTGCGGGAGGTGGCGGCGGTCGGGACGGTGGCGAGCGTGCCCAAGCGCCTGGCCGCGGTGCGCGGGGTGATCGCCCACCACGACCGGTTCCTCCCGCTGGTCTCGCTGGCGGCCCTGCTGTCCGGGGAGCCGCCGCCGATGGAGCCCAGCCGCGCCGCCGTGGTGGTGGTGATGGGCGGCGCCGAGGTCGCGCTGGAGGTGGACGAGGTCGAGTCGGTGGTGGACGGCGGCGCCGAGCACGCGGGGCCGGCGGCCGGCGCGCCCGCGGCGCGCGGGGTGTGGCGCTGGGGGGGCACGCTGGTGACGGTGCTCGACCCGGCGCTGCTGGCCGAGCGCATGGCGGCGCTCGAGGAGCGGGAGCGATGACGAGCCAGGACGAGACCTTCCAGGTCGTCGTGTTCCGCGTCGGCGGGCACGAGTTCGCGTTCAACATCTACCAGGTGCAGCGCATCCTCCGCTACGAGCGGCCGGCGGCGCTCCCCAAGGCCCCGCCGTTCCTCGAGGGCGTGCTGCAGATCGAGGGCGGCGTGGTGCCGGTCATCGACCTGCGCAAGCGGTTCGAGCTGCCGCACGCGCCGCTGGGCCCCGACACCCGGATCATGGTGGTGGAGGCCGGCGGGTCCGCGGTCGGCGCCGTGGTGGACGCGGTGACCGAGGTGCTGCGCGTGCCGTCGGGGGCGGTGACGCCCCCGCCGCCGGTGGTGCGCGGCCTCGCCGCCGCCTACATCCAGGGCATCGTCGCCCAGCCCTCGCGCACGGTCGTGCTGCTGCAGGCGGGCAAGCTGCTCACCTCCGCCGAGCGCATCGCGCTCCAGGAGCTCGGCGCGGAGAAGGCTCATGGCTGACGACTACGTGCAGGAGCTGAAGCAGCACCGGGACCGGATCGCCGCCGCGCTCGACGCCGCGGCGGCCCCGGCGGCCCTCGCCGCGGTGAAGCAGGACATCATCGCGCTGTTCAAGCAGGTGGACGGCGCCATCGGCGAGCTGTCGGCGCTCAAGGACGAGATCAAGAAGCTGGTGGACCGCTACAAGGAGCGCGAGGGCGAGACCCGCACGGCCACCGCGCCCGCCTTCGAGTCGGTGCACCCGGCGGTGCAGGCGGACCACATCGGGGCCTCCACCTTCATCGAGAAGGGCTGGAGCCTGATCTCGCTCGGCGACTACGACGGCGCCATCAAGTCGCTCACCAAGGCCCTGGCGCTGTCGCCCGGCGAGGTGCAGGCCGAGTCGATGCTGGGGTGGGCCCAGATGCTGCGCGAGGACTACGACGACGCGCTGGGGACCTTCCAGCGGGTGCTGACCAAGGAGCCGGCCAACTCCCTGGCGCGGGTGAACCTCGGCTACATCTGTCTCAAGAAGAAGATCTTCGGCGAGGCGATCGAGCACCTGTCCAAGGCCATCCGCATGGCCAACGACAAGAAGGCGACCCTGTACGCCAACTACTACCTGGGCCTGGTGTACCTGCAGCGCGAGATGTACGAGGACGCGGAGAACTTCTTCCGCAAGACCCTGGAGCTCGGGCCGAACCTGATCGAGGCCTACTACGAGCTGGGGCACGCCCAGTGGCTGGCGGGGAACCGGGACGCGGCCCAGGCCACCTGGCAGGCCGGCTTCACGGCCAACAAGTTCAACCCCTGGGGCAAGAAGTGCCGCGAGGCGCTCGAGGCGGTGCGCGCCGGCGGGGCGCCGCCGCCCCCCTAGCGCGCTTGACGCGCCCGGCGGCCCCGGCTATCCTCAACGCCCGTGCAGAGTTCCGACTCTCAGGCCCGGCTCCAGTTCGGGGTCGTGAACGCCGTCCTGTTCGTGGCGGCGGCGGCCGTGCTGGGGATCGGATACCTGCTGCTCGCCCGGGGCTCGACGACGGCGGCGCCCATCCTGCTGGTGGTGGGCTACTGCGTCCTGCTGCCGCTCGGCCTCATCCTGTAGACTCGCGGGGGCGAATAGCTCAGCTGGTCCAGAGCGCCTGCCTTACACGCAGGAAGTCGGGGGTTCGAATCCCTCTTCGCCCACTTCTTGCAGCGGCAGCGCACGGTGAAGGCAATCGGAGGATCGTTCGCATGACTCGGCGTGGAAAGCTCCCGATGCGGGCACTCGGTCTCGCTCTCGTGGCGGCGGCGTCGCTCGCGGCGCCCGGGCAGGCGCAGCTGGGACGGCTGCCGGCGTCCCCCAACGCGCCCAAGCTGCTGGTGGCCCCGTTCGGGCGCGACCAGGCGACGGACTCGGCCCTCGCCACGGCGGCGGGCGACGCGGTGCGGCAGCGCATGCTGCAGTCGCACACCTCCGACTTCGCGACCATCACCAAGGAAGCGGTCTGCAAGGCGCTCGAGGAGAGCGGCTTCTCGTGCACCCAGCCGCTGGAGCCGAGCCAGATCGGGCAGCTGGCGCACCTGCTGAACGCCCGGTTCATGGTGGACGGGATGATCTTCCCGCACGGCCCCGACTCGGTGCTGGCGCTGGCGCGGCTGCTGCAGACCGTGCGGCAGAACCCGCTGGCGGCGAGCGCGTCGGTCGTGGTGGCCCGCACCCGCCTCGAGCAGGCCGGCAACACGCTGGCGGACCGGCTGTCCGACAAGTTCCGCTCGTTCGAGCAGATCACCGCGTGTCGCACGGCGCTGGACGCCAAGGACTTCACCAAGGCCAACGACGCGGCCAACCGCGCGCTGCGCTACGACCGCGAGAGCGGCGGCGCCTACCTGTGCCTGGCGCAGGTGCTGCAGGCCAACAACGGCTCCACCGACTCGGTACAGGCCGCCTACGAGCGCGCCCACGACGCCGATTCGCTCAACACGCTGGTCGGCCGGCAGCTGTACCTGATCTACGACGCGAAGCACGACACGACGCAGATGCTGCACATGCTGCACCACATCCTGCAGGTGGACGTCAACGACAACGACATCAAGAAGGTCGCGGTCGAGATCCAGGTGCGGCGCGGGCATCCCGACAGCGCGGTGATGATCCTCGACGACGCGCTGAACCGGAACCCGAACCAGGTGGACCTGCTGGTGCTGCGCGCGATCTCGCTCGGCGCCCAGCGCAAGTTCGCCGATGCGGCCGCCTCGATGGCGTCCGCGGCGGCGGTGGACTCCAACAAGATCGACTCGCTGTTCATCGCCCGGACGCTCGCGTTCTACGACGCCGCCAACGACTCGTCGAACGCGCTGACCTGGCGGCACATCTGCACGGTCAAGACGCCGGGCGACGTGGACTGCTGGTTCAAGTACGGCTCGGGTCTGTACGACCGGCACGACACGGCCGGCGCGATGGACGCCATCCGGCACTTGATCCAGCTGCACCCGGAGACGGGCCGCGGGCAGATCGTGCTGTCCAGCTGGTTCTCGGCGGCCGCGAGCGCCGACTCGGCGCACCCGGCGCACGCGCAGGAGCTGGTGGACTCGTCGCTGGCCGAGGCCCGCGCGGCCCTGGCCGCGGACAGCTCGTGGCGACCCCAGGCGGCGGGGATGTTCCTGCGCGCCGGCCTGGTCTCGTTCCAGGGGACCGACTATCACCGGGCCATCGACCTGCTGTCGACGGCGCAGCCGTGGGCCACGGCGCAGACCGCGCCGACCTTCGCGTATCTGCTGGGCAGCTCGCAGTTCCGCGTCGGTCTCGCCACGCTGCAGGTGCTGCAGCCGTACAAGATCGATCAGCACCGGCAGGCGACGATCGACTCCGCCTGCGCGATGAGCAAGGCGATCCTGGACAGCTTCGGCCCGGCGCAGACCAACCTGGCCGCCGGGGCGGCGCTGGCGCGCGACGCGGTGAACCAGATGCTGACCTACATCGGCAACGTGACGACCGCGCTGACGCCGATGCGATCGCGGCTGAAGTGCCCGTAACCGCTTGTAGGCGCCCTCGCGCGCTTCTATATTGACGTGCTTGGCCGCGGGGGGCTGTAGCTCAGCTGGTTAGAGTGCCGGTCTGTCACACCGGAGGTCGCGGGTTCGAGCCCCGTCAGCCCCGTCATTGAACCGCCCCACCAGCCAGCATGGGTGGGGCGGTTTTCCTTAAGTGCGCCGAGTGAGAGGTGAGTGGTGAGACGTGAGACGTTCAAGTGAGAGGTGAGAAGCGCAAAGGCGTGAGAGGTGAGGCCCCTCTCACTTCGACCTCTCACGTCTCACGTGAACCTCTCCCGTCTCACGCCTCACCTCTCACCTTCGCGCATACCCCCGTACTGGTGGATGAGGTCATGACCCTCCTCGGCAGCTGCCGGAGGGTCCTGGATGGAACCATCGGTTCCGCCGGCCACGCCGCACGGCTCGCCGCCGGCGGCGCCCGGGTGCTGGGGCTCGACCGCGACCCCACGGCGGTGCGTGCCGCCGGCGCCGCCCTCGCCGGCGCGGCCGAGGTCCGGCTCGGCGACTACGCGGACGCGGCGGCCGATCCCGAGGTGGCCCTGTTCCGGCCGGACGGCATTCTGCTCGACCTCGGCGTGTCGTCGCCGCAGATCGACGACCCGGCGCGCGGCTTCAGCTTCCGGCCCGGCACGCCGCTCGACATGCGGATGACCGCCGGCGAGGGACCGACCGCGGCCGAGTGGCTGGCCGGGGCCGGCGAGGCGGAGCTGGCCGCCGCGTTCCGCGACTGGGCGGACGAGCCGCGGGCCCGCCCGCTCGCGCGCGAGGTCGTGCGGCGGCGCGCCACCCGGCCGCTGGCGATCGCCGACGACCTGGTGGGCGCGATCCGCGCGGTGCTCGGGCCGCGGAGCGGTCCGGACGACTTCGCGCGGCTGTTCCAGGCCGTGCGCATCGCCGTGAACGGCGAGATCGAGCGGCTCGCGCGGGCGCTGCCCGCGCTGCTCGAGGTCGCGGCGCCGGGCGGGGTGCTGGCCGTGATCAGCTACCACTCGGGCGAGGACCGCACGGTCAAGCACGCGTTCCAGGACTGGGCCCGCGGCTGCGTGTGCCCGCCCCGCCAGCCGGTCTGCACCTGCCGCGGCCGGCCGCTCGGCGAGGTCCTCACCCGTCGCCCCCTGCGCCCCGGTCCCGCCGAGACGGCCGCGAACCCGCGCGCGCGCAGCGCCCGGCTGCGCGGCTTCCGGAAGGCCGCGCCGGCGGAGCCCGCGCCGGCAGCGCAGGCGTCCTCTGCGCCGCCCGCACACGACTCGCCCCGCCGAGGGACCACCGCGTGAAGCTGCGCGGCAGGCACTGGGTCGCGCTGTGGCTGGGCGGCTTCCTCCTCATGGGCGCCGCGGTCGTGTGGCGGCAGACGGCCGCGCTGGCCACCGCCCGGCAGCTCAAGGCGCTCCAGACCACCCGCGAGGCGCTCGAGGTCACGCGCGCGGCCGCTGCGGCGGAGATCCGGCGCGCCGTGAGCCGCAACGTGCTGGTGCCGATGGCCCAGGCGCGGCTCCACCTGCGCTTGCCCCAGGACTCCGACATCGTCATTCTGCAGGACCCTCGGGCCCGGTGAACGGGTGATCAAGGCGCCGTCGCGCATCACGCTGATCGAGATCGCCTTCGCCCTGGCGGCCCTCGCCGTCGTCGGGAAGGCCGTGGACGTGCAGCTGGTGCAGGGCGGCCAGTGGCGCCAGCGCGCGCGGGCGCAGCAGACCGTGCGGGTCCCGCTGCCGGCCCGGCGCGGCACGCTGTTCGACCGCAACGGCGCCCCGCTCGCGGTGAGCCAGGAAACCTACGGCGTCGGCCTCGCGCCGCAGGAGGTCTCCGACCGCGGCCGCGCCGTCCCGCTCCTGGCGCGCGCGCTGCGGCGCCCCGAGGCCGAGATCGCGCGCGCGTTCGCCTCGGAGCGCGTGTGGGTCGAGTGGCCCGGGCCGTATCCGTGGAACGACGTGATGCCGCTCAAGACCCTGCGGGGCGTCTACCTGCAGACGCGGCTGGAACGCTTCTACCCCCGCCCCGACCTGGCGCCGCAGCTGGTGGGCCGGGTGGGCGACGGCGGACGCGGCGCGAGCGGTCTCGAGCGGGCGCTGGACTCCCTGCTCGCCGGCGTGCCGGGCAGCGCCGTGATGCTGCGGGACCAGGCCGGCCACACCTACCCCTCGCCCTCGCGCCCCGCCGTGGAGCCGCGGCCCGGCGACGACGTCTACCTCACCCTCGACGCCCAGCTGGAGGAGATCGCGCAGCACGCGCTCGCGGCGGCGGTCGACTCGTCGCACGCCTCCGGCGGCGACGTCGTCATCGTCCAGCCGGCGACCGGCGAGGTGCTCGCGATGGCGAGCGTGCGGCGCGCGCCCGCGGAGGGCGGCGGGCCCGGCGACACCTTCGAGCCCGGCTCCACGGCCAAGGTGTTCACCGCGGCGGCGCTGCTCCGGGACGGCAAGGCGACGCCCGGCGACAAGGTGTACGTGGAGCACGGCACCTACCAGCTGGGCCGGCGCGTCATCCACGACGTGCACCCCGCGGACACGCTCACCCTGGCCGACGTGCTGCGCGTCTCGAGCAACATCGGCATGGCGAAGCTGGGGGCGCGGCTCACGCCGGCCGAGCAGTTCACGGCGCTGCGCGACTTCGGGTTCGGCACGGCGACCGGCGTGGAGCTGGCGGGCGAGGCGGCCGGCCGGCTGCGCAACCCGCGCGCCTGGACCGCCGAGAGCCCGGCCAGCCTCGCGATGGGCTACGAGCTGGCGGTGACGCCGCTGCAGCTCGCCGCGGCGTACGGCGTGCTCGCCAACCGGGGCGTGCTGCTGGAGCCGACCCTCGTCCGCTGGGTGCGCGACCGCAACGGGGACGAGCGGTGGGCGGCGCGCCCGAGGCCGGTGCGGCAGGTCGTCACCGCGTCGGTGGCCTCCGAGCTCACCCGCATGCTGCAGGGGGTGGTCGAAGAGGGCACCGGGCGGCGGGCCGCGCTGGGCACCTACTCGGTCGCGGGGAAGACGGGCACCGCGCGGCGCGCCGTGGGAGGGAAGTACCTCCCCGGGCACTACTGGGCGAGCTTCGTCGGCATCTTCCCGGCGCTGGACCCGCAGCTCGTGCTGGTCGTCAAGCTCGACGACCCGCAGGGCGAGTATTTCGCGGGCTCCACGGCCGCGCCGGTCGTCCGCACCATCCTGGAGGCGGCGCTGGCGACGCCCGGCGTCGCCCTCGACCGCGGGCGCCTGGTGCGCCGCTGGCTCGCCGACACGTCGGACGGGAGTCCCGCCGCGGCGCCCGCGCCGGGAACGACCGTCGTGCTGCCGTGGCCCGTGCCGCCCGCGCGCCCCGACACGGTCAGGCCCGTGCCGGTGCCGGACGTCGCGGGCAGCGACCTGCGCGCGGCCGCGCGGACGCTGCACCGCCGCGGCTTCGAGGTGCGGGTCCAGGGCTGGGGCCGCGTGGTCGGCACCGTCCCGGCCGCCGGCACGCCGGTCGCGCCGGGCCGCACGGTGGTGGTGCGCGCGGAGGCCGCGCGTGCAGGCTGAGGCGCTGCGTGCCCGGCTCGAGCGCGAGGGGCTCCTGGTGCGCTGGCCGGCCGGCGCACCGGCCGTGATCCCGTCGGTGACGACCGACAGCCGCCACGTGGAGCCGGGCGCGCTGTTCCTCGCCTGGCGGGGCACGGCGTCGGACGCGCACGCCTACGTGGCCGCCGCGGCCCGCGCGGGCGCGGCCTTCGCGCTCGTCGAGCACGAGGTGGCCGACGCGCGCGTCCCGCAGGCCGTGGTCCGCGATGGCCGGCGCGCCGCGGCGGTCGCCGCGGCGGCGTTCTTCGGGAACCCGGGCGACGCCCTCGTCCTGCTCGCCGCCACGGGCACCAACGGCAAGACGACCACGGTGCACCTGCTGCGCCACCTGTTCGGCGACCGCGCGCCGGCCGGGTCCATCGGGACGCTGGGCACGATCGACGGCCACGGGCGGCTGGTGCCCACCCCGGGCGCGCTGACCACGCCGGGCCCGGTGGAGCTGCAGCGGGCGCTGGCGCTCCTGAGGCTCGACGGCGTGCAGACCGTCGCGATGGAGGCGTCCTCGCACAGCCTCGACCAGGACCGCGTCGCGGGGCTCGCCTTCCGCGCGGCGGTGTTCACCAACCTCACCCGCGACCACCTCGACTACCACCACGACTTCGACAGCTACCGCGCGGCCAAGCTGAAGCTCGACCGCTGCCTCGCCCCCGGCGGCTTCCAGGTCGTGAACGCGGACGAGGCGGCGTGGGCGCAGCTGCCCGCGCGCGCCGAGCGCATCACCTTCGCCGTCGCCGCGGCCGCCGACGTGCGCGCCGAGGACGTCGAGGGCGGCCCCGAGGGCATGCGGTTCCGCCTCGCGGTGCGCGGCGGGTCCGCGCCCGTCGCGCTCCCGCTGCTCGGCGCCTTCAACGTCGAGAACGCGCTCGGCGCCGCGGCCGCCGCCATCGCCCTCGGCCGCGACGTCGAGACCGTGGCGAAGCGGCTGTCCGAGGCGCCGCAGGTGCCGGGCCGGATGGAGCGGCTCACCGACCGGCCGTGCGTGGTGCTGCGCGACTACGCGCACACGCCCGACGCCCTCGAGCGCGCGCTCGCGGCGCTGCGGCCGCTCGCCAGGGGGCGCCTGATCGTGGTGTTCGGCGCCGGCGGCGACCGCGACCGGGGCAAGCGGCCGCTGATGGGCGGCGTCGCGGCGCGCGGCGCGGACCTGGCCGTCGTCACCTCCGACAACCCGCGCCACGAGGACCCCGAGGCGATCATCCACGAGATCGAGGCCGGCATGGAGGGCACCCCGCACCTGAGGATCGTGGACCGCCGGGCCGCCGTGCTGCGGGCCCTCGCGATCGCCAAGCCCGACGACGTGATCCTCCTGGCGGGGAAGGGGCACGAGACCTACCAGGTGGTGGGCGACGCCCACGTGGCCATGGACGAGCGCGAGATCGTGGCCGCCGCCGTCGGCGCCGCCGAGGCCGGGAGCGTCCGGTGACCGCCTTCCCGTGGACCGCGAAGCACGTCGCCGAGGCGCTCGGACTGCCCGCCGCCTCCTGGGACAACACCTACGCGGGCGTCTCGACCGACACCCGCGCCCTCAAGGAGCGCGAGCTGTTCGTCGCCCTCAAGGGCGAGCGCTACGACGGGCACGACTACCTGAGCGACGCGCGCCTGGCGGGCGTGGGCGCGGTCGTGGTGCGCCACCGCACGCCGCGCTGGCCCGGGTTCGACTGGTTCGAGGTGGACGACACGCTGGTCGCGCTCGGCGCGCTGGCCCGCCACCGCCGCGACGCGCTCGCGGGGAAGGTCGTCGCGATCACCGGGACGACGGGCAAGACCAGCACCAAGGAGCTGGCGGCGGCGGCGCTCGGCGCCCGGCTGCGCGTGCACAAGTCCGAGCGCAACCTCAACAACCTCGTCGGCGTCCCGCTCACCCTGCTCGCGGCGCCGCTCGAGGCGGAGGCGGCGGTCGTCGAGTGCGGCGCGAGCGTCCCGGGCGAGATTCCCCGCCAGCGGGACATCGTGCGGCCCGACGTGGCGGTGGTCACCACCGTGGCGGAGGGGCACCTCGAGGGCTTCGGCGGACTGGAGAAGGTGTTCGAGGAGAAGCTGTCCCTGCTCGCCGGCGCCCCGATCGCGGTGGTCGGCACCGCGCCCGCCCGCCTGGCGGAGGCGGCCCGCACGGTCGCCAAGCGGGTGGTCACCGCGGGCCTCGACGCCGGCGCCGAGTGGACCGCCGAGCACGTGACCCTGCTGCCCGACGGCCGGCCGCGCTTCACGGTGCGCGGCGTGACCGTGGAGCTGCCGCTGTTCGGCCGGCACATGGTGGCCAACGCGCTGGTGGCGCTGGCGGTCGCGGACGCCCTCGGCGTGCCGCTCGCCGAGGCGGCCCCGGCGCTGGCGGGTGCGCGGCTGCCCGCGGGCCGCTCGGAGGTGCTTGACCTCGGCGGCATCACCGTCATCAACGACTGCTACAACGCCAACCCCTCGTCGTTCGCCGCGGCGCTGGACCTGCTCGCGGCGCTGCGCGGGGACCGCCGCGCCGTCGTGGTGGCCGGCACGATGCGGGAGCTGGGCCCGGCCTCGGCCGAGCTGCACCGCGGCGTGGCCGAGCGGATCGCCGAGGCGAAGCCCGACGTGGTGGCCGCGGTGGGTGCGTTCGTGCCGGCGTTCGAGGCGCTGAAGCGTCCCAAGGGCCAGACCCTGCTCACCGGCGAGACGCCCGAGGCGATCGCCCCGGGCCTCAAGGCGGCGCTGCGGCCGGGCGACGTCGTGCTGCTCAAGGCGTCGCGCGGCGTGCAGCTGGAGCGCGTCATCCCCCTGCTGTGGCCGTCGGCGCCTGCGGCGGGCGCGACGCACGAGGTGCCGGCGTGATCTACCAGCTGCTGTTCCGGTACGTGCACCAGTACACGCTCGCCAACCTGGTCAGCTACATCTCCTTCCGCGCCGGCGCCGCGATCGCGACGGCGCTGCTGCTGTCGTTCCTGGTCGGGCCGTGGGTGATCGCGCGGCTCCAGGCGCACAAGGTGGGGCAGATCGTGCGCACCGAGGGGCCGGCCACGCACCTCGGCAAGCGCGGCACGCCGACCATGGGCGGCGTCATCATCCTGTTCGCCTCGGTGGTGTCCACGCTGCTGTGGGCGCAGCTCGACAACCGGTTCGTGCTGATCGCGCTGGCCGCCACGGTGTGGATGGGCGGCATCGGGTTCGTGGACGACTGGCTCAAGGTGGTGCAGCGTCGCCCGCGCGGCCTGGTGGCGCGCTACAAGCTCGCCGGGCAGATCTCCTTCGGCCTCGCCCTCGGCGTGGTGCTGCTGGTGTTCCCGTGGACCGGCACGGTGCTCCCGCCGTCCTCGACCACGGTGCCGTTCTTCAAGTACGTGTTCGTGGTGCTGGAGCCGCCGCTCTACATCGCCTTCGTCACCTTCGTGGTCACGGCCTGGTCGAACGCCGTCAACCTCACCGACGGGCTGGACGGGCTCGCCACCGGGCTCTCGGCCATCGCGGCCCTGAGCTTCGCCGCGTTCGCCTACCTGTTCGGACGCACCGACGCGTCGGAGTACCTCAAGACGTTCTACCTGCCGGGCGCGGGCGAGCTGGCGATCTACTGCGCCAGCCTGATGGGCGGCTGCCTCGGCTTCCTGTGGTTCAACGCCCACCCGGCGAAGGTGTTCATGGGCGACACCGGCTCGCTCGCCATCGGCGGCGGGCTCGGGACCACGGCCATCCTGCTCAAGGCGGAGTTCCTGCTGGTGCTGGTGGGCGGGGTGTTCGTGGCCGAGGCGGTGTCGGTCGTGCTGCAGACGGGTGTCTTCCGGTGGCGGCTGCGGCGCTTCGGCCGCGCGTACGCCGAGCAGCACCGGGTGTTCCGGATGGCGCCGCTGCACCACCACTTCGAGCAGCAGGGCTGGCACGAGACCACGGTGGTGGCGCGCTTCTACATCCTGGGGCTGATCTGCGCGCTGATCGGGCTGGCGACGCTCAAGATCCGGTGATGGCGACCCAGCGTGGGCCGGATGCGGGCGGCGCGCCGGCTTCCGCCGGCCCGCTGATCCCGGCGTCCTGGCGGGGCGGCGAGGTCGCGGTGATCGGCCTGATGCGGAGCGGCCGCGCCTCCGCCGAGCTGCTGCTCCGGCACGGCGCCGCGGTGTACGGCTCCGACGCCGCCGACGGGCCCGCGGTGCGGGAGAACGCCGCGCAGCTCCGCGCGCTCGGCGCGGCGGTGGACGTGGGCCGGCACGACCTGGCGCGGATCGCCCGCTGCCGGGCGGTCGTGGCCTCGCCCGGGGTGCCGCCGGACGCGCCGGCGCTCGCGGCCGCCCGCGCGGCGGGCGTGGAGGTGCTGGCCGAGCTGGAGCTGGGCGCGCGGTTCCTGCCGGCGACGCGCCTGGTGGTGGTGACCGGCACCAAGGGCAAGTCCACCACCACGGCCTGCATCGCGCACCTGCTGCGCGCGGCGGGCCTGAGCGACGCCGAGGCCGCGGGCAACATCGGGAACCCGATCACCGCGTTCGCGCTCGCGCCGCGGCCGCCGGCCTGGCTGGCCGTGGAGGCCAGCTCCTTCCAGCTCCACGACGCGCCCGGCCTCGCGCCGGCCGTGGGCGTCCTGACCAACCTCTCGCCCGACCACCTCGACCGCTACGGCACGGCGGAGGCCTACTACGCGGACAAGGCGCTGCTGTTCCGGAACGCCGGCCCCCGCAGCCGCTGGGTGACCAACGGCGACGACGAGGCGGCGTCCCGGTTGGCCGCCGCGGCCGCGGGCACGCGCGAGGCCTTCTCGCTCCGGGAGCGCGCGGCGGCGGCCTTCTACGACCGGAAGGCCGGCTGGCTGGTGGTGCGGGGCACGCCGCTCGTGCGCCGCTCCGCCCTCCAGCTCCTCGGCGACCACAACGTCGCCAACGCGCTCGCGGCCGCGCTGGCCGTGCCGCCCGAGGCCGACCGGGAGACGATGGCCCGCGCCCTGGCGAGCTTCCGCGCGCTGCCCCACCGGCTCGAGCCGGTGCGCGAGCTGGACGGCGTGCTGTGGATCAACGACTCCAAGGCCACCATCCTGAGCGCCGTCGAGGTCGCCCTCGCCAGCGTGCCCCGCACGATCGTGCTGCTGCTCGGCGGCCGGCCCAAGGTGGACTCCTTCGCCCCGCTCCGGCCGCACCTCGGCCACGTGCGGGCGGTCGTGGCCTACGGCGAGGCCGCGCCCGCGATCGCGCGCGACCTCGCGGGCGCCGCGCCCCTGGTGCGGGGCGGCGAGTTCCGCGACGTGCTGGAGAAGGCGCGAGGCCTGGCGAAGCCGGGCGACGCCGTGCTGCTCGCCCCCGCGTGCACCAGCTTCGACATGTTCGACAACGCCGAGCAGCGCGGGCGCGAGTTCCGCGCCATCGTCGAGGCCTGGTAGTGGCGCGCGCGCCGCGGGCGTCCCGGGCGCCGGCCGCGCCGCGCCCCGGCCGCGCCCGCGAGCGTTGGCTCGGCTGGGAGGCGCGGCTGATGGCCATCATCACGGCCGCGCTGGTGGTCTTCGGGCTGGTCTCGGTGTACGCGGCGTCGTCGGCGCTGATGCAGAAGGGGCAGCCGGTCGGCATGTCGCTGGCGCTCGACCAGGCCCTCGGGGCGGCCCTCGGCGGGCTGCTCCTCATCCTGGCGATGCGCATCGACCTCGACCGCGTGCGGCGGCTGGGCTGGCCGATGATGCTGGTCGCGCTCGGCCTGCTGGTGGTGATCGTGCTCCCGTTCACGCACGCCGTCGCGCCCCGGATCAACGGCTCGCGCCGCTGGCTCCGGCTCGGCGTGTCCGTCGAGATCTCGGAGATCGCCAAGCTGGTGGCGATCGTGTGGACGGCGGCGCTGTGCGCCAAGAAGGGGAAGGACCTCAGCCACTTCTTCCGGGGCGTCGTCCCGGTCATGACGATCATCCTGCCGATGTGCGGCCTGATCCTGCTGGAGCCCGACCTCTCGACCGCGGTGGTGATCGGGTTCCTGGCGATGATCGTGCTGTTCGCCGCCGGCGCCCGGGTGGGCCACTTCATCCTGCTGGGCGCGCTGGGCGTGCCGATCCTGTGGGAGCGGATCCTCCACGTGCAGTACCGCCTGCTGCGGATGACGACCTTCCTCGATCCCGGCGCCGACCGCCTGGCGAGCGGCTACCAGATCAACCAGTCGCTGATCGGGCTCGGGGCGGGCCGGCTCGTGGGCGTCGGCTTCGGGCAGGGCCAGCAGAAGCTGGGCTTCCTGCCGTACCCGTACTCGGACTTCATCTTCGCCACCATCGGCGAGGAGTGGGGGTTCGTCGGCGTCGTGTTCCTGGTGGCGCTGTACGGCGCGTGGCTGTTCCTCGCGCTGCGGCTCGCGCGCGCCACCGCCGACCCGTTCCAGCAGTACCTCGGCGTCGGGCTCGCCGCGCTGATCGGCGTGGACGCGTTCCTCCACATGGGCGTCGGCCTCGCGCTCGTGCCGACCACGGGGCTGGTGCTGCCGTTCATCTCCTACGGGCGCTCGAGCCTCATCGTGGCCCTGGTCGCCACCGGGCTGATCCTCAACCTCGGGACCCGCAAGCGCGCGGTGACGCGGTGACGACGGTCCTGTTCACCGGCGGCGGCACCGGCGGCCACCTCATGCCCGCGCTGGCCATCGCCGAGGAGATGGTCCGGCTCGATCCCGCGGTCCGCCCGTTCTTCGTCGGCAGCCGCCGCGGCGTCGAGGCCACCGTGCTGCCGCACCGCCCCTGGCGCTACGAGCTGCTGCCGCTCGAGCCGCTGTGGCGGCGGCGCTGGTGGCGGAACCTCCGCCTGCCGTTCGCGCTCGCGGCGTCGCTCCGCGAGGTGCGCGCGCTCCTCGCGCGCGAGGCGCCGGTCGCCGTGGTCGGCACCGGCGGCTACGTCGCGGGGCCGG
This sequence comes from Gemmatimonadales bacterium, assembly GCA_035623755.1. GTDB lineage: Bacteria > Gemmatimonadota > Gemmatimonadetes > Gemmatimonadales > JACORV01 > Fen-1245. The sequence goes on from DASPSV010000159.1 coordinate 27,127, forward strand.
TCGTGTGGGCGGCGATGAACCGCGGCGTGCCCGCGGTGCTGCAGGAGCAGAACGCGTTCCCCGGGCTCGTGACCCGCACGCTCGCGCGGCGCGCGCGGCAGGTCCACCTCGGCTTCCCGGAGGCGCGCGCGCGCCTGGCCGTGGGGCAGGGCACCGCGGTCTTCGACAGCGGCAACCCGATCCCGGCCCCGCCCTCGCCGCGCCCCTCGCGCGCCGACGCGAAGCGCAAGCTCGGCTTCCCCGCCGACCGCCCGCTGGTGTTCGTCACCGGCGGCAGCCAGGGCGCGCTCGCGATCAACGAGGCGGTGGCCGCCGCGCTCGCGTCGGGCACGTTCCCGCGCGGCGCGTCGCTGCTGTGGCAATGCGGCGCGCGATCGCTCGAGCGCTTCGCGCCGCTGCGCGCGCCGGGGCGCGTCGTGGTGGAGGCGTTCCTCGATCCGGTCTCCGACGCGCACGCCGCCGCCGACCTGGTGGTCTCGAGGGCAGGGGCGATGACGCTCGCCGGGCTCGCCGTCTGGGGCCTGCCCGCGATCCTCGTCCCGCTCCCGACGGCCGCCGCCGGCCACCAGCTCTCGAACGCGCGGGCCCTGGCCCAGGCGGGTGCCGCCACCCTCGTCGACCAGTCCGGCCTCTCCGGCGACACGCTCTCGGGAGCGGTCGCGACGCTGCTCGACGACCCTGCAAGAATGGCGGACCTCGGACGCCGGATGCTGGCGCGGGCGAGGCCCGACGCGGCGGCGACGATCGCCGCCGAGGCCCTCAAGTTGGTGCCGAAAGCCTAGTTCAACTCTTTCGCAAGCCTAGGCGGGATTTTATATTAGCCGCCTGTTGATGCAGCTTTTTGCCCATGACGACCCTCGGCCCATCCATTTTCTCGGGGTCGCTGGCGCCGGGATGAGCGCGTTGGCGCTCCTCGCACGGCGGAGGGGCGTGCCGGTCACCGGATGCGATCGGGATCCCGAGGGGCCCGGGGCGGCATCCAATACGGCGGATGTCCGGAGAGCTGGCGGGACCGTCCTCGCGGGGCACGATCCCGGCCACGTGAGCGGGTGCAGGGCCGTGATCGTCACGGCCGCGGTGGCGCCCGACAACCCGGAACTGGCGAGGGCGCGGGCACTTGGAATCCCGATCGTGCGCCGTGCCGATGCACTGGCTGCCGCAACCGCTCCTGGTCGAGTCGTCGCCGTCGCGGGGACTCACGGCAAGACCACGACGACGGCGATGACGACCTTGGCGCTCGCGGCCGCCGGACTGGATCCCACCGGGATCGCTGGCGGCCGCGTCGCTTCATGGTCGGGCAGCACGAGGTTCGGGGGCGACGGCGTCTTCGTCGTCGAGGCGGACGAGTACGACAAGGCGTTTCTCGCTCTGTCCGCCGAAGTCGCTGTCATCAATAACGTTGAGGCGGACCACCTCGAGTGCTACGGCAGTATCCAGGCGCTCGAGGAGGCCTTCGTGGAGTTTGCGCGGCCGGCGCGACGGGTGATCGCGGGGGCGGACGACCCCGGCGCGTGCCGGGTCGCCACCCGGACCGAGCGGCCGACCTGGACGGTAGGCGTTGCGGCGCAAGCGGATGTGAGGCTCACGGCCGTGCGGCAGTCGCCGGCCGGAAGCCGGGCGGCGGTCGCCCTGCCGGGGGCCGGGACGGCGGAGTTGAAGCTGAAGGTGCCCGGCCTCCACAACCTCCGAAACGCGGCTGCCGCTTTGGCGGTGACGCTGGAGCTGGGAGCGAGCGTGGAGGCGGCCCTCGGAGCGCTGGCGGCGTTCGAGGGCGTGGGCCGGCGGTTCGAGCTGGTGGGGTCCGCGGCGGGGGTGACGGTCGTGGACGACTACGCCCACCACCCGACCGAGATCGCCGCGACGCTGGAGGGTGCGAGGCAGGCGTACCCGCGCCGCCGGCTGGTGGCGGTGTTCCAGCCGCACCTGTACTCGCGGACGGCGCTGCACGCGGCGGGGATGGGCCGAGCTCTTTCGCCGGCCGACGTGGTGGTGGTGACCGAGGTGTACGCCGCGCGCGAGGCGCCGGTGGCGGGCGTGAGCGGCAAGCTGGTCGCGGACGCGGCGGCGCGGCCGGGCAACGAGGTGGTGTGGGTGCCCGCCCGCGCGGACCTGGTCGCGCAGGTCGCCTCGCTGGTGCGCGAGGGCGACGTGGTGCTGACGCTCGGCGCGGGCGACGTGACGGCGGTGGGGCGGGAGCTGCTCGCGCGGCTGGGCCAGCGGCGAGGGGGGTCGGCGTGACGCGGCTCCGTCGCTGGTGGGTGGTGGGTGGTGGCGTGGTGGTGCTGACCGCGCCGTGGTGGGGACCGGTGGTGCTGGCGCGGTTCCGGTTCTTCGACGTGCGCCGGGTGGAGGTCCGCGGCACGCACTACCTCGCGCCGGCGACCGTCGTCGCCGCGCTGGGCCTGGGGCGCGGCGCGAGCGTGTGGGCCGGCACCGCGGCGATGGAGCGGCGGGTCGGCGCGCTGGCGGGCGTGAAGGCGGTGGACGTGGGCCGCCGCGTGCCGTCGACGCTGGTGGTGACGGTGACGGAGGTCGAGCCGGTGGCGCTGGCCGTGGCGCCCGAGGGCCTGGTGCCGGTGGACGACAGCGGCCGGCCGCTGCCCTACGACCCGGCGACGGTGCCGGTGGACGCGCCGGTGGTGGCGAAGGCCGACGCGCCGCTCCTGGCGGCGCTGGCGACGGTGCGGGCGACCGACCTCGGCCTGTTCGCGGACATCGCGGTGGCGCGGAGCGCCGCCGGGGGGAGCGTGGTGCTGGAGCTGGGAGGGGGGCAGGGCCGGCTGCGCGTGGCGACGCCGCTCGATCCGGCGGTGGTGCGGGCGCTCTCGGCCGTGCGGCGCGACCTCGCGGCGCGGCGGCAGCCCTGGGCGGAGCTCGACGGCCGGTTCCACGGATGGATCGTGGTGCGGCGCGCGGGCGCCGCGGGGGTGGGGGCCGCATGACGCGCGAGCTGGTGTGCGGCCTCGACATCGGCACCACCAAGACGTGCGCGGTGATCGCCGAGATCGCGGGCGATCTGCCGCGCGAGCCCGAGGCCCGGATCCTCGGCGTGGGGCGGGCGCGCACCAGCGGCGTGCGGCGCGGCGTGGTGCGCGACATCGACCAGACCACGCGGTCGGTGGTGGAGTCGGTCGCGGCCGCCGAGCGGATGGCGGGCTTCAAGGTGGACGGGGTGTGGGTCGGGATCGCGGGCGAGCACGTGCGCGCGATCACGTCGCCCGGGGTGGTGGCGGTGACTTCGCCCGAGATCCGCCCGCCGGACGTGGAGCGGGTGATCGAGGTCGCGCGGGCGGTGGTGCTGGGGCCGGACAGCGAGATCCTGCACGTGATCCCGCAGGAGTTCATCGTGGACCGGCAGCGCGGCATCGCCGACCCGGTGGGCATGACGGGGACGCGGCTCGAGGTGGACGTGTTCCTGGTGACCATGTCCAGCTCGGTGGGCCAGAACCTGCGCAAGGCGGTGGAGCGCGCGGGGTACCGGGTGGACGGGTTCGTGCTGGAGCCGCTGGCCGCGAGCTACGCGACGGTGACGGAGGACGAGAAGGAGCTGGGCGTGGCGCTGGTGGAGCTGGGCGGGAGCTCGACCGACCTGGCGATCTTCCACGACGAGAAGTTCCGGCACCTGTGGACGTTCGGGTTCGCCGGCGCGCACGTGACCAGCGACATCGCGATGGGGCTGTCGGTGACGCAGGCCGACGCGGAGCGGCTCAAGGAGCGCTACGGGATCGCGTACCGGCCGCTGGTGGACCCGCAGGAGACGATCGAGCTGCCGAGCCCGGCGGGGCAGGAGCCGCGGCACGTGCTGCGCGACATCCTGGCGGACATCATCCACCAGCGCCTCGACGAGGTGCTCGGGGCGGTGGCGCGGGAGATCGAGCGGGTGGGCTACGTCGGCAAGCTGCCGGCGGGCGTGGTGCTCACCGGCGGCACGGCGCAGCTGGCCGGCGCGGTGGAGCTGGCGCGCGACGTGTTCGGGATGCCGGTGCGGCTCGGGGTGCCGGGCCAGCACCTCGCGGGGAGCCTGATCGACGCGGTGGAGCAGCCGCGCTTCAGCACCGCGACCGGGCTGGCGATGTACGCGATGCACGAGCTGGCGCGGGGCGCCGCGCAGGCAGGGGTGCGGGCCGTGACGGTGGACCGGGTGTGGGGTTCGGTGCGCCGGTGGTTGACCGACTTCTTCTAGACCCAGCGGAGCGGGAGACGGCGTCATGATCTTCGAGCTCGAGGAAACCGTCCAGCAGAACGCGCGGATGAAGGTCGTCGGCGTCGGTGGCGGCGGCGGCAACGCCGTCAACCGGATGATCGAGGAGCACCTGAGCGGGGTGGAGTTCATCTCGGTCAACACCGACGCCCAGGCGCTGCTGAACTCCCGGTCGGACATCAAGGTCCAGATCGGGAAGAAGCTGACGCGCGGGCTGGGGGCGGGAGCCCGGCCGGAAATCGGCCGCCAGGCGATCGAGGAGAACCGCGAGGAGGTCGGCCGCGTGATCGCGGGCGCGGACCTCGTGTTCGTGACCTGCGGCATGGGGGGCGGCACCGGGACCGGCGCCGCGCCGATCATCGCCGCGATGGCGCACGAGATCGGGGCCCTCACGGTCGGCATCGTGACCAAGCCGTTCCTGTTCGAGGGCAAGAAGCGGATGAAGCAGGCCGAGATGGGCATCGTGGAGATGCGCAAGCACGTCGACACGATGATCGTCGTGCCGAACGAGCGCCTGCTGGCGGTGGCGGGCAAGGGGATGCCGTTCCTCGACGCCCTGAAGAAGGCCGACGAGGTGCTGCTCAACGCGACCCGCGGGATCTCGACCCTGATCAGCGTGGCGGGCCTGGTGAACGTGGACTTCGCCGACGTCCGCACCGTGATGCAGAACGGCGGCTCGGCGCTGATGGGCACGGGCACCGGGAAGGGCGAGAACCGGGCGCTGGAGTCGGCGCAGCAGGCGATCTCGAGCCCGCTGCTGGACAACGTCTCGATCAACGGGGCGACCGGCGCGCTGGTGAACATCACCGGCGGCACCGACCTCACCCTGGGCGAGGTCACGCAGATCAGCGACACGATCCACGACGCCGCGGGCGACGACGCCGACGTGATCTTCGGCGCGGTGGTGGATCCGGCGATGGAGGGCGAGATCCGGGTGACGGTCATCGCCACCGGCTTCGACCGCCGCGACCTCAAGGAGGCGGGTCCGCGGGCGAGCGGCGTGATCCAGTTCCCGCAGCGCCAGGTGGCGGGCCTGCGCGGGGCCGGCGCGCAGCCGGCGGCCGCGGCGGGCGGGGCGGGCACGCCGCCCGCGGCGCCGCGCCGTGCGCCACCCCCTGCTCCCGGCGCGACGCCGCCGGCGGAGCCGCTCTCCGACATGGAGATCCCGACCTTCATCCGCAGGCAGATGGATTGAGTCGGCCGACGCGCCGGCGCCTCGACTCGGTGGTGGCGGTGCTGGCGCTCGCGGCCGCCGCGGGGAGCGTGGCGCGCGCGCACGGCTACCTGGGCGGTCTCCCGACCGCGCCCGCCCTGCTCGTCACCGGCGCCCCGCTCGTCACCGTGGCCGACACGCTGCGGCGCGGCGAGACCGTGGCGCAGCTGTTCGTCCGCAACCGCGTGGCCGACGTGGACTGGACCTCGGTCGCCCGCGGCATCCGGAACTTCGAGCCCACCCGCCTCAAGGCCGGCCTGGTGTTCTTCTTCCAGCGGCACCGCGGCGCGGCCCCGCACGCGGTGGCCGCGCGGATGTCGCCGGACGCGCGGCTGCGCCTGACGCGCGTCGCCGACCACTGGGCGGCGTCGCTGGAGCGGGTGCCGTGGCACGCCGAGCCACTGGTGGTGAGCGGCAGCATCAGCCGCGACGCGCCCACCGTGTACGCGGCGATGGACGCCGCGGTGGGCGACGCGATCCTCCCGGGCGACGAGCGCACCCAGCTCGTGCTCGCGCTCTCGGACGTGTACGACTGGGAGGTGGACTTCGCCCGCGACCTGCAGCCGGGCGACGCGTTCCGCGTGGTCGCCGAGCGGCTGGTGTCGCCCGACGGCGAGGCGCGGTTCGGGCGCGTGGTGGCGGCGCGGCTCGACCTCCGGGGCCAGCGGCTGTACGCGTTCCGGATGGACGACGGCGACCGGCCGGCGTTCTGGGACGAGAACGGCCGCTCGCTGCGCCGCGACTTCCTGCGCTCCCCGCTGCGCTACAAGAGCGTGAGCAGCCGGTTCAGCAGCTCGCGGTGGCAGCCGATCCTGCACTTCTTCCGGGCCCACCTCGGCACCGACTTCGCGGCCGTCGAGGGCACCGAGGTGCGGGCGATCGGCGCCGGCGTCGTGACCTTCGCCGGCCGCGAGGGCGGCTACGGCAACCTGGTCGTGATCCGCCACCCGCACGGCTACGAGACCCGCTACGGCCACCTGCTGCGGTTCGCCGAGGGGATCGGGAGCGGCGTGGCCGTGGAGCAGAACCGCGTGATCGGGTACGTCGGGAGCAGCGGCCTCTCCACCGGGCCGCACCTGCACTTCGAGGTGCGGCAGAACGGCCGGGCCGTCAACCCGCTGCGGCAGCTGGGCGGCGCGGCGCCCGGCGCGCCGATCGCCGCGGACCTGCGGCCGGCCTACGACCGCGAGAAGCAGCGCCTGCTCCAGCTCCTCGAGCCTCCGCCCCCCGTCGTCATCGCGAGCACGCCGCGCACCTGAGGCGTCGCCGCGCGCCGTCCGGTGGACCTGTACCCCGCCATTGACCTCCGTGCCGGGCGCGTCGTGCGCATGCGCCGCGACGACCCCGACACCGTGTTCGTCTACGACCCGGACCCGCACGCGGTGGCCCGCCGCTGGGCGGAGGGCGGGGCGCGCCGGGCCCACCTGGTGGACCTCGACCGCGTGTTCGGCGCCGGCGAGCAGACGGCGCTCCTCGCCGCCCTGGTGCGCGCGCACCCGCTGCGCTTCCAGGCGGGCGGCGGGGTGGCCACGCTCGAGGCGGCCGCCGCGGTCCTCGCCTGCGGCGTCGAGCGGGTGATCCTGCACGCCGCGGCCGCCCGGGAGCCGGGCGGGCTCGCGGCGTTCGCGCGCCGCCACGGCGCGGCGCGCCTCGCGCTGGCGGTGGACGCCCGCGGAGGACTCGTCGATGCCGGCGGGTCCGCCGCCCGCGTCCCGGCGGCGGAGGCGGCCCGCGCGGCGGCGGACGCCGGCATCCGGACCGTGGTGTATACGGACCTCGGGCGCGAGGGGGGCCTCGGCGGCGCCGACGTCGCGGGCGCCGCGGCCCTCGCGCGCGAAGCGGGCGTGGAGGTGATCGTGTCCGGCGGCGTGAGCGAGCTCGACGACGTGAAGCGGATCCGCGACGCCGGCCTGGCCGGCGCGGTCGTCGGCCGCGCGCTGTTCGAGGGCCGGTTCACGCTTCCCGAGGCGCTGGCGTGCTCGTCCTCGCCCTAGGCGCCCTGGCGGCGGGCGCGGCGCTCGCCGTGTACCTGCGGCTCGAGAAGGCCGGGCCCGCGGGCCTGCCGCTGGCGGTGTTGCGCGCCGTGGCGTGGGGCGCGGTGGCCGCGCTGCTCGTGGATCCCGGGTGCCGGCACGCGGCGGGCGGCGCGGCGCCGGTGGTGCTCCTCGACCATTCCCTCTCGATGACGGATCCCGGGCCGGAGCCGGCCGCGCTCGCGCGCTGGCGCGCCGCGCTCGACACGGCCCGCCGCGCCGCGGGCCGCTCCGGGAGCGTCCTGCTGTTCGGCGCCCAGCCCGCCGCCCTGCGCGGCGACGCGCCGCCCGACGCGCCCGCCACGCGCCTTCTCCCGGCGTGGCGCGAGGCGGCCTCGCTCGGCGGGCCGGTCACGGTCGTCACGGACGGGGAGGTGGACGACGCGCGCGACCTGCCGCCGGACTTCGACCGGCTGGCGCGCGTCGTCGTGCTGCCGCGGCCGCCGCGGCCCGACGCGGGGGTGGCCGGTTTCGACCTGCCCCTGGCGCTCCGCGCCGGCGACACGGCCACCGCGAGCGTCGTGGTGGTCGCCGCCGGCACCGCCCCGTCGGACACGGCCACGCTCGAGCTCAGGGAGGGCGCGCGCGTGGCGGCGCGCACGAGGATCGCGCTGGGCGCGGGCGGCAGCTTCCGGCGCGAGCTGCGGTTCGTGCCCGCCGCGCCCCCGGCGGGCGCCGACCGGGAGGTCCGCCGCTACGAGGCGCGCCTCGCGGGCGTGCCCGACGACGCGGAGCCGCGCGACGACGCGCGCGCGAGCCTGGCGGAGGTCGCGCGCACCAGCGCGATCGCGGTGCTGTCGGACAGCCCGGACTGGGACTTCCGCACCCTGGTGGCGACGCTCCGGCAGACGGCGGGCGTCCCGGTCTCCGCGTTCGTGCGGATCGCGCCCGGCGGTCCGTGGCGCGACGCGGCCTCGCTGGGCCCGGTGACCGCGGGCGCGGTGGAGGCTGCGGCGCGCGGCGCGTCGCTGGTGGTCGTGCACGGCACGCCGGCGGGCACGGCGCCGATGGCCGGGCTGGCGCGCCACGGCCTGTGGCGGTGGACGGCGAGCCCGGCGGGTGCGCTGGCCGGCGACTGGTACGTGCTGCCTACCGCGGCCGCGTCGCCGCTCGGCGCCGCCCTCGCCGGCGTGCCGCCCGACAGCCTGCCGCCGCTCGAAGCGCTGAGCGAGGTGCCGGCCGACACGTCGGGGTGGACGGGCCTCGCGGCCCGGCTCGCGCGGCGCGGGCGCGCCTGGCCGGCCGTGTCCGGGGGCGAGCGCGGGGGCCTGCGCCTGGTGCGGATGCTGGGGTCGGGCTTCTGGCGGTGGTCGAGCAAGGGCGGGGTCGCGGCCGAGGGATACCGCAGCCTCGTCGCCGCCGTCACCGACTGGCTGCTGGCGGAGCCGGAGGGCGCGGGCGCGGCGCTGGCCGCGCGGCGCGATTCCCTGAACCGGGGGCTCGACGAGCTGCTGCCGAGGCCGCGCACGCTCGAGAGCCGAGCCGGCCTTCGCGCCGCGGTGACGGCCGAGACGGAGCCGCTGCGCCGGAATCCTCTGGTGTACGGGGTGGCGCTCGCGGCATTGGTGCTGGAGTGGGTCGGGCGACGTAGGCGAGGGATGAGGTGAGGCGCAATTGTGAGAAGTGAGAGGTGAGACGTGAGACGTTCACGTGAGAGGTGAGAGGCAACGGCCGTGAGAGGTGCCGCGGAGTCAACCTCTCACGGCTTCTGCTTCTCACTTCTCACTTGAACGTCTCACCTCTCACGTCTCACGTCTCACTGTCGGAAAGGGGGTCCTTTGGTGGGGTTGTGGGGCAAGATCAAGCACATCGTTACCGCCGACGTTGGCGCGCTGCTCCGCGGCGCCCCCCAGCTCGACTCCCTCGAGCGCCTCCTCATCGAGGCCGACCTCGGCGTCGCGGCGGCCGAGGAGCTGGTGGCGGAGCTCGGCGAGCGCGTGCGGCGCGGCAAGCTCCAGACCGCCGACGAGGTGCACGCCGCGCTCGAGGAGCGGCTCGCGGCCCTGCTCGCGGCCCCCCCCCCCGCTGGCGGGCCGGCGCCCGGCGCCGTGGCGCGCGCGGAGCCCGGGCCCACCGTGATCCTGATGGTCGGCGTGAACGGGACCGGCAAGACCACCGCCGCCGCGCGGCTCGCGCGCCGGCTCCGCGCCGAGGGACGGCAGCCGGTGCTCGTCGCCGCCGACACCTACCGCGCGGGCGCGGTGCAGCAGCTCGAGCGCTGGGCGGAGGCGCTCGGCCTGCCGTGCGTGAAGGGCGCGCCGGGCGGCGATCCCGCGGCCGTCGTGTTCGACGCCCTCGAGGCCGCGCGCGCGCGGGGCCTCGACACCGCGATCGTGGACACGGCCGGCCGCCTGCACACCCAGGACGACCTGATGAAGGAGCTGCAGAAGATGGCGCGGGTCGCGGGGCGGAAGGTGCCGGGCGCGCCGCACGAGACCCTGCTCGTCGTGGACGGATCCACCGGCCAGAACGCGGTCCAGCAGGGGCGCGTGTTCAAGGCGGCGCTGCCCCTGACCGGGCTGTTCGTCACCAAGCTCGACGGCACCGCCCGCGGCGGCACCGTGGTGGCGCTCGCCCGCGACCTGGGCCTGCCGGTGCGGTTCCTGGGCGTCGGCGAGGGCGCCGAGGACGTCGAGCCCTTCGACGCGGCGGCGTACGCGAAGCGGCTGCTCGATGCCTGACCGGCCGGACGCACCGCCGGACGGCCGCACCGGCGCCCGGGAGCGCCGCGCCGTCCCGGGGCTCCGCCTCGACGCGCCGGTCCAGTTCCTCAAGGGCGTGGGCGAGCGCCGCGCCGAGCTGCTGGCGCGCCTCGGCATCGCGACCGCGCGCGACCTGCTGCTCCACATCCCCTTCCGCTACCTCGACGCCACCCAGATCACGCCCATGGCCCGGGCCCGCGGCGTGCGCGTGGGCACCGAGGTCACGGTCGTCGGGCGCGTGGTCTCGACCGGGATCGTCCCGACGCACCGCGGGCTGCGGGTCTTCCAGGCGGTCCTGCAGGACGCCTCCGGGCTCATCGAGTGCGGATGGCCCGGCCGGCCGTTCCTCGAGCGCAGCATCGTCAAGGGGCAGCTGCTCCTGGTGACCGGGCCGGTGCGCCACTTCCACGGCCGCCAGCTCCAGCCGCGCGAGTGGGTGGTCCTGGCCGACGACGACGAGCAGCCGCGCGGCCAGGTGCTCCCGGTCTACCGGGTGACCGAGGGCCTGACGGTGCGCCAGCTCCGTTCGCTGGTGGACCGCCACCTCGACGGCCTGCTGGCGAGCGTGGTGGAGGAGCTGCCCGCGGCGTGGCGCACGGCCGCCGGGGTGGTGCCGCTGCCGGAGGCGCTGCGGCAGGTGCACCGGCCGGCCGACGTCGCGGAGGCCGAGGCGGGTCGCCGCCGCCTCGCGTTCGAGGAGCTGATGCTGTTCCAGCTGGTGCTGGCGCGGGCCCGCTGGCTCGCCCGCCGCTCGCGCGCCGGCATCCGGTTCGAG
>DASPSV010000048.1:0-7015 GCA_035623755.1 Gemmatimonadales bacterium
ACTCGGGCCGCAGCCGGGCGGCGCGCTCGTACTGCTCGATGGCCTGGACCAGGCCGCCCGCCTCCACGTACGCCTCGCCCAGCTCCGCGTGCAGGTTCGCCAGCTGCGAGGCCACCGGCGCCGCGAAGCCGGTGTGGTCCACCGCGCCCAGACCCTGGGCCGCGGCGAACGCCGCCACCGCGTCGTCGTACCGCCCGAGCTCGTTCAACATGACCGCGCGGTTGAGGTGGGCGTCCACGTAGCGGGGGTTCAGCTCGAGCGCGTGATCGAACTCGGCCACCGCGTCCTCGCGCCGCCCCACGGCCGAGTACGCCAGCCCCATCAGGTTGTGGGCGTCCGCGAACGCCTGCCCCGACCGCAGCGCCTCGGAGAGCAGGTGGATCGTGCCGTAGGCGTCGCCGGCGTCGAACCGCTCCTTCGCCCGGGCCACCAGGTGGCTAGTGCGTGCGTCCATGGACCTCCTCGAACCAGCGCACGAAGCGCGGTATCCCGTCCTCCACCGTCGTCGCGGGCCGGTAGCCGAGCAGCCGCGCGGCCTTGCGCACGTCGGCGCAGGTGCGCCGCACGTCGCCCGGCTGCTCCGGCAGCCGCTCCAGCCGCGCCTCGCGCCCCACCGCCCGCGCGATCAGGGCCACCAGCGCGCTCAGCGTCGTGGTCCGCGACTCGCCGAGGTTGACGATCTCGACGCCCGGTCCGCCGGCGGCCGTCCACCCCACCGCCGCCGTCACGCCCCCTACAATATCGTCGATGTAGGTGTAGTCGCGCTCGCTCGACCCGTCGCCGTAGAACGGCACCGCGCGCCCCTCCGCGATCAGGCGGGTGAACTTGTGGATCGCGAGGTCGGGCCGCTGGCGCGGGCCGTACACGGTGAAGAAGCGCAGCGCCATGATCCGCAGGCCGTAGAGCTGCGCGAACGTCGCGCACAGCATCTCGCCCGCGCGCTTGGTGGCCGCGTAGGGCGAGACGGGCAGCAGGGCCGGCCAGTCCTCGGCGAACGGCACCGGCGCGGTGTCGCCGTAGACCGACGACGAGCTGCCGAACACGAACCGGCGCGTCCCCGCCCGCCGCGCCGCCTCCAGCAGCACCGCCGTGCCCTCGATGTTGACCGACGCGTAGCCGGCCGGGTCCTCCAGCGAGGGCCGCACCCCGGCGCGCGCCGCCAGGTGCACGACCGCGGTGTCGCCGTCCAGCAGCCGGCACGCCAGCGCGGCGTCGCGCACGTCCCCCTCCACCAGCCGGAAGCGCGGCGAGCGCGCCAGGCCGGCCAGGTTCGCCTCCTTGATCGCGCGCGGGTAGAAGGGGTCGAAGTTGTCCAGGCCCACCACCTCGTCGCCGCGCGCCGCCAGCCGCTCGGCCACGTGGGAGCCGATGAAGCCCGCCGCGCCGGTCACCACCACCCGCGTCACGCGAGCCTGCGGCGGAACCACTCCACCGTCCGCTGCAGGCCTTCCTCCAGCTCGACCTTCGGCTCCCAGCCGAGCTCGGTGCGCGCGCGCGTGATGTCCGGCTGCCGGACCTTGGGGTCGTCCACCGGCAACGGCTCGCGCACGATCTTCGCGCGCGACCCGGTCAGGCGGATCACCGCCTCCGCGAGCTGTCGCACGGTGAACTCGTGCGGGTTGCCGACGTTCACCGGGTCGCTGCCGCCGCGATCGAACAGCCGGACGATCCCGTCGATCAGGTCGTCCACGTACGTGAACGAGCGCGTCTGCGCGCCGTCGCCGTACACCGTGAGCGGCTCGCCCTTGAGCGCCTGGACGACGAAGTTCGACACCACGCGCCCGTCCCGCACCCGCATCCGCGGCCCGTAGGTGTTGAAGATCCGCACGATCCGCGTGTCGAGGCCGTGGAAGCGGTGGTAGGCCATCGTCATCGCCTCGGCGAACCGCTTCGCCTCGTCGTAGACGCCCCGCGGGCCCACCGGGTTGACGTTGCCCCAGTAGCCCTCGGGCTGCGGGTGCACCAGCGGGTCGCCGTACACCTCCGACGTGGACGCCAGCAGGAACCGCGCCCCCTTGGCCTTGGCGAGCCCCAGCGCCTTGTGGGTGCCGAGCGAGCCCACCTTCAGCGTCTGGATGGGAAGCTCCAGGTAGTCGCGCGGGCTCGCGGGCGAGGCGAAGTGCAGCACGCCGTCGAGCGGGCCGTCCACGTAGATGAAGTTGGTGACGTTGTGCTCGTGGAAGGCGAAGTGCGTGTTGCCGGTCAGGTGCGCGATGTTGTCGGGGCTGCCGGTGACGAAGTTGTCCATCCCCACGACGTCCCAGCCGTCCGCGAGGAACCGGTCCGCGAGGTGCGACCCGAGGAAGCCGGCCGCGCCGGTGATGAGGACGCGCATCAGGACCCGCCCCGGCCCAGGGAGTCGTAGGTGAAGCCGTGGTGCCGCATCCGGGCCGGCTCGTACAGGTTGCGGGCGTCGATCACCACCGGGCGCCGCATCAGGCCGCGGGCGCGCTCGTGGTCCAGCACCCGGTACTCCTGCCACTCGGTGAGCACCACCAGCGCGTCGGCCCCCTCGAGCGCGTCGTAGCGGTGGTCCACGTACGCGACCCGGTCGCCGAAGTGGCGCCGCGCCTCGCCGAGCGCCTTGGGATCGTGGACCCGCACGGCCGCCCCGCCCGCCAGCAGGCCCTCGACCACCACCAGCGCCGCGGCCTCCCGCATGTCGTCGGTCTGCGCCTTGAAGGCGAGCCCCCACACCGCCACCGTGCGGCCCGCCAGGCTCCCGTCCAGGGCCCGCTCCAGCTTCTCGAGCGCCACCCGCTTCTGGCGCTGGTTCGACGCGTCCACCGTCTCGAGAATGTCCTGGCGCGCGCCCACCTCGCGGCCGGTGGCGCACAGCGCCTTCACGTCCTTGGGGAAGCACGAGCCGCCGAAGCCCGGGCCCGGGAACAGGAACGCCTTGCCGAGCCGCGCGTCGGACCCGATGCCGGCGCGCACGTCGTCGATGTCGGCACCCACGCGCTCGCACAGGGCCGCGAGCTGGTTCATCAGGGCGATGCGCGCCGCCAGCATGGCGTTGGCCGCGTACTTCGTGACCTCGGCGGAGGGGATGTCCATGAACAGGATCGGGTTCCCCGAGCGGACGAACGGCTCGTACAGCTCGCGCAGCGCCGCCTCGGCCTCCGGGCTGTGGACGCCGAGGACGATCCGGTCCGGCTTCATGAAGTCCTGGACCGCCGCGCCTTCCTTGAGGAACTCCGGGTTGCTGGCGAGGTGGAACGCGACCTTCGTCTCGCGGGCGATCGCGGCGCGCACCTTCTCGGCCGTGCCGACGGGCACCGTGCTCTTGGTCACCACGACCTTGGGCCGGTTCATGTGCCGCCCGATCGTGGTCGCCACCCCGAGCACGTGGCGGAGGTCCGCCGAGCCGTCCTCGTCCGGGGGCGTGCCGACGGCGATGAAGACGATGTCGCTCCGCTCCACCGCGTCGCCCACGTCGGTCGTGAACGCGAGCCGGCCCTCCACCTGGTTGCGCACCACCAGCGGCTCCAGTCCCGGCTCGTAGATCGGGACCTCGCCGCGCCGCAGCCGCTCGACCTTGGCGGCGTCCACGTCGGCGCAGACCACGGTGTTGCCCATTTCCGCCAGGCCGGCGCCCATCACCAGCCCGACGTAGCCCGTCCCCACCACCGCGACGTTCATGACGCCCGCTCCCGCCCGCCGTACAGGGCGCGCTCGAAGGCCCGGTAGGAGCCGTCCTTCACCGCGCGCCACCACGGCTCGTGCTCCAGGTACCAGCGCACCGTGTCCGCCAGGCCCTCCTCGAAGGAGCGCGCCGGCCGCCACCCCAGCTCCCGCTCGGCCTTGCCCGGGTCCATCGCGTAGCGCCAGTCGTGGGCGGGCCGGTCGGCCACGTGCTGCACCAGCGACGGGGCGACGCCGGTGAGCACCACGATCCGCGACACGATGTCGAGGTTGGCCCGCTCGGCGCGCGCGCCGAAGTTGTAGACCTCCCCCGCGCGCCCGCGCTCCAGCGCCGCGAGCACGCCGGCGCAGTGGTCCTCCACGTGGATCCAGTCCCGCACCTGGCGCCCGTCCCCGTACACCGGCAGCGGCCGCCCCTCGACGGCGTTGGTGATCATCAGGGGAATGAGCTTCTCGGGGAACTGGAAGGGCCCGTAGTTGTTGGAGCAGCGCGTGATCACCACGTCCTGGCGGTAGGTCCGCGCGAACGCCAGCGCCAGGTGGTCGGCCGCGGCCTTGCTCGCGGCGTACGGGCTGGTCGGGTTCAGCGGGGTGCCTTCGGTGAACGCGGGGTCGCCGGGGCCGAGCGCCCCGTAGACCTCGTCGGTCGAGACGTGCACCACCCGGCAGCCGCCGAGCGCGCGGGCCGCCTCGAGCACCTGCACGGCGCCGAGCACGTTGGTGCGCACGAACGGCTCCGCCGCGAGGATCGAGCGGTCCACGTGGCTCTCGGCGGCGAAGTTCACGATCGCGTCGGCGCCGCCTGCGAGGGCGCGCGCCAGGTCCGCCGGCGCGCCGATGTCGCCCTTCACGAAGCGGTACCCGGCGGCGCCGTCGAGGTCCGCGAGGTTGGCGGGATTCCCGGCGTAGGTGACGAGGTCCAGGTTGACCACCGGCCAGTCGGGGTGCCGGGCCCGCACCAGCCGCACGAAGTTGGATCCGATGAAGCCCAGCCCCCCGGTGACGACCAGGCGCACCGTCAGCCGTCCTTCCGCGCCCAGTCGTAGGGGATCTTCGGGTCGTGCGCGTCCACCCGGAACTCGTCGGGCTTGCGGTGGTCGTACGGCTCGGTGGGAATGTTGACCACCAGGGCCTCGCGCTCGGAGATGCACTTGAAGCCGTGGAACACCAGCGGCGGGATCTGCACCAGCAGCGGGTTGTGGTCGCCGACGAAGAACTCGTTGACCGCGCCGCGGGTGGGCGACTGCTCCCGGTCGTCGTACAGCACCAGCTTCATCATCCCGCTGACGCACACGAAGTGGTCGGTCTGCCGCTCGTGGTAGTGCCACGCCTTCACCACGCCGGGGTAGGCGGCGGTGAGGTAGACCTGACCGAACCTGGTGAACAGCTCGTCGTCGGCGCGCAGCATCTCCATCAACCGCCCGCGCTCGTCCGCGACGACCCGCAGCACCTTGGTGCGGACGCCGTCGATCGGACGGCCGGCCGCCGTCTCGAAGCGCTTCATCGTGCCTCCGCGCGCTGCTTCGCGATCAGGCTGGTGGCCCGGTAGAGGCTCTCGATCGCGCCGGCGTCGGTCCACCAGCCGTCCACGAAGGCGTGGTCGAGCTCGCCCCATCCGAGGTACGCGTTGTTCACGTCGGTGATCTCGAGCTCGTTGCGGCCCGACGGCTTCAGGGTGCGGATGATCTCGAACACCCGCGCGTCGTACATGTAGACGCCGATGACCGCGTAGCGCGAGGCGGGCCGCTTCGGCTTCTCCTCGATGCGCACCAGCCGCTCGCCCTCGAGCACCGGGACGCCGAACCGCTCCGGATCGGGCACCTCCTTGAGCAGCACCAGGCCGCCGCGTCCCCCCCCCCGGCGGGCGTAGCGCTCCACGGCCGGGCGGATCGACCGCTCCAGGATGTTGTCGCCCAGGATCACGCAGATCGGCGCGCCGTCGGCGAAGTCCTCGGCCAGGGCGAGCGCGGCGGCGATGCCGCCCTCGCCCTCCTGGTACGTGTAGTTGAGGTGCTTGAGGCCGAAGTCGCGGCCGTTGCCCAGCAGCCGCAGGAAGTCGCCGGCGTGGTTGCCGCCGGTCACCAGGAGGATCTCGGTGATGCCCGCCTCCACCAGCGTCTGGATCGGGTAGTAGATCATCGGCCGATCGTAGACGGGCAGGAGGTGCTTGTTGGTCACCCGGGTCATCGGGGCGAGCCGGGTGCCCAGCCCGCCGGCCAGCACCACGCCTTTCATGTCACGCGTCTCCCTCGATGAGGCCCAGCGCGGGCACCCGCCCGGTCGCGAGGTAGGCCGCCACGTGCGCCTCCCACCGCGGCAGCGCCATCCCCAGCGCCGCCTCCGTGGCGCGGCAGTCGAGCACCGAGTAGGCCGGCCGCGGCGCCGCGCGCCCCGCCTCCGCCGTGCGGCACGCCGTGACCCGGAGGGGATCGGCGCCGGCGGCGCGGAACACCTCCCGCGCCACCTCGAACCACGAGGCCGCTCCCGCCGCCGCCAGGTGCCAGCGGCCGGTCTTCCCCGCCCGCACCAGTCCCCACAGGCCCTCGGCCACGAGCCGGCTCGACGTGGGCGCGCCGACCTGGTCGTCCACGACCCGGAGCGCGCGCCCCGCGGCGGCCGCCGCGCGGACCGTGTCGACGAAGTTGCGCCCGCCGGGCCCGAACAGCCACCCGGTCCGCAGGATGGTCCACGGCCCGCTGCAGGAGGCGACCGCCGCCTCGGCGGCCGCCTTGCTCCGCGCGTACGCGCCGCGCGGCGCGGGCACCGTGTCCGGCGGGATCGGGCGGCGGGCGCTACCGTCGAACACGTAGTCGGTGCTGAGGACCACGAGACGCGCGCCCGCCTCCCGGCACGCGGCGGCGACGTGGGCCGTGCCGTCGCGGTTCACCGCCAGCGCGGCGTCCGGGTCCGCCTCCGCTCCGTCCACGTCCGTCCAGGCCGCCAGGTGCACGACCACGTCGGGCCGGTCCGCGACGACCGCGCGCCGGGTCGCCGCGGCGTCGCGCACGTCGAACGCGTCGAGCGTCCACGCCGCCACGTCGGCCCCGGCACGCCGCCACAGCGGCACCAGGGTGGCGCCGAGGAGTCCGTCGGCTCCCGTGACGCCGACGCGCAAGCGCTAGCGGGCCGCGGCGCGGGCGGCCACGACGTGGCGCGTGTCCACGAGCGCCTTCGCCTCGCGCGCCAGCATCGCGTAGTCCAGCTTGCTGTGGTCGGTCACGACCACCACGCAGTCGGCCGCGCGCACCGTCTCCGGCGTGAGCGGCACCGACGAGAGGGCCACGCTGTCCTCGTGCAGCTCCGGGATGTAGGGGTCGTGGTAGCGCACCACGGCGCCCATGCGCTCGAGGAGCCTGATGACGTCGAGGGC
>DASPSV010000172.1:0-3988 GCA_035623755.1 Gemmatimonadales bacterium
GAGAGGCGAGGTGTAGGGTGTAGGGTGTAGGGTGTGGGGTGTGGGCGCGGAGGCTACAGCGCGAATGCCAGCAGCACGGCGACGTCGGTCACCGCCCACGCGCCGAGCGCCGCGTAGAAACCGCGCTGGTGCTGCGCCGGCGTCATCGACTCGCGCCTGCGGTACCACGGCACCAGCACCCACAGCCACGCCGCCAGCGCCACCCCGAGGCCGCCCCACTGCCACACGGAGGCGTAGCCGCGCCACGCCGCGACCGCGAACAGCAGGAACGCCAGCAGCGCGGTCGCGATCGCCACCAGCAGGCTGAGCCTCAGGCCGAGGATCAGCGCCAGGGTGCGGTCGCCGCGCCGCTCGTCCTCCTCGAACTGGTAGATCTGCGTCAGCGGGTACAGCGCGGCGAACAGCGGGCAGAACGCCACCATCGCCAGGCCGTGCACCAGGTCCAGCGGCCGGCCCGTCGCTGCCCAGCCCGCGTAGGGCGTGAAGGCGCCGAAGCCCCACATGTTGATCACCCAGTCCACGCCCGCCACCGCCTTGAAACGGAACGGCGGCACCGAGTACGCCAGGCTCATCACGAAGCACGCCGCGTAGACCCAGGTCGCCGCGCGCGGCAGCAGGAACGCGAGCCCCTGCCCCAGCACCAGCAGGCCGAGCGAGAACTCGAGCAGCCGCGCCGGAGGCTTCGGCGGCGCGCGCAGGTAGCCGATGTCGCCCTCGTCCTGGTCGAACACGCTGTTCAGCGCCAGCGTGCCGCCGTTGAGGCACGCGACCCAGATCGCGAGCGCGAGCGCCGCGGTGCCCCACCGCTCGCCGTGGAGGAACGGCACCAGGCCGATCGCGAGGATGAAGCCGAGCAGGGTGTGCGCGGCCATGATCGGCCACTCGGCGGGCCGGAGGTGCAGCAGGTACGAGAAACCGTCGCCCGGCAGCAGCCGGTAACCGAGCCGGCGGAACAGGTTGCGGGTGTGCGCGGCGTCGGTCACCGGACGCTCCGCGGGTGCGGCACGCCATCACCGTACGGCGCGTCGCGCGACCCGGGTCCATGGGCCGGCCGCCGCATCATCGGACGGTCCGCACCGCCCCCCCTCACACCGCCGCCGGGCCGGCGAGCAGGCGGTGCGCGATCTGGAGGCCGCGCAGCGTGAGGTCGGGATGCACCTCCTCGATCTCGCTCGAGTACTTCGCCACCAGCGCCGCGTACCCGCCCGTCGCGATCACCTTCGGCACCGTGCGGGTCGGCCACTCGGCCTTGAGGCGCCGCACCAGGCCGTCCACCGCGTCGGCCGCGCCGTAGACGAGCCCCGCGCGGATGCAGTCCTCGGTGCGCCGGCCCATCGCCCGCGCCGGCGGCGCCAGCTCGACCGGCATCAGCTTCGCCGCGCGGCGCGCGAGGTTCTCGCCGCTCGTCCTGAGGCCGGGCGCGATGATGCCGCCCAGGAACACGCCGTCCCTGGTGATGCAGTCGAGCGTCGTCGCCGTGCCGAAGTCCACCACGATCACGTCCACCCGGAACAGGTGCATCGCCGCCACCGTGTTCACCACCCGGTCGGCGCCGACGGTCTGCGGCTCCTCGACGTCGAGCTTCACGGGCAGCGGCGTCTCGGGGCCGATCACCAGGGGCGTGGTCCCGGTCGCGATCAGCAGCGCGTCGGCCACCGCCTCGGTCGCGCTTGGCACGACCGACGCGAGCACCGTCGCCGTCACCTGGGTGATGTCGAGGCCCGCCTGGTCGAACAGCGCGCGCACCACCACCGCCCACTCGTCGGGCGTCTGGTCGGGGCGCGTCGTCAGGCGCCAGCTGCGCTCCAGCTCGTCGCCGTCGAACAGGCCGAGCGTGATCTCGGTGTTGCCGATGTCCAGGGCCAGGACCATGTGCGACCGTTCCGATGAAAGCGTGCGGATAGGCTAGGGGCGGAGGGCGGTGGGGTCAAGCGAAAGGCCGGGGGTTGGGGCTTAGGGTGTGGGGTTTGGGGGTGGGGCGCTGGCAACTTGGCGTCTGGCTGCAAGGCTGGGCGTAGGGTGTGAGGGTGTAGGGTGTAGGAAGGGTCGCGGACCCCTGGCGCGAGCGAGTGCCCGGGCGGTTCCACCTCTACGCCGGCGAGACGAGGCGCTCGAGGCCGCCGTCGAGGCCGCGAACGAGCAGCGCGCCATCTCCGTCCACCCCGACCGGCGGCGGGGCGCCCGGCTCGACCCGGAGCCGGCGGCGCACCGCCTCGCGCTCCGCCTCGTCCAGCGCGCTCGGCCGATCCGCGAGCGCCCAGATCCGCGGCGCCAGCGCCGCGAGCAGCGCCACGCGCGTCGCGCCGGGCGCAAGCTCGGCGAGCGCGATGGCACTGCCCCGCACTGCCTCCGGAACAGGCCCCGCCACGTTCACGCCCACGCCGACCGCGACCCAGCCCTGGCTCGCGCCCGACCACCGCGCCTCGCACAGGACGCCCGCCGCCTTGCGATCCGCCACCAGCACGTCGTTGGGCCACTTGAGCCACGGCGACACGCCGGGCGCCACGTCCTCGATCGCCGCCGCCACCGCGAGGCCCACCCGCACCGCCAGCGCGCCGCTGAACGGCCGCGCCTTCGGCCGGAGCAGCGCTGCGAGGTAGACGCCCGCGCCCGGGGGCGAGTGCCAGGGGCGGCCGCTCCGGCCCCGCCCCGCGGTCTGCGTGTCGGCGAGCACCAGCAGGCCCGACGCCGCGCCCGCCGCCGCGCGCTGGTGCGCGACGTCGAGCACCGAGCCGACGCTGCCGAGCAGCTCCACCTCGGCCGCACCGGTGCGTCGCTTCAGCTCCCCGGCGTCGAGCCCGTCGTAGAGAGATGCCGCGCCGGGAACGGAGGCGGGCCGGTCCGGCGTCATCGGCAGATCAGCGCTCCCCGGTGGTGCGCGTCACCGTGGCCTGGCGCCGAACGCCCAGAGCGCCCAGCCCAGGACCGCGGCGCCGGCGACGATCCGGTAGACCGCGAACGGGACGAGGCCGCGGCTCCGCACCCAGGCCATGAACCACGCGACCACCGCGTAGGCCACCACGAACGAGAGCGCGAACCCGATCGCGAGCAGCAGCCAGCCGTGCGCGTCCATGTGCACCGCACCGAGCGGGCTCGACGCACCGCTCCGCAGCGTCTTCACGAGGTCGTAGCCTGTGGCGGCGACCATCGTCGGCATCGAGAGGAAGAAGGAGAACTCGAGCGCCGCGGCGCGCGTCATCCCGGCCAGCTGCCCGGCCGCGATGGTGGACATCGAGCGCGACACGCCGGGGAAGATCGCCGAGAAGTTCTGGCACAGGCCGACCCACACCGCCTGCCCCAGGCTCATCTGCTCCATGCGCTCGGTGCGGGTGCGGAGCCGCTGGCGCGCGTACAGCGCATCCACGATCCACATCACGACGCCGCCGACGACGAGCGAGCCCGCCATCACGAACAGGCTCTCGAGGTTCTTGCCGATGACCTTGATCGCGAGGAGCGAGGGGATCGCGGTGCACACGAACGCGATCATCGTGAGCGTGAGCGGGTGCCGCAGCAGGCCGCCGCCCGCGGCCGCCGGGGCCGGGGCCCCGGCACCCGTCGCCGCTCCGGCGGCGCCGGTGCGGCCCGCCGCCACGAAGCTCCGGAGGAAGACGGCGATGCGGGCCCGGAAGTAGATCGGCAGCGTGGCGATCGCTCCCAGCTGGATCACGATGGTGAACATCTTCCAGTAGCCGCTGCCGAGGTCCACGCCGGCCAGCGCCTCGGCGATCCTGAGGTGCGCCGTCGAGCTGACGGGCAGGAACTCCGTGACGCCCTCGACGACGCCCAGCACGGTGCTCAGCAGGTAGTCGTTCACTCAGACTCCGTCAGCATGGTGGATTCCCGTGCCCCGACCTTGCAGCGCCGGTGCGCGCGGCCAGCGCTCATCCCGGGGCGCCTGCGGCGCCGATCTCGCCATTAAAGTCGGCTGCGTCGTCTCGAGCCGCATCTCGGGCAACTCCGATGCCGCCGATCTCGCGCCATTCCGTCC
>DASPSV010000183.1:0-6041 GCA_035623755.1 Gemmatimonadales bacterium
GCCCCGAGCACGGCGTACAGCGCCACGGTCCGCGCGCGGGCGTGGTCGACGTCGTCGTGGAGCAGGCGGGCGAGGATGGGCGGCAGACGCAAAGCGGCCTCCGGGCCGGTCGTGGCACTGCGCGACGAGCCAGGAGGTCGCGGCGTGCCCTTCAAGGTACCGACGCGGTTCCGGGGCCGCGAGCTAGGGCGTGGTGTCCCGGGCGCACGCGCACATCGCCCGGACGTGGGCCTCCGACGTGTCGCGCGGCAGCTCGCAGCCGGCGCCCACGATGTAGCGCGGCCCCGCGGCGCGGTGGCACGCCTGGAGCGTCTCCGTGACCAGCTGCGGCATCCGCGCCCGCGCGTTCGTCATGTCCAAGGGTAGTCGAGGTCAACGATGTCGGCGCGGAGCCGGCCCATCCCGTCAACGATGGCGTTGGTGTCGCCGCAGATGTGGAGCCGCACCCGGGCGCCCATCGCGCGGATGGCGTCCACCATCCGCTTCTCGTAGGGCCACACGCACCGCTCGTAGAACACCGGTCCCACCAGCGAGGCCGCCGCGTCCCCGATGCCGATCAGGTCCACCCCGGCCTCCACCTGCGCCCGCGCGAACCGGATCTCCATTTCGGTCACGAACTCGAACAGGTCGGTGATGAAGGCCGGGTCGTCGTACAGGTCGAGCATGATCGTGCTTATGCCTCGGAGGTCGGCGCCCTCCGCCATCGGGCCCTCGGATCCAGCCCTCGATCAGCACCTCGCCGCCGACCTCCCGCCGGAACGACTCGGCGGCGCGCACCCGGTCCGTCATCCGGCCGCCGGCGAGCGGGTCCGGCACCGCGAGGGTGGCGAGCTTCGCCTTGTCCGCGAGCAGGGCCCGCTCCTCCTTGAAGGCGGGCGGCTGGTCGTCGAACAGCGCGATGTCCGAGCCGCAGTCCGCGGCCTCGCGCGCGGGATCGGAGATGCAGGACACGTAGTCGAAGCCGTACTTCTCGACCGTGCGGAGCTGCGCCTCGACCAGGGTGCGGAAGTCGGTCACGTACCTGAGGTACGGCACGCCGACGACGTCGGCGGCGAACTGCATGGTGATGGGCATCATGCGGCAGGCGGTCGACCGGCCGGCCGTCGAGGTGGGCGAGGACGCGTCCGCGGCTGTTCACGGCATCGGGCGTGGTTGCGCTTAAGGCAGCCCCGCCCGGGGCCGTTGGCGAAACCCGCGCCCGGCCGCGCGGGGAGGTGACGCGGTGATGAAGCGATGGGGCGTCGACGCGATGTCCCTCGGGAGGACGTGATCACCCCTCCACGCCATCACTTCACCACCGGCATCACCCCGCCGCGTTCGCGTCCGGGGCGGTCCCCGGACGGTCGGCGAACGCCGCCGTTCAGCTCTTGAGCGCCTCCACCGCCGGCACGCTCGCGGCGCGGCGCGCCGGGATCCAGCTCGCCGCCAGCACGACGACCGCGAGCACCGTCACGATGGCGGCCAGGGTGAGCGGGTCGCGCGGCGCGACCTCGTAGAGCAGGCTGCCCAGCACCCGGGTGACGGCGAGCGCCACCACCAGGCCGATGCCGCCGCCGACGGCGCCGAGCACGAGGCCGCGGCGCACGACCATCCCGGCCACGTCGGCGCCGCTGGCGCCGAGCGCGACCCGGATGCCGATCTCGCGGGTGCGCTGCGCCACCGAGTAGGCGATGACGCCGTAGGTGCCGATGGCGGCGAGGGCGAGCGCGACGGCCGCGAACAGGCCCAGCAGCAGCGCGCCGAGGCGGGAGTAGGCGAGCGACTGCCCGACCCGGTCCTCCATCGTGCGCACGTCGTACACCGGGAAGCCGGGCGCCCAGCGGGCCATCGTCGCGCGCGCGGGGCCGGCGAGCGCCAGCGGATCGCCGCGGGTGCGGACGAACAGCATCATCCGGTAGTAGAACGGCACCTGGTAGTAGGACAGGTAGACGTCGGCCCCGGGCAGCGAATCCACGCCCTGGTAGCGCACGTCGCCCACCACGCCGACGACGAACGCGCTGTCCAGCCCGCCGCCCGCGGTGCGCGATTGGCCCAGGACCTTGCCGATCGGATCCTGGCCGGGCCACCAGCGCCGCGCGGCGGTCGCGTTCACCAGCACCGACATCGGCGTGCCCACCCGGTCGCGCTCGTCGAGCAGCCGGCCGCGCAGCAGCGGGATGTGCTCGACCTGCGTCCAGCCGGGCGTGATCCAGTGCACGCCGGCCAGCGGCTCGGTGCCGGGTGCGGCTGCCGGCCGATCCATCAGGTTGATGAGCGTCCCGGCGCACTGCACCAGCGGCGGGCAGTCGGTCATCCCGGCCGCGGTCACACCCGGCAGCTCCGCCAGCCGCTGGATGGCCAGCTCGTAGAAGCGGGTGATCGAGTCGGGGGCCCACTCGGGGGCGCGGTTGACGCGGAAGGTGAGCGTGTGCCCGGCGTCGAACCCGAGGTCCACGCCCATCCGGCGGCCGAGGCTGCGCAGCACCAGTCCCGCGCCGGCGAGCAGCACCACCGCGAGCGCGATCTCCGCGGCGACGAGCACGTTGCGGCTGCCCAGCCCGCCGAACCGCCGGCTCCCCGGGCCGCCGTCGTCCTTCAGGTCCTCAGTGAGCGATGGTCTGGTGGCCTGGAGCGCGGGCACGAGGCCGAACACCACGCCGGTCACGATGCCGAGGGCCAGCGTGAACAGCAGGGCCCACGGGTCGAGGCGGATGGCCTGGCTGCCGAGGGTCCCGATGACGGCGCCGCCGTTGCCCTGGAGCACGGACGAGAGCTGCAGCGAGGCGAGGCCCCGCGTGCCGGCCCAGGCGAGCCCCAGCCCGACCACGCCCCCGGTGACGCCGAGCAGCACGGACTCGGTCAGGAGCTGCTCGACCAGGCGGCGGCGCCCGGCGCCGAGCGCGATGCGGACGGCGATCTCCTTGCGGCGCCCCGAAGCGCGGGCGAGGAACAGGTTGGCGACGTTGGCGCAGGCGATGAGCAGCACCAGGCCGACGGCGCCGAACAGCACCAGCAGCGTGCTGCGCACCCGCGGATCCACGCGGGCCTGGTCGAGCGGCTTCGCCGTCGCGCCCCAGTGCCACCCCTGGCCGTTCTGGTCGGGGTAGGCGGCGTCGATGCGCGCCCCGACGGTCGCGACGACGGCCGCGGCCTGCTCCGGGCTCACGCCGTCGGCCAGCCGTGCGATGGCGAGGAACCGGTGGTCGTACGGCCCGGGCGCCTCGGCCCGGGGGTTGCTGCTCGTCATCGCGGGCAGCCACAGCAGCGCCTGGCCCGACAGACCCTGGAACCCGGGCGGCAGGACGCCCACGATCGTGAACGGCAGGCCGTTCACGGTGACGGTCTGGCCGAGCACGCGGCGGTCGGCGTCGTACAGTCGCTGCCACAGCGCGTCGCTGATGAGCGCGACGTGGCCGGCGTTGTAGCGGGTGCCCTCCTCCGCCGTGAAGTTGCGGCCGAGCGCGGGGCGGACGCCGAGCGTCGTCAGGTAGCCGTCGTCGGTGTACTCGCCCTGGTCGCGCAGCGTCTGGTCGCCGTGGCGGATCGTGAACGGCTCGGGGTACCACAGCGTGGCCTGCGCGAACACGTGCTGCATCCCGCGCAGCGTCTCGAACTTCGGCCACGACCAGTTGACGTCGTCGCGCGGCGGGAAGTTGCCCCGTCGCGGGACGGTGAGGCTCACGCTCATCAGCCGCCGCGGCTGCGGGAAGGGGAGCGGGCGCAGCAGCAGCGCGTTCACGGCCGAGAAGATCGCGGTGTTGGCGCCGATGCCGAGGGCGAGCGTCAGGACGGCGACCACGGTGAACCCCGGCGCGCGGCGGAAGGTGCGGAGCGCGAACCGCAGGTCCTGGCCCAGGAGCTCGAGCCAGCCCAGGCCGCTCGCGGCCCGCGCCTCTTCCGCGTGCAGCGTCCGGTTGCCGAACCGCCGCCGCGCGGCCCAGCGCGCATCGTCCGCGTCCTCCGCTCCGGCGGTGTCGTGCGCGATCTGCGCGGCGTCGCGGTCCAGGTGGAAGTCCATCTCCTCGTCCATCTCGCGGGCGTGCTCGCCCGGGCGGGTGATGGCGCGGATGCGGAACTTGAGCGCGTCGAAGAACGACATCGGCCGGCTCCGGGTCAGGCGCGGCGCAGCACGCGGTTGATGGCGAGGACGACGGCGTCGAGGGCGGAGATCTCCTCGCCCAGCTGGTGCTCGCCGGAGCGCGTGATCGTGTAGTAGCGCGCGCGGCGGCCGGTGGGGGAGGGCTCCCACTTCGACGTGACCCAGCCCCGCGCCTGGAGGCGCTCGAGGGCGGGATAGAGCGAGCCCTGCTCGACGCTCAGCGCGTCCTCGGAGAGGCGGGCGATGTGCTGGGCGATGCCGTAGCCGTGGAGCGGCCGGATCGTGAGCGTCTGCAGGATCAGCAGGTCCAGGGTGCCGCGCAGCAGCTCGGTCCTGGGGCTCTTCGCCGTTCTCGCCACGTGTCGCTCCTCCGTCGGGCGGTGGCCGTCACGGGACCGTACGGCCGCCTACCTGTAGAGTTTCGACATATGGGGAGGGGAAAGGGTTGCTTTCGGGTGCGCAGCGCGCACGGCCCCAGGTGGAAACACCCGAGGCCGGCCCCCCGGCCGCGCTCTTCTCGCCGTGCGGACCCGCGTCGCCGTTCCCTGCCGTCTCGGTGCACGCCGAGCGACAGCTCCCGACGGGCGGTGGCCGGGGGACCGGCCTCGCCCGTCTACGCTAAGCCGCCCGGTGTCACACGAGCGTCAATCGACCCCCGGGCCCGGCCCGCCCGTGCGCCGACTGACGCTCGAATGACGCCTGTCGGTTTTCTTCCCGACACCATGGGTCACCGAGACCGGCGCTGAGCCTCACGTGACGAGCGGTTCGGCCACCCCCCCGCCGAATGACGCCCTGCTGACGCTCAGCACCTTGGGCGCCTGGTCGCTCTCGTATTCGCAGCAGGGACAACCAATTGCGGGGCTGCTGGGCCCGGGAAAACCCCTCGCGCTGCTGGTCTACCTGGCCCTGGCGCCGGGCCGCACGGTCCGGCGCGAACACCTGATCGACCTCCTCTGGGCCGACGTCGAGCCCGACGCCGCGTCCCACTCGATGCGCCAGACCATCTGGCTCATCCGCCGGCGGCTCGGCCGGGACGCCCTCCAGGTGGCGCGCGACAGCGTCCAGCTCGCCGCGCGCGTCGAGACCGACCGCGACGCCTTCCTCGCCGCCGTCCAGGCCCAGCACCTCGAGCACGCGGTCGCGCTCTACCACGGCGAGTTCCTGCCCTCGTTCGCCGCGCCGGGCGGCGCCGAGTTCGAGCGCTGGGCGGACCTCGAGCGCGACCGCCTCCGGGCGCTGTTCGTGCGCGCGGCGCAGACCCTGGTGCGCCAGAAACTCGCCGCCGGCTCGGCGCGCGACGCGCTCGCCACCGCGCGCCGCGCGCGCGACGCCGACCGCTCGATCGAGGCCAGCTGGCGGCTGGTGCTCGAGGCCTGCGCCGCGGCGAACGACACGCTCGGCGCGGCGCTCGAGGCCGACCAGCTGGAGTGGTTCCTCGCATCCGAGGCCCGCGAGCCCGAGCCGTCGACCCGCGCGCTGCTCCGCGCCGTGCGCCACGCGCCCGTGCCGGGGGACGAGGAAGGCGGCGCCCGCTCGCTGGTGGCCGAGCTGGTGGGGCGCGAGCGCGAGTTCGCCGCCATCCTCGCCGCGTGGGCCGGCGCGCGCCGCTCCCCCGGCCGCCACCTCCACGTCTCGGGCGGACCGGGCCTGGGCAAGACGCGGCTGCTGCACGACATCCTGGCGCGGCTGCGCGCCACCGGCGCGCGGGCGCTGTACGTGCGCGCCAACCCCGGCGCGCGGAACGTGGCCTACGCGTTCGCGAGCGACCTCGCGGCCCGGGTGGCCGCGCTGCCCGGCGCCATCGGCATCTCGCCGGCGTGCGCCGCGGCGCTCGTCGCGCTCAACCCGGCGCTCGCCTCGCGGTTCGCGGCCTCACCCGAGCGCGCAGACGGCGACGAGGCGCTGCGCCACCGCACCAGCGCGCTCGGCGAGCTGCTGGCCGCCGCCGCGGGCGAGAGCCCGG
>DASPSV010000205.1:0-10093 GCA_035623755.1 Gemmatimonadales bacterium
GCGCCGGTCGCGGCCGTCCAGCGTGACGAGCAGGCCGACGTCGCGGATCAGCAGCGACCGCGCGCTCACCGGCCGAGCGCCCTGGCCACGGCCGCGAGGTCCGGCGGCACGTCGAGCGGCCGCGGCGCGGCCGCGAGCGCCGAGCGGCTGTCCTTGAGCCCGTTGCCGGTGACGATCGCCAGCGCGGCGGCGCGCCGCGGCACGAGCCCATCGCGCACCGCGCGCGCGAGGCCCGCGACGCTGGCGGCCGCCGCGGGCTCGGCGAACACGCCGGCCAGCGCGCCGGTCGCGCGCATGGCCTCCCGGATCTCCTCGTCGCTCACGTCGATCATCGCGCCGCCGGACGCGCGCACCGCGTCTACCGCCTTCTTCCAGTTGCGCGGGACGCCGACGGCGATGCTGTCGGCCATGGTGGACGGCTCGACGGGCACCAGCGTGCCGCCGGAGCGGAACGCGGCGGTCACCGGCGCGGCGCCCTCCGCCTGCACGCCGAGCAGCTTCGGCGTGCGCGTCGTCAGCCCGAGGCGCTTCATCTCCGCGAAGCCCTTCCAGGTGCCGGCGATGGTGCAGCCGTCGCCCACCGAGACCGCGACCCACTCGGGGACCTTCCACGCCAGCTGCTCGCCGATCTCGAGGCTGACGGTCTTCTTGCCCTCGACCAGGTACGGGTTCACGGCGCAGTTGCGGTTGTACCATCCCCACCGCTCGCAGGCCTGCTGGCACAGCTCCCACGCCTGGTCGTAGCTCCCGCGGACCCGCAGCACGGTGGCGCCGAAGACCAGCAGCTGGGCGAGCTTGGGCTCCGGGGCGCGCTCGGGCACGAAGATGATCGCCTCGAGGCCCAGCGCGGCCGCCATCCCGGCCAGGGAGCTGGCCGCGTTGCCCGTGCTGGCGCAGGCGATCGTCGTGCGCCGCGCCTCCACGGCCTTCACCGCGCCGACGGCGCTGGCGCGGTCCTTGAGCGACGCCGACGGGTTGCGGCCGTCGTCCTTGAGGAGCAGGGTGCGCACGCCGATGTGGCGGGCGAGGGCCGGCGCGGGCCCGAGCGGCGACCAGCCGACGGCGAGGCCGGGGAGCCGGGCGCGCGCGCCGATGGGCAGCAGCTCGCGGTAGCGCCAGTGCGAGCGGTCCTGGCGCGCGGCGAGCGCACGCCGCGTCAGCCGCCGCGCGACGGCGCCGTAGTCGTACCGCACGTCGAGGATGCCCGTGACGCCGCAGCGGGGGCAGGTCATCAGGTCGCGCGGCGGGTACTCCGCGCCGCACATCACGCAGGTGAGGCCGGTGACGAAGGACATGGTGCTCCCGTGGCGCCGCGTCACGCCGCGGCGCGCCGCCCCTGTAACTTCCACGCCACGGTGAGCGCCGCCAGCCCCGGCACGCCGCACAGCAGCGTGACGCGGAAGCCGGGCACCCACCAGGTCGTCACGAGGATCGCGAGCATGAACGCCAGGCCGGCGGCGGACGCCGCGGTGCGCCACCGGGACCAGGGCGCGCCGGCGCCCGCCGTTCCGTCGTCCGGGCGGGTGCGCCGCAGGAAGACCAGGTGGGTGGCGAAGATCTGCGCCCACACGTACAGGCCGCCGAAGATCGCGACGCCCACCAGCAGCACGAAGGCGTGCTGCGGCGCCAGCGCCGCGGCCACCACGGCCAGCGCCATCCCGCCGGTGCACGCCCACAGCGCGTTGAGCGGGGTGCGCCGGCGCGACAGCCGCCCGAACGCCGCGGGCGCCCAGCCGCCGCGCGAGAGCGAGAACAGCATCCGGGTCGTCAGGTACAGGTCCACGTTGATGCTCGACAGCGCCGCCGTCAGCACCACGACGTTCATGAGGGTCGCGGCACCGGGGACGCCGACCATCTCGAACACCAGGACGAACGGGCTGCGCGTCAGCCCGATCTGGCGCCACGGGATCAGGGCCATCAGCAGCGCCATGGACGCCACGTAGAACAGGATCAGCCGGATCACCGTCAGGCGCAGCGCGCGCGGGATGGCGCGCGCCGGGTCCCGGGCCTCGCCGGCGGTGACCGCGACGATCTCGGTGCCGAGGTAGCTGAACATCACCATCACCACGGCGAGCCAGACGCCGCGCGCGCCGTAGGGCGCGAAATCGGCGTAGCCCGCCGCGCCGGGCACCGCGGCCGGGCGGGCGCCGAGCAGCAGGGCCGCACCGAAGACGACGAACAGCACGATCGCCACGACCTTGATCATCGCGAACCAGTACTCGAACGCGCCAAACGCGCCCACGTGCATCGCGTTCGCGGCCACGATGCCGACCGAGAACGCCGCCACGAACACCCACAGCGGCACGCCCGGGAACCACAGCCGCGCGTAGATGCCGGCGGCGATCACCTCCTCGCCGACGGCGATGGTCTGCGCGAGCCAGTAGCTCCAGCGGACGGTGTAGCCGGCCCAGGGGCCCTGGTAGATCTCGGCGTGCACGCCGAACGAGCCGGCGGCGGGGTGGCGCACGGCCATCTGGCCGAGCGCGAGGGTCATCAGCCAGGCCACGACGGCGCCGATGAGGTAGGAGACGACGACGGCCGGCCCGGCCAGCCGGATCGAGATGCCGCTGCCGAGGAACAGGCCGGTGCCGATGGCACCGCCGACCGCGATCATCCCCAGCTGGCGGGGCGACAGCTCGCGCTCGAGGCCCGCCTCGCGCGCGACCGGGTCCGTCACGGCGCGACGAGCACGGCGCGGGCCGGCGACCCGTCCATCCCGACCAGCCGGAGCGGCAGCGCGATCAGCTGGTACGCGCCGTCGGGCACCGCCGAGAGGTCGAGCCCCTCGAGGATCACGGTGCCGCGCCGCTCCAGCGCGCGGTGGGTCGCGAACGCCGTGCTGTCCTCCGGGTCCACCGACGCCGTGTCCACGCCGTACAGCTTGAGCGGCGGCAGCGCCTCGATCACCCCGGGCGGCGCGGCCGCGCCGCCGGTGCGCACCAGCACCCGCTCCGCCCGGGTCTCGGCGAGCCGCGCCAGCGGCACCACGACGGCCGGTCCGATGCAGGCCTCGAGCGGAAGGCGCTCGATGGTGGCGCCCGCGTCGCCGAAGTGGAACGGCGCGTCCATGTGGGTGCCGGTGTGCACGCTCATCGCGATGTGGCCGACGTTGCACGAGGCGCCGTCGGAGAGGCGCGACGTCCACGCGCGCTCGTAGGGGCGGTCGCCCGGCCACACGGGGATGCCCGGGAACACGGGCCGGGAGATGTCGTAGACGCGCGGCATCAGTGGCGGGTGGCGCGGAGGGCGGGCCGGCCCGCGGCGAGCGCCGCGATCTCGGCGATCACCGCGTCGCACTCGTCCTCGGTGTTGTAGAAGTGCGGCGCGATCCGGATGCCGGCGCCGGGCCGGTAGTCGATGAGGATGTCGCGCTCGAGCAGCCGCCGGCTGATCGCCTCCGCGTCGGGCGGGTCCACGGCGACGGTGCCGCCGCGGCGCGCGGCCTCGCGCGGCGTGAGCGAGGGGAAGCCCGCCTCGTCGATCCGCGCGAGCAGCCGGGCGGTGAGCCGCTCGGAGTGCGCCCGCACCCGCGCGGCGCCGACCTCGCGGAGGATGCGCAGCCCCTCGAGCGCCGCGTACAGGCAGGGAATGGACGGCGTGCCGTTGAGGAACCGGAACGGCCCCTCGGCCCGGCGGATGGGCGGCGGCTCGAACGCGAACGGGGCGGCGTGGGCCATCCACCCGGTGAGCCGGGGCGCGAGGTGCGCGAGGTCCGGCCGCACGTAGAGGAAGCCGTTGCCCGGCCCGCCGCACAGCCACTTGAGGCAGCCGCCGACGGCGAAGTCCACGCCGAGCGCGGTGACGTCCACGGGCAGGACGCCGGCCGAGTGGTACACGTCCAGCACGACGTGCGCGCCGACCCGGTGGGCCTTCTCGACGATGGCCGGCACGTCCTGCACGAATGCGCTCTTGTAGAGCACGTGCGAGACGGGCACCAGCAGCGTGCGCTCGTCGATCGCGTCGACCAGGCGCTCGACCGGCACCGGCGTCACCCGCAGGCCGGCCTGCGCGGCGTACAGGTACTGCACCGAGTGGAAGTTGGCGTCCTCGAACACGATCCGGTCGCGGGCGCCCCGGGGCTCGAAGCAGGACAGCACCACGGCCTCGGCCAGCGTCACATTTTGGTGCATCGTGACGCTGCCCTTCGGCGCGCCGA
Organism: Gemmatimonadales bacterium; assembly: GCA_035623755.1. GTDB lineage: Bacteria > Gemmatimonadota > Gemmatimonadetes > Gemmatimonadales > JACORV01 > Fen-1245. The sequence goes on from DASPSV010000205.1 coordinate 4,157, forward strand.
TGATCGCGCCGACCATGTCGCCCACCGTGACCGGCATCTCCCACCAGCCTTCTTCCCACGCCCGCACGCCGCGCTCGCCCCAGGTCCGGGCGTAGCGCTCGAGCGCGGCGGCGGCGCCCCTCGGCATGGCGCCGAGGGAGTTGGAGATCAGGTAGGTGGTGCTGCCGAGGATCGGGAACTCGGCCCGCCACGCGGCGAGGCCGGGCTCCCCGGCGGACGCAGCGGGCGTCACCCGGTCGTGCCTGCCGGCTCGTCGCGGTAGGTCCAGCCCGCGGCGAGGGCGGCGAGGATGCAGCCGAGACCCATCTCGAGCATCCACTGCACCCCGAACATCGCGCTCAGCGGCTGGAACACCGAGTGCGCGAACTCGAGCGGGAAGCCGGCGGCGAAGCCGACGAGCAGCCCGAGCTTCGCGGCGGTGGCCGGACCCGCGCCGGCCGAGGCCCGCAGGTGCGCGTAGGCCCACGCCAGGCCGTACGCGATCGCGAACAGCGACACGACCCAGGCCAGGAAGAACACCGGGATCGGAACCCGCGGCGTCTTGAGGAACCAGTTGTTCATCATGGCGATGTCCATGCGCGCCTTGCCCACCAGCACGTAGGACAGCCCGTACTCCATCACCATGCTCCACACGAAGAACACCAGCCCGCCGACCAGCGCACCGAGCCAGACTCGCCGACTGTTGATGGCGGCCACCGTCTCCTCCCCTGAGGGTGTTCGGACAGCACGTGAGCGGGGTAGCAGGGGAATGCTGCAGCACGAACTACCCGAGCGGAAGGGGCCGCCCGTGATTAGCTTGTTCGCGTCCATGAGCCATCTCGTGCCGTTCGCCCGCCGCCTGGCGCTCGCCGCCGGGCTGGCCGCGGCCGCCCTGCCGGCCGCCGCCCGCGCGCAGCAGCTGCGCCCCGCCGGCACCGGCGGCGTGCCCGCCCTGGACCGGATGCTCCGCGGCCTCGACCAGAACCGCCGCGTGCTGGTGATCGGCGCGCACCCCGACGACGAGGACACCGAGCTGCTGACGTTCCTGGCGCGCGGCACGGGCGCGGACGCCGCCTACCTCTCGCTGTCGCGCGGCGAGGGCGGGCAGGATCTCATCGGGCCGGAGCTGGGCGAGGCGCTCGGCCTGCTCAGGAGCGAGGAGCTGCTCGCCGCCCGCGGCGTGGACGGCGCGCACCAGTACTTCACCCGCGCGTTCGACTTCGGGTTCTCGAAGACGCTCGACGAGACGCTGCGCTTCTGGCCGGAGGACACGCTGCGGGCCGACGTGGTGCGGGTCATCCGCCGGTTCCGGCCGCAGGTCGTGGTCTCGATCTTCTCGGGCACGCCGCGCGACGGCCACGGCCAGCACCAGGCCGCGGGCCGCGTGGCCCGCGAGGCGTTCGACCTGCTGCGCGATTCCACCTGGGGCCCGCGCAAGTTCTACCGCTCCACGCGGTTCGACACCGCCGGCACCACGGTGGTGATCGCGTCCGGCGTGCTGGATCCCGTCGCCGGCCAGTCCTACCACCAGCTGGCGATGGCCGCGCGCAGCCTGCACCGGTCGCAGGACATGGGACGGCTCCAGGACATGGGCGCGTCGTCCACGCGGCTGATGCTGGTCGAGGACCTCACCGGCCGCGGAGCGGGCGGCGTGTTCGCCGGGATCGACACCGCGCTGGCGCCGTCCCTGGCGCGCTACGCGGCCCTCGTCGACTCGGCCCGCACGGCGCTCTCGCCCCGCGCGCCCGAGCGCGTGGTGCCGCTGCTCGCGGCCGCGCTGGTCGAGCTGCGGCGGAACGCGCCCGCCGACTTCCGGGCGGCGAAGGAGCCGGCGCTCGAGGAGGCCCTGGCGAACGCGGCCGGCATCGTGGCCGACGCGATCGCCGACGACTCGCGCCTGGTGGCGGGCGAGACGTTCGCGGTCACCGCGGCGCTGTGGGACGGCGACGCGTCCGGCGGCGGGGCGACCCTCGACAGCGCGGCGGTCGAGGCGCCCGCCGGGTGGACGATGCGCGACCAGGGCGCCGCGCCGGCGCCGACGGCGGGCGGCTTCTTCTCGGCCAGCGCGCGCGGCGTGGCGGCGCGGCGCTTCGCCGTGACCGTCGCGGCCGACGCGCCCCCCGGCGAGCCCTACTTCCTGGCCCGCCCGCTCGCGGGGGCGCTGTACGACTGGTCGGCGGCGCCGGAGGACGAGCGTGGCGAGCCGTTCGGGCCGCCGCCGGTGTTCGCGACGCTGTCCACGACCATCGCGGGCGTGCCGGTGACGCTGCGCCGCGAGGTGGCCTGGCGCTACGCCGACGAGGTGCGGGGCGAGATCCGCCGCCCGCTGTTCGTGGTGCCGGCCGTGGGCGTGGAGATCTCGCCGTCCGACATGACGTGGCCGGTGGCGGCGGACGGCGCGCGCGAGGTGTCCGTGACCCTCACCAACGGCCGCCGCGAGCGCACCTCGGGCACGCTGCAGCTCGAGGTGCCGGACGGCTGGCCGGCGGTGCCGCCGGTGGCCTTCGCCCTCGAGGGCGAGGACACGCAGCAGAGCTACGCGCTCACCGTCCGCCCGCCGCGGAACGTGGCGCCCGGCGCGTACACCGTGCGCGCGGTGGCCACGGCCGGCGGCGAGCGGTTCGACCGCGCCACCGAGCTGGTGGACTACCCGCACATCCGCCCGGTGGCGTACGTGCGGCGCGCGACGCTCCGGATCGAGATGGCGGACCTCGCGCTCCCGGCGGTGCGGAGCGTGGGCTACGTCCGCGGCGCGGCCGACCTGGTGCCCGAGGCGCTCCGGTCCGTGGGCGTGCCGGTCGTGGTGCTCTCCCCCGACGAGCTCGAGAAGGGCGACCTCTCCCGGTTCGACGTGATCGTGGTCGGCAGCCGCGCCTACCAGACCGATCCCGGCCTGGTGGCGTCGAACGGCCGGCTGCTCGACTACGCGCGGGCCGGCGGACGCCTGATCGTGCAGTACCAGCAGTACCCGTTCGTGCGCGGCGGCTTCGCGCCGTACGCGTTCACCATCGCGAGCCCGCACGACCGGGTGACGGACGAGCACGCGCCCGTGGCGCTGCTCGCGCCGTCGAACCCGCTGTTCCACCGGCCCAACGGGATCGGGCCGGCGGACTGGGACGGCTGGGTGCAGGAGCGCGGGCTGTACTTCGCGCACAGCTGGGATCCGGCGTATCGGCCGCTGCTCGAGACGGGCGACGAGGGGGAGAAGCTCGACGGGGGCCTGCTCGTGGCCCGGCTGGGCCGCGGCCTCTACGTGTACACGGGGCTCAGCTTCTTCCGGCAGCTGCCGGCGAACGTGCCGGGCGCGTACCGGCTGTTCGCGAACCTCCTGGCCCTGCGGCCCGAGGACGTGCCGGCGGCGCCGCGCGATGTTCCCTAGGCGCGCCGCGCTGCTCGCGGCGCTGGCCGCGGCCGCCTGCAGCGGCGGCGGCCGCACGCCGCTGGTGATCTACTCCCCGCACGGCCGCGAGCTGCTGTCCGAATTCGAGCACCGCTTCGAGGCGCTGCACCCCGACGTGGACGTGCGCTGGCTCGACATGGGCTCGCAGGAGGTGCTCGACCGGGTGCGGTCGGAGCGCGCGAACCCGCAGGCGGACCTGTGGTTCGGGGGCCCGACGCCGCTGTTCGCGCGCGGCGCGCGCGACTCCCTGCTCGAGCCCGTGACGCCCGGCGGGCCCCTCTACGTCCCCGTGTACCGGACGCCCGCGGTCATCGAGACCAACGCCGCCGCGGTGCCCGACTCGGCGGCGCCCAGGGACTGGGACGACGTGCTGGCGCCGGCGTGGAAGGGCAAGCTCCTGATCCGGGATCCGCTCGCCAGCGGCACCATGCGGGCCATCTTCGAGATGGTGCTGATGCGCAGCCTCGCGCGCACCGGCGACACCGCCGCCGGCTGGGCGTGGCTGCGGCGGCTCGACGCGCAGACCGGCGAGTACGTCCAGAACCCGGCGCTGCTCCACACCAAGCTGGAGCGGCGCGAGGGGCTGGTGACGCTGTGGGACCTGCCGGACGTGCTGCTGCTCCAGCACGAGGGGCGGCGGTTCGGCTACGTGTTTCCCTCGAGCGGCACGCCGGTCATCGACGACGCCATCGCGGTCGTGCGCGGGGCGCGGCACGCCGCCCTGGCCCGCGCGTTCGTCGCCTGGGTGCTGACGCCCGAGATGCAGATCGTGGCCGCCCGCGACGCCTACCGCCTGCCGGCGAGCGGCGGCCTGCCGGCCGATTCGCTGCCCCCGTGGGCGCGCGCGGTGGAGGCGAAGATGAAGGTGGAGCCGATGGACTGGGACAGCGTGGAGCAGCGCGGCGCGGCGTGGATGGATTACTGGGATCGGAACATCAGAGGCAAAGGTGAGAGGTGAGGACCGGTGAGAGGTGAGACGTTCACGTGAGAAGTGAGAGGCAAAGACGTGAGCGGTGAGGCTCGCTCACCTCTCACGCTTCACAACTTCTCACCTCTCACGTGAACGTCTCACCTCTCACACCTCACCTCTCACAGCCGGGGAGCCGCTTTGGACGACGCCTCATACCTCAGCATCACCAGTCTCTCCAAGCGCTTCGGCCCCCTGCTCGCCGTCGACTCGCTCACCCTCGCCGTCCCCCGGGGCTCGATCCTCGCGCTGCTCGGCCCGAGCGGCAGCGGCAAGACCACCACGCTGCGCCTCCTCGCCGGCTTCGAGACCCCGGACGCCGGCACCATCACGGTCGGCGGCGACGACGTCACCCGCGCCGCGCCCGCCGCGCGGCGGTTCGGCATGGTGTTCCAGCACTACGCCCTGTTCCCGCACCTCGACGTCGGCGCCAACGTCGCGTTCGGCCTCCGCGTGCGCGGCGCGGCCGCCGAGCGGCGCGTGCGCGAGGCGCTGGCGATGGTGGACCTCGCCGGCTACGAGCGCCGGCCGGTGTCCGCGCTCTCGGGCGGCCAGCAGCAGCGGGTGGCGCTCGCGCGCTCGCTCGCGCCCGAGCCGCGGGTCCTGCTCCTCGACGAGCCGCTGTCGAACCTCGATCCGGCGCTGCGGGAGCGCACCCGGCGCGAGCTGCGGCGCGCCATCCGGCAGGTGGGCATCACCACGGTGTTCGTGACCCACGAGCAGGAGGAAGCGTTCGACCTCGGCGACCGCGTCGCCGTGCTCGAGGCCGGCCGGCTGGAGCAGGTGGGGACGCCGGACCAGCTGTACGACGAGCCGGCGAGCGCGTTCGTCGCCGGCTTCGTGGGCCGGTCGGCCGCGGTGCCCGGCGAGCGGCTCGGCGGGCGGCCCGGCACCCGCGCGCTGGTGCGGCCCGAGGCGCTGCGCTTCGTCGCGGACGGTGGTGCGGCCGCGCTGGAGGGCGTCGTGACCGAGCGCCGGTTCACGGGGGCGCAGGCCCTGTTCACGGTGGACGCCGGCGGGGGCGTGGCGGTCGAGGTCCAGGCGCCGCGCCGGTCGGCGAGCCCCGGCGACCGGGTGCGCGTCGCCGTGGACCGCGTGCTCTACTGGAGCGACGCCCCGGCGCGCGGACGCGCGGACCCGCCGGACGGGGGAGCGGCGTGACGCTCCGGCGCCGCGCCGACCTGCTCGCCCTCGTCCTCGCGCTCGTCCTGGCGTGGCTGGTGGTCTATCCGCTGGCGCTGGTCGGCGGCGAGGCGGTCCGCGCCGACGTCCGGGGCTTCCTGCACTCCGGTGCGGAGTGGGCGGCGCTGTGGGGCAGCCTGTGGATCTCCGTGGCCAGCGTCGCGCTCGCCGCGGCGGTCGGGATCCCCCTGGCGCTGGTCTTCGAGCGCTACGACTTCCCTGGCCGCCGCGTCCTCGGCGCCCTGGTCGCGCTGCCCGCGGTGCTGCCCCCGCTGGTGGGCGTCATCGCGTTCCTGTTTCTCTACGGCGAGAGCGGCTTCGTCTCGCGCGCCGTGCAGGCCGCGCTGGGCCTGGGCCACGCGCCGTGGAGGTTGCGGGGGCCGGGCGCCATCCTGCTGGTGCACGCCTA
>DASPSV010000221.1:0-25081 GCA_035623755.1 Gemmatimonadales bacterium
ACGGACGGCGATCTCAAGGCGAAGGTCGAGGCCGCGCTGCGGAAGGTCATGAATCCGCGGCTCGAGCGCGACGTGGTCGCCGCGGGCATGGTCGAGGACATCGCGGTCGGGCCCGACGGCCAGGTGAAGATCGCGTTCGTCCTCGGGCGCGAGGACCCGGCCTCGCTGGTGCGCGAGGCGCGCCTGGCGGCGCAGGCGGTGCCCGGCGTGGCCGGCGTGAAGATGCAGGTCGGAGGGGGCGCGCAGCAGCCGGCGCAGACCACGCCCAAGCCGGTGCCGCCGCCCACGCCCCGCGCGCTGCCCAACCTCGGCCGCGTGATCGCGGTCTCGAGCGGCAAGGGCGGCGTGGGCAAGTCCACCGTCGCGGTCAACCTCGCGGTGGCGCTCGCCTCGGCGGCGGGCCAGCGCGTCGGCCTGCTCGACGCGGACATCTACGGCCCCAACGTGCCGCGGATGCTGGGCGTCCTCGACCGGCGGCCCGACGCCGTGGGGAACCGGATCCTCCCCGTCGAAGCCCACGGCGTGAAGTCGATCTCGCTCGGCAACCTGGTCGAGCGCGACTCGGCCGCCATCTGGCGCGGCCCGATCATCATGAAGGTCATCCAGCAGTTCCTCTCCGACGTGGAGTGGGGCCAGCTCGACTACCTGCTGGTGGACATGCCGCCGGGCACCGGCGACGCGCAGCTCAGCCTGGTGCAGTCGGTGCAGGTCGCCGGCGGACTCATCGTGACCACGCCGCAGGAGGTCGCGGTGGGCGACGCGCTGCGCGGCGCCCGGATGTTCGAGCGGGTGGGCGTGCCGGTGCTCGGGATCGTGGAGAACATGTCGTACTTCCACTGCCCGCACTGCGGCCAGCGCACCGACATCTTCTCGAGCGGCGGCGGCGGGCGCCTGGCGGCGGAGCTGGGACTGCCGCTGCTGGCGGAGATCCCGCTGCAGGCGCGCATCCAGGAGCTGGGCGAGGCGGGCACGCCGGTGGTGCTCGCGGACCCCGCCTCGCCCGTGGCCCAGGCGTTCACCGCCCTCGCCTCGAGCCTGATGGAGCGGGCCGCCGACGCGGCGGCGCATCTCCCCTCCGTCGCATCCTAGAGACCCCCGCCGTTCTCGCCGTCCTGCTCGCCGCCGCGGCGCTGCCCGCGGCGGCGCAGGATTCCGTGCCCGCGCCGGACACCGCCGCGAGCGCGCCGGCGGCCGAGGTCGCGGCGGGCCAGGACCTCATCTACGGCGGCCGGTTCGAGGCGGCGGAGCTGTTCTTCGCCCGGCTCGCGGCGCGGCACCCGCAGGATCCGGCGGGGCCGGCGCTGGAGGCCTCCGCGCTCATCTGGTGGGGCACGGCGCGGCAGGACGACGGGTTCGCCGAGGATTCCATCGACGCGCTGCTGGCGGAGGCGGCCGCGCGGGCCCGGCGCGCGGCGGACGGCGCCGCGAGCGACACGGCCCGGGTGACGGCGCTGTTCTGGCTGGGAACGGCGACGGGCTACCGGGCCCGGCAGGCCGAGCTGCACGGGCACTACTGGGGCGCGGCGCGCGACGCGAGGCGGATGCGCGCGGCGCTCGGCGGCGCGCTGGCCCTCGACTCGACCTGCGTGGACTGCGAGCTGGGGCTGGCCGTCTACGACTACGCGCTGGCGCGGGCCGGCGTGCTCGCGCGGCTGGTGGCGCGCCTCATCGGGCTGGGGGGCGGCAACGCGCCCCTCGCGCTCGCGCGGCTGCGGCGCGTGAGCCGCGACGGCACCCTGGCCCGACTCGAGGCGCAGTGGGTGTACGCCAACGCGCTGGTGCGCGAGAGCGCATCCGACGCCGGGCTGCGCGAGGAAGGCCTCCGGATCGTCGGCGACCTCGCCGCGCGGTTCCCCGACAACCCCGTCTTCCGCCGCTTCCTGGACTCCGGCGCGCGGGCGCCGTGACCGCCGCCCCGGCCGCCGCGCCCGCCGGCGACCTCGTGGCCGGGCCGCTGCCGCGCGCCATCATGCGCGTGGCGCTGCCGGCCATCGGCTCCGCCCTCCTCCAGCTGGCGTTCCTGCTGATCGACGTATTCTGGGTCGGCCGCACGCTGGGCCCCGCGGCGCTCGCGGCGATCTCGACCGCGGGATTCGCGGTGTGGATGCTGCTCGCGGTGGGCGAGATGATCGGCGTCGGGCTCACCGCGGTGGCCGCCCGGCGCCACGGCGAGGGCGAGCCCGGGCGCGCGGCCGTCGCGTCGGGCACGACGCTGATCCTCGCGCTGGCGGTGGGGGTCGTCGTGGCCCTGACCGGCTGGCGCCTGCTGCCCGTGCTGTTCGCGGTGATGCGCACCCCGCCCGACGTCACGGCGCTGGGCCGGACCTGGCTGTCGACGTACCTCGTCGGCACGCCGCTGGTGCTGGGCTTCTACGCCGCCGAGTCCACGTTCCGCGCGTCGGGAGACACGCGCACGCCGCTGGCGCTGCTGTCGCTCTCGGTGCTGGTGACGCTGGTGCTGGACCCGGTGCTCATCCTGGGGCTCGGACCCGCGCCTCGGATGGGGATCGCGGGCGCGGCCGTGGCGGCCGTGGGCACGCGGGCCCTCGGCCTCGCGTTCTCCTTCGGGCTGCTGCGGCGCCGCCGGCTGGTGCGGTTCGGCGCGCGCGACTGGCGGGCGGGCCTCTCGGTGCTGCGCATCGGCCTGCCGACGGCGGCGAACGGGGTGTTCTTCGCCCTCATCTACATCGGCCTGACCCGCATCACCACGCGGTTCGGCACGCCGGCCCTCGCGGCGCTCGGCGTGGGACACAAGCTCGAGGGCCTCGCCTACCAGGTGGCCGTCGGCTTCGGCCTGGCGTCCGCGGCGATCGTCGGGCAGAATCTGGGAGCCGGGCGGCCCGACCGCGCGCGGCGCGCGGGCTGGCTGTCGGTGCGCTACGCGTGCCTCGCGGCGAGCGTCGTGGCGCTCGCGTTCCTGCTCGCGCCGCGGGCGCTGGTGGGCGTGTTCAGCAGCGACCCGGCGGTCGTCGCCGAGGGCGCGGCCTACCTGCGGATCATCGCGGCGGCGGAGATCACGATGGCGGTCGAGATCGTGCTCGAAGGATCGCTGGGCGGCGCCGGCTTCACGCTCGAGCCGACGCTGTGGTCCGGGACGCTCAGCGCGGCGCGGCTGCCGCTCGCCGCGTGGCTGGCGGGCCCGCTGGGCGTGGTGGGCATCTGGTGGACGATCAGCCTCACCGCCGTGGGCCGGGGCTTCGCGATGGCGGCGCTGTGGCGCAGCGGGCGCTGGCAGCGGGCGCGGGCGTGAGCGGGGCCCGGGGCCGGGGCGCACCGGGATGCCGCGCGGGACCCCGGGAGGCCGCCCGATGAGCGCGATCATCACCCTGCTGACCGACTTCGGCACGTCCGACAGCTACGTCGGAGAGGTGAAGGGCACGCTGGTCTCGCTCGCGCCGCTCTCGCAGCTGGTGGACCTCACCCACGACATCGCGCCGGGCGACGTCGCGGCCGCGAGCTTCGTCCTCGGCCGCGCGTGGCGCACCTTCCCGGACGGCACCGTGCACCTGGCCGTGGTGGATCCCGGCGTCGGCACGCGGCGGCGCGCGCTCGCCGCGGAGGTGGGTGGACACCGGTTCGTCGCGCCCGACAACGGCCTCCTGTCGGACGTGTTCGCGGCCGCGCACGCCGAGGTGGTGAGCCTGCCCGCTCCCCCCGCGGCCGGCGCCACCTTCCACGGGCGCGACGTGTTCGCGCCGGCGGCGGCGCGGCTGGCGCTGGGCGCGGCGCTGGGCGAGCTGGGGGCGGCGGTCTCCGACCTGGTGCACCTGCCGCCGCGGCGGCTCCGCACCGAGGGCAGGGACCTGGTGGGGCAGGTCGTGCACGTGGACCGGTTCGGGACGCTGGTGACCAACATCCCCGCGAGCGCCGCCGCCGAGGATGCGCCGGTACGCCTCGGCCGCCACGCGATCGAGCTGCGCGCGACCTTCGCCGACGTGCCGCCGGGGAGCCCGGTCGCCTTCGCCGGCTCGGGCGGCACGCTGGAGATCGCCGTCCGCGACGGGCGGGCGGACGCGGCGCTGGGTCTCGCGCGAGGGGTCGAGGTGCGGGTCGCCGCGCGCTAGCGCGGAGGAGCGGAAGGCGGCGTCGGCGCCCGCGGGCTCCGCGGCGCGCCGGACGATGCGATCAGCGCGGGGTGCGGGGCGAGGCGATCAGTGCGGCGCGCCTGCCCACGCCACCTCGATCCCGCCGAAGGCCGATTCCACCTTCAGGTCGAGACGGTAGCGTGAGGCGGCGTAGTTGGCCGTGGTGTACACGTCGCCGTGGCGCGTGAAGCCGTCGTGGTCGAACGAGGCCAGGAAGCGGTCGAGGGTGATGGCCACGCCGACGCCGCGCGGCAGCACCAGCTTGAGGGTGCCGAGGCCGAGGTGGATGTCGGCATCGGCGGAGGCGCGCGCCGAGCCGGTGAAGTCGAGCGTCATCGCCCCCACCGCGCCTTCGACGCGCACGTGGCGGCAGCCCGCGTTGGCGAGGCCGGTGGCCGAGAACTCCGCGGCGCCGGCCTCGATCGTCAGGGAATCGCAGGACGCGGTGTTCGGCCGGCTGAACCGCAGCGTCGAGTGCGAGGCGCCGGTCTTGTAGCGCAGGCCGGTGAGGGCGATGCCGCCGAAGTCGGCGTCGGCCTCGGCGGCGCCGAGGTCCACCGACAGCGCGAGCGGCACGCCGGTCGCCAGGCCGAGGTCCATCGTCGGGACCTCCTCGTCGTCGCGGCGGTCGGCGAGCGTGACGTGCCCGCGGCTCCGCAGCCCCAGGCTCAGCGCGCCCGACGCCGGGTCGTACTCGCGGACCGGCGTGAACTTCTGCTCGTCGTAGCGCAACTCCAGCTGGTAGAGCGTGCCGGGCGGCGCCGGGACGAGGCGAAAGTGGCCGGCGACGTAGGTCACGCTCACCGCGAGCGCCGACTCCCCGTGCAGCTGGCGCGACGAGGTGAGCGTGCGCAGGGTCTGCGCGCGCGCGGCGGGCGCGAGCTGCAGCGCGGCGAGGGCGACCGCCGCGGCGAACGCCGGTCGCGCGCTCACGGGTCGCGGCGGGGCCGGCCCGCGGTCGGCGTGGCGGGCGGCGTGGCCCACAGGTACTCGCCGGACTGGTCGCCCAGGTGACGGCCGGTGAACGTGTCCCGCAGGCCGGCGCGCGAGAGCAGCACCGCGCCGAAGCCCACGGTGGCGGCGAGCCAGGTCACGACGAACGCCGCCGCGCGGAAGACGTACACCACCGGTCCCGCCCAGCCGAACAGCGCCGCGGCGGCCCACAGGCCGAGCAGGCCGATGAGGCCGGTGAACAGGTAGCCGTAGGCGTTGGGGCTCCGCACGAAGGCGCCGTTGGCCATCCGCCGGCGGCTCACGCTCTCGCCGACCGCGTGGGCCACGGCGAGGTAGCCGCCGAGCACGGCGAGGCACGCGGCGATGACGAACGCGATCATGGCGAAGGGCAGCAGCAGGATGCCGACGATGGTGAAGATCAGGCCGACCACCAGCATGGCGAGCGTCGGCAGCAGCAGCAGCTGCCCGAGCACGCCCACCACCAGGGAGCGTCCGAAGGCCTGCGACGCGGTGTCCGCCACGACCTCGAGGTAGCGGCGGGCGAAGAACACGGTCCCGAATCCGGTCATCGCCAGCGCGACGAACATCGCCACGACGTTCTTCACGTCCTGGAAGAGGAGCTGGATCGCGGAGGGCGCCGGCGGCGCCACCGCGGGCGCCGGGGCCTCGAGGACCGGGGCCGGGAGCGCGGGCAGCGCCGGAGCCGCCGGCCGGGCCGCGGACTCGGTCGGCGTCGCACCCGGAGCCGCGGCACTCGCGGCGACGGCGGGCTGCGCCGACAGCGGACTGAGGGCCTCGTCGATCCGCCGCTTGGCGGCGAGGTCGTCCCCCGACAGGCCGTCCACCTTCCACGCGCGCAGCGCGGCCAGCAGCTGCGGCGTGTCGAGCGAGCCGGCGTCGGCCAGCAGCCTCCGCCACGAATGCTCGAGCCCGCCGGCGACGGCGTACGGTCCGACCAGCTGGTTGTCGATGAACAGGCCGCCCGCCTTGAGGACGACGACCCGGGTGCCGCCGCCGGCGAGGTCCAGCTCGAGGCTGGCCTCGCGGGCGCCGATCGAGATCGTGAACGACGCCACCTGGCCGCCGTGCTGCTGGATGTGCAGCACCCGCTCCAGGAAGCGGAGGCCCTCGGCCAGGCGCGAGGCGGCGTCGTTCGCCGTCGCGTGCCGCGGGCCGGCGGCGGCGTTGCCCGACGCACCGACCGCGAGGGCCAGCGCCAGAGCGCTACAGCGCGCGACCGAGCTCATGGCTCCTCCGCGGTGCCTTCAGGAGAACGTGCAGGCCGTAGCCGCTGCCGGTGTAGAGCAGGGCCGCCGTGGCGAGCGTCGCCCAGAGCCGCAGCCCGGTGCCGAAGGCCTCGCGAAGGGCCTGGACCACGCCGGAGCGGACGCCCCACGTCGCGACGGCCATGAGGCCCGCGTTCACCCAGGCGCCGACGTGCGCGACGACCCACGATCCGGCCACGGCCAGCACACCCGCGTGCGCCGCGACCCAGGGTCCGGCGAGCAGGATGGTCGCGAGCACGCACGCCGCGTAGGCCGTCGCGAGCGCCGCGGCGCGGCGCGGCTGCAGGGCCCACGCGCCGGCGCGCTGCAGCCGGACCAGCGGGGCAGGCTTGGGGAGGCTCACGCGCGCCATGACCCGATCCCGGAATCCACGGCTGGGTGCGAGGCTCGGCATGCTGGACAGCTCGCGGAGCACGAGCAGATCCAGGTCCGAATCGTCTAACTGCTTGTCCCTCACGCCACTTACCTCCCTCGTTGCCCCCCCTTACGGGATCGGGGCGGCAGCGGTTTCAGGTCTTGAGGTCGGCCAGGTATTCCCGCAACTCGAGCCTGGCGCGGTGGATGTAGGTCTTGACCGTGCCCAGGGGCAGGTCCATGACTTCCGCGATCTCCTCGTAGGTCCGGCCCTCGACGTGCCGCAGCAGGATGCAGGTCCGGTACTCGGGCCTCAGCCGGCCGATCGCCTGCTCGATGGCGGCGCCGGTCTCCCGCGACTCCAGCTCCTCGAGCGGCGTCTCCGCGCGGTCCGTGGCCTGCAGCGCCGTCGCCTCCACCTCGTCGGCGGTCCGGGCGTCGGGGCTGCCGTCGAGGGAGAGCGTGTCGAGCTCGCGGCGCCGCAGCTGATCGATCGCGGCGTTGTTGGCGATCTTGAAGATCCACGAGGAGAACTTGTACTCGGGCCGGTAGCTGCCGAGCGCGTTCAGGACCTTCAGGAAGGTCTCCTGCGCCAGGTCCTCGGCCAGCGCCCGGTCCCGCACCATGCGGAAGATGAGCGAAAAGACGGGCCGCTCGTACCGCCTGAGCAGCTCGCGGTACGCGGTCTCCCTGCCGGCCTTGGCCAGCTCCACGACCTCCTGGTCGCCCAGCGCCTGGAGGTCTTTCGCCGTCGGCATGCGGGGGGTAATCTACGCGTCCCATGCCGCTCCGCCGGACTGCATGACGTCGGCTCCGCCCGCGCCCCCACCGGCCCCATCCGACAAGCGCCGGTACGTGCGCGAGATGTTCTCCGCCATCGCGCCGCGCTACGACCTCCTGAACCACCTGCTGTCCCTCAACGTGGACCGCTCGTGGCGCCGGAAGGCGGTGGACCGGCTCGGCTGGGAAGCCCGCACCTCGGGCACCTTCCTCGACGCGTGCGCCGGCACGCTGGACCTCGCGGCGGAGCTGGCCGGGCGGAGGGGCTTCACGGGCCGGGTGGTGGGGGCGGACTTCGCCGTTCCGATGCTGCACCTCGGGGCGCGGAAGGCCGCCGGCGCCCCGGTGCGGCCGGCCGCGGCGGACGCGCTGGCGCTGCCGTTCGCGGACGGCAGCCTCGACGGGGCCACCGTCGGGTTCGGCGTCCGGAACCTGGAGGACCTCGACGCCGGCCTGCGGGAGCTCTTGCGGGTGCTGCGGCCGGGCGCCCGGCTGGTGGTCCTCGACTTCACCACCCCGGCCTGGGCGCCGCTGCGGGCCCTCTACCTCTTCTATTTCAGGCGCGTCCTGCCGGTGGTGGGCCGGCTGGTCTCCGGGCATCCGACGGCGTACGCATACCTGCCGGCCTCGGTGGAGACGTTCCCGGCCCCCGCCGCCCTGCTCGGGCGGATGGCGGCGGCCGGGTTCCGGGACGGTGGCTTCGAACTCCTGACCGGCGGCATCGCCGCCATCCACTGGGGGGCTCGATGAGCCTCGGGGAAGGGTCCCGATGAGCCTCGACAACCTGCGCGACTTCATCGCCGCCCTCGACGAGGCGGGCGAGCTGGTCCGGGTGCGGGAAAGCGTCTCCGTGGACCGGGAGATCACGGAGATCGCCGACCGGTGCATGAAGAGCCCGGGCGGCGGGCCAGCCCTGCTCTTCGAGCGCCCCGTGCTCCCCGACGGTGCGCCGAGCCGGCTGCCCGTCGCCATCAACCTGTTCGGCTCGATGCGGCGCATGGCGATGGCCCTGGAGACGCCGGCGCTCGACGACGTGGGAGCACGGATCTCCGAGCTGCTCAAGGCCGAGGTACCGGAGGGCCTGGCCGGGAAGCTGTCCATGCTCCCGAAGCTGGCCGAGCTGGCCAGGGTGCCTCCCCAGCGTGCCACGGGACCGATTCCCTGTCAGGCGGTCGTGCTCCGGGAATCGGACGCGAACCTGCAGCAGCTCCCCCACCTGGTCTGCTGGCCCGATGACGGGGGACCGTACCTCACGTTCCCCATGGTGATCACCCGTGACCCGGCGTCGGGAGCACGGAACGTCGGGCTGTACCGGATCCAGGTGCAGGGGCCGCGCGACCTGGCGATGCACTGGCAGCGGCACAAGGTCGGGGCGGCGCACTGGCGGGCCATGGCGCAGCGGGGGGAGCGGATGCCGGTGGCCATCGCGCTCGGGGCCGACCCGGCGTCGATGTACGCGGCGAGCGCGCCGCTGCCGCCCGCCGTGGACGAGTTCCTGTTCGCCGGCTTCCTGAGGCGGGCCCCGGTCCGGCTGGCGCAGGCGGTGACGAGCGACCTCGAGGTGCCGGCCGAAGCCGAGGTGGTGATCGAGGGATTCATCGACCCGGCGGAGGAGCTGGTGGTCGAGGGGCCCTTCGGCGACCACACCGGCTTCTATTCGCTGGCCGACCGGTATCCGCGGGTTCACGTCACCGCGATCACGATGCGCCGGGACCCGATCTACCCGGCGACCATCGTCGGCCGTCCCCCGATGGAGGACTACTACCTCGGCCATGCCACCGAGCGGATCTTCCGGCCGCTGCTCCAGCTCACGCTGCCGGAGATCGTCGACTACCACATGCCGGCCTACGGCATCTTCCACAATCTGGTGTTCGTCAGCATCGACAAGCAGTACCCGGGCCACGCATGGAAGGTGATGAACGGGCTGTGGGGGCAGGGGCTGATGGCGCTGGCGAAGGTGATCGTGGTGCTCGACGCGGACGTGGACGTGCGGAACCCGGACGAGGCGTGGTGGGTGGCGCTGAACCACATCGACCCCGAGCGCGACGTGCGCTTCACGATGGGCCCGGTGGACGTGCTGGACCACGCGAGCCGCGCGTTCACCTACGGGTCCAAGATGGGCATCGACGCCACGCGGAAGTGGCCGGACGAGGGATTCACGCGCGAGTGGCCGGACCGGATCGTGATGGACGAGGCCACCCGAAAGGCCGTGACGGAGAAGTGGGCGCGGCTCGGCATCCGCCTCCCGTGACGAGCGCCGGCGGGGTGGACGGCCAGGTGCTCTCCGGCGGGGGACGCCTGGCGGCGTACGCCAACTTCGTGAAGGTCGCCCACACCGTGTTTTCGCTCCCGTTCGCCCTGGTGGGGGTGGCGGCGGCGGCGCGGGTCCGGCCGGTGACGCTCCGGGCGGTGCTGCTGGTGGTGGCGGCGTTCGGTGCGGCGCGGTTCGCCGCCATGGGCTTCAACCGGATCGCGGACCGGCGGCTGGACGCGCTCAATCCGCGCACCGCCGGCCGCGAGCTGCCGAGGCGCCGGATGTCGCTCGTGGAGGCCTGGGTGCTGGTCGCGGTCATGTCCGCGCTGTTCGTCCTGGCGTCGGCGCTGCTGAACCCGCTGTGCCTGGCTCTCTCCCCGGTGGCCCTGGCGTGGGTCACGGCGTACTCCTACGCGAAGCGGTTCACGCCGCTGTCGCACCTGTGGCTCGGCCTCGGGATGGCCATCGCGCCGGTGGGCGGCTACCTGGCCGTCACCGGTGCGTGGAGCACGCCGTGGTGGGTCATCCTGCTCCTGGCGCTGGTGGTGACCTGCTGGGGTGGAGGGTTCGACGTGCTGTACTCGCTCCAGGACGAGGCGTTCGACCGGGAGCACGGACTCCGGTCGCTGACGGTGGCACTCGGGCCCGGCGGCGCCATCGCGACGGCGCGGCTGCTGCACGCCGCCGCAGCGGTGGCACTGGTGGCATTCGGCGTAGCATCAGGGTTTGGGCCATGGTATTTCTCCGGCGTCGCGGCTGCCGTGACGCTCCTGGTGTGGGAGCACAGGCTGGTGCGGCCGAACGACTACTCGCGCCTCGATGCGGCCTTCTTCTCCATGAACGGGATCATCTCGGCGGCGGTCATGGCGGGGGCGATCCTGGACGCGGTGCTCCGATGAGGCTTGGGGTGGGAGTGGGAGCACGAATCGAGGGCGACCGCCGTGCCGGATCTGGCGGTGGCGCGCCGGGGCCTACGGGTGGCAAGCGTCCAGCGAAGCCGGGAGCACCGCGGCGTCCTCCGCCGGCCAAGCCGCCGGTGCACCCCGTGCGACGGCCCGCTCCCAACAGGAGAGGCGGATGACACGGCTGCCGGTCGTGATGGCGATGACGGGAGCGTCTGGTGCTCCGTACGGAGTCAGGCTGCTCCAGGTGCTCGCGGAAGCCGACGTGCCGGTGTGGCTCATCGTGTCGTCGCACGGGTGGCGGCTGCTGCGCGAGGAGTGCGGCATCGGGACGCGGGCGGCGCTGGCCCGGAGCATGGGGCGGGCGTGGCGGCACGTGGAAGTCTTCGGTGACGACGACCGGGGTGCGCGTCCCGCCTCCGGGTCGGCCCGGACGGCAGGCATGGTCATCTGCCCGTGCTCGATGGCGACGCTGGCGGGGATCGCGACCGGGAACAGCCGCAGCCTCGTCGAGCGGGCAGCGGACGTGGCGCTGAAGGAGCGGCGCAAGCTGGTGCTGGTGCCACGGGAGGCGCCGCTGTCGCTGGTGCACCTCCGGAACATGGTGGCGGTGACCGAAGCCGGCGCGACCGTGCTCCCGGCTGCTCCGGGGTTCTACCACCGCCCCAAGGCGATCGCGGAGCTGGTGGACTTCATCGTGCAGCGGGTCGTGGATCACCTGGGCCTCGACGTGGACCTGGTGCCGCGGTGGGACGGCAAGGCGCTGCCCCGCTGATGCGCCTGGGGCTGATCGCGGACACGCACGGCCGGCTCCGCTCCGGGGTGCACGACGTCTTCGCGCAGGTGGACCGGATCCTCCACGCGGGCGACGTGGGCGACGGCGAGGTCCTGGACGAGCTGGCGCTGCTGGCGCCGGTGACGGCGGTCTACGGCAACGTGGACGGCGGGACGCTCCGGCACCGCCTGCCGAGAGTGGCCGAAGTCGAAATCGACGGCTTCCGGTTCGTGGTGACGCACGGCGACCAGTTCGGCTCGCCGGAACCCGACGCCCTCAAGGCGGCCTTCCCGGACGCGGACGTGATCGTCTTCGGACACACGCACCGCGCGCTGATCCGCGACCTCGCCGACTTCACCGTGGTCGTGAACCCCGGTGCGGCCGGTCCCCGGCGGTTCGACCTCAAGCCGTCGGTGGCGATCATGGAGACGGAGCCCGGAATCCCTCCCCGGGCGAGGATCGTTCCGCTGGATTAGCGGGCCGCGCCGGTTCCCGCCGAGAGCCACTCGGCGAGCGGCGTGGTGGACTCGAATTCCTCCGGGTGCTGACGGAACCAGCTCGTCACCAGCAGCAGCTCGTCCATCTCGGGCGCGGTGTGCGCGGCGGGTCCGCCGGTGCCCTGGCTCGCCCAGCGCTCCACCGAGGCGGCGAAGGCGCCGCGCTCGATCGGCGTCTTCGGCCACGGCGCGAGGTCGCGCACCATCCCGCGGTGCACCAGGTACACGCGGTCGTCGTGTCGGCCGCCCCCGCCGCCCCCGCCGCCCCCGCCGCCCTTCCCGGCGCCGGTGCGGTCGCGCACGGCGTAGACGAAGGTCAACGCCTCGGTCGCGGCCCGGAGTCGCGAGACGGCCGCGAACAGCGACTCGAGCGCCTCCAGCTTCTCGCGCCACGCGGCGGCGCGCTCGAAGTCGTGCGCGTCCGACGCCTCCGCCATCGCGTCCACGACGCGGTCGAGCGGCGCGACCGCCCGGCTCTCGAGGAACGCGGCGGCGTGCGCGACGGCGTCCCGGTACGCCTCGGCGGTGCACTTCGCGGCGCACGGTCCGAGACAGGTGCCCAGCTCGTGCCGCAGGCAGGCCGCCGGCTCGCTCGCACCGAACAGGTCGCCCTGGCCGGCGAAGCGCATCGGCCGGTCCTGCGCGCAGTCGCGGAGGCGCAGCAGGTCGGACAGCACGCGCACGGCGTCGGCGGTGCGCCAGTGGCTCTGGAAGGGCCCGTAGTAGCGCGCGGCGCGGTCGGCCGTGTGCTCGCTCACCTTGAGCTTGGGCGCCGCGCCGCCGGTGAGCTTGACGAACACCATCCGGCGCCGGGTGCGGTTGCCGCGCACGTTGGAGAACGGCCGCAGCCGCGCGATCAGCCGCAGCTCCTCGAGCAGGGCGGCGAACTCGCTGGGCTGGTAGTGCCACACGATGTCCGCCGCCGCCCGCACGAGGTGCGCCGACTTGCTGTCGGGCCACGGGGCGGAGAAGTAGCTCAGCAGCCGCGCCCTGAGGTCCTTGGCCTTGCCCACGTAGAACACGTTTCCGTTCGCGTCCAGGAACTGGTACACGCCGGGCCGGCGGCGCGCGGTCGCCTTGACGCGGGCGCGGAGGGCCTCGAGGCCGACCGCGGCCGGGGCGTCGAGCAGGGCTAGCGCTGGCATCCGGGGCAGAAGTAGGTGGCGCGCGCGTCCACGGCGTGCGTCAGCACGATGCGCCGCCCGCAGCGGCGGCAGGGACGGCCGGCGCGGCCGTACACCGCCAGCCGGGACTGGTAGGCGCCGCGCTCGCCGGTGCCGGTGCGGTAGTCGCGGACCGTGGTGCCGCGGCGGCGGATCGAGCGCCGCAGGATCGCGAGCAGGTGGCGGTGCAGGCGCCGTGCCTCGGCGGCGGTGACGGTGCGGGCGGCGCGGGAGGGATCGATGCCGGCGCCCCACAGCGCCTCGTTGGCGTAAATGTTCCCGACGCCGGCCAGGCGCCGCTGGTCCATCAGGGCCTTCTTCACGGCGAGCCGGCCGCCCGCCAGCAGCCCCAAGAGCCGCGCGGCCGTGAAGCCGCGCTCCAGCGGCTCGGGGCCGATGCGCGCCGTGTAGCGCGCCCACTGCGCCGCGCTCAGCAGGTGCACGGCCCCCAGCCGCCGCACGTCGCGGTAGGCGAGCGAGCGGCCGGTGGAGAGGCTCGCCAGGATCACGACGTACCGGTCCGCGGCGGCGGACGCCGGCGTCACGAGCAGGGAGCCCGTCATGCGGGGCTGGATGACCAGGCGGTGGCCGTCGTCGAGCACGAGGACCAGGTGCTTGGCCCGGCGGGCCACGGCCGTGAACCGCCGCCCGGTGAGGGAGCGCTCGAACGCCCGGCGGCCGATGCCGCGCAGGACGTCGGGCTTGGCGACCCGGACGGCGCGGATGGCCGCGCCCACGAGGTGGGGCCGCACGTCTCGGGCGATGGTCTCGACCTCGGGAAGCTCTGGCACGGGCTGCCGCTCTGAAGGCTGGAACGCGGAGGCTACCGCCGGCGGGAGATCTCCCGCCAGCCGATGTCCCGCCGGAACTGCTTCCCCTCGAAGCCGATGGCCTCGGCGGCCGCCCGGCTCTTCTCCGCCGCCGCGGCGACCGTGGGCCCGGTGGCCGTCACGGCCAGCACCCGACCCCCCGCCACCTGGAGGGAGCCGTCGCTGGCCGTCGTGGTCCCGGCGTGGAAGACGTGGACCGCGGGGTCGGCCTCGAGGCCGGGCGGGACGCTGATGGGGGCCCCACTCCTCGGGCTGTCCGGGTAGCCGGCCGCGGCCAGAACGGTGGTCACGGCGGCGCACCGGGCGTCGCCCAAGGTGTGCCCCGGTGGCATCCAACCCCCCTCGGCGATCATCCGGAGCACCGGGAGCACCCCGCCAGGGAGCACGGGAAGGATGGCCTGCGCTTCAGGATCACCAAAGCGGCAGTTGAACTCGATCACCCTGATGCTGCCGTCGTGCATGACCATCAATCCTGCGTAAAGCATTCCCCTATAAGGTGCTCCCATGTCTCTCAGGGCGGCCAGGGTGGGCGTGAAGACCTGATCGGCGACCTTGGTCAGCAGTGCTCCCGACGCTATGCTCACCGGGCTGTATGCTCCCATGCCCCCGGTGTTCGGCCCATGATCCCCGTCCTGGAGTCGCTTGTGATCCTGGGCCGGTGGCAGCACGGCGAAATGCTCCCCGTCCGTCATGGCCAGCACGGACAGCTCCTCGCCGTCCAGGTACTCCTCGACCAGGATCTCCGCCCCGGCGGTCCCGAAGGAGCGGTCCTTGAGCATGCCCGAGGCGGTGGCCTCGGCGTCGGCACGGGTCCGGCAGACGACGGCCCCCTTGCCGGCCGCGAGGCCGGAGGCCTTCACGACCAGGGGCTCGGCGTGCTGCCGGATGTATCTGGTGGCGGAATCGAGGTCGGTGAAGGTGCGGGCCTGCGCCGTCGGGATGCCGTGGTCGAGCATCAGCCCCTTGGAGAACGCCTTGGACGACTCGATGCGGGCGGCGGAGGCGGTGGGGCCGAAGGCCGGGATGCCGGCCTTGGCCAGCCGGTCGACCAGCCCGGCGGCCAGCGGCGCCTCCGGTCCGACGACGACCAGGTCCACCCGCTGCTCGGCGGCGGCCTTCGCGACCTGCTCGACGTCGCTGGAGTGGCCGGGGAGGTTGGTGGCAAGACCGGCGGTGCCGGCATTGCCCGGCAGGCAGAACAGCGTGGCCTGCGGGGCGTCGCGGCGGATCGCCCACAGGAGGGCGTGCTCGCGGCCGCCGCCGCCGACGACGAGGATTCTCACTGGCTGCCCGGCCCCCGGAACGCGTTCTGGAAGGCGTCGCGCGCCTTCTTCGCCACGCCGGCCACCGCGTCCACCGCGCCCCTGGCCTGGTCGGCGTAGTACTTGCCGGCCTCGCCGAGGTCGGCCGTGAGGGGCTGCTTGTCCTCGTCGGAGCCGCGCCTGGGGTACTCGCCGCGGA
Organism: Gemmatimonadales bacterium; assembly: GCA_035623755.1. GTDB lineage: Bacteria > Gemmatimonadota > Gemmatimonadetes > Gemmatimonadales > JACORV01 > Fen-1245. The sequence continues at coordinate 15,342 of DASPSV010000221.1, forward strand.
GGATGCGGTCGTACTCGCCGCCCGCGACCCACCGCTGCAGCTCGGCGGCGCGCAGGGTGTGGAACGGATGGGTGTAGCCCAGCGTGTTGAGCACCTTGTAGATCGTGTCCATCGCGTCGCCGCCCTCCTCGTACTCCTTCGCCTGCGCGAGGAAGGCGTCGAGGTTCATCTCGTCCAGCTTCCCGCCGCCCGCCAGCTTCATGAACATCCGCATCGAGGCGATCGGGTCCTGGCTCGCCAGCAGCCCCGCGCGGTCGCTCGACAGCTCGCTCTTCCGGTACCACTCGAGCAGCGCGATCTGGATCGGCAGCAGGGCGATGCCGGCGAGGAAGGGGAGGTTGCGGAAGCCGAACTCGAGGATGATGACGAGGATGGTGCGGTACAGCGCGTGGCCGCTGATCACGTGGCCGAGCTCGTGGCCGAGGATGGTGCGCAGCTCCTCGTCGTCCAGCAGCGCCAGGGCGCCCGAGTTCAGGACGATGAACGGGTGGTCCATCCCGAACGCGCCGGCGTTCACCAGCGGCGTCTGCGAGACGAACAGGTCGGGGCGCGGCGACCAGTCCATCGTCGCGCACGCGTCGGTGAACGCCGCGTGCACGCGCGGGAACTGGTTGGGCCCGACGCGCACCGCGTTGGCCTGGAACAGCAGCCGCACGCCGCGCTCGCCGAAGAAGCCGTACACCTTGCGCACGACCTCGTCGAAGCCGGGGATGGCGCGCAGCGTGCTGAGCGCCGCACGATCCGCGGCGTGCTCCCAGGCGCGCGAGGAGATCTGCGTGAGCACCGTGCGCGGCCGGCGCGCGGGCAACTCCTGATTCGGGTTCGTCATTGCCTCTCCCAGAGGGTTCCGACACCCCCTACGCGGCCCCCGGGGCCGCGTTTCAGGCGCTAGGCGGCCAGCGCCCGGTCCAGATCCGCGATCAGATCGTCGGCGTCCTCGATGCCGACGGACAGGCGCACCAGGCCGTCGGTGAGTCCCATCGCCTCGCGCATCGCCTTCGGCACCGCCGCGTGCGTCATGGTGGCGGGGTGGCCGATCAGGCTCTCGACCCCGCCCAGCGACTCCGCCAGCGCGAACAGGCGCGTGGCCTCGACGATCCGGCGCGCGCGCTCGAGCGAGCCCGCCTCGAACGACAGCATCCCGCCGAAGCCCGACATCTGGCGGCACGCCAGCTCGTGCTGCGGGTGGCCGGGCAGCCCGGGGTAGTAGACCGTCCGCACCCGCTTGTCGCCGGCGAGCCACTGCGCGATGCGGCGCCCATTCGCGTCGTGCTGGCGCATCCTGAGCGCGAGGGTCTTGGTGCCGCGCAGCACCAGCCAGCAGTCGAACGGCCCCGGCACCGCGCCGATGGCCTTCTGGAAGAACCCCAGCTGCTCGGCCAGGTCGTCGCGCCGCGCGACCACCAGGCCGCCGACCATGTCGGAGTGCCCGTTCAGGTACTTGGTGGTGGAGTGCACCACGAGGTCTGCGCCGAACTCGAACGGCCGCTGGAAGATCGGGGTGGCGAAGGTGTTGTCCACCACGAACAGCAGCCGGCGCGCGGCCGCGAGCGCCCCGAGCGCCGCGAGGTCGGCGAGCCGCATCATGGGATTGGTCGGGGTCTCGGCGAACAGCAGCTTCGTGCTCGGCCGGATCGCGCGCTCGACCGCGCCGGCGTCGCGGGTGTCCACGTAGCTGAACGACAGGCCGTGCCGGGAGCGGACCTGCTCCATCAGGCGGTGGGTGCCGCCATAGACGTTCTCGCCGCACACCACGTGGTCGCCGGCGGAGAGCAGCGTGAGGACCGCGTCGATGGCCGCCATCCCGGAGGCGAACGCGTGCCCGTGCGTGCCGCCCTCGAGGGCGGCCACGTTGCGCTCGAGCGCCTCGCGGGTCGGGTTGCTGACCCGGGCGTACTCGTGGCCCTTGTGGCGCCCCAGCGCCTCCTGCACGTAAGTGGAGGTCTGGAAGATCGGCATCGTGACCGCGCCCGCCAGCGGCTCCGGCTCCTGCCCGGCGTGGACGGCCCGGGTGGGCAAGCCGTTGTCGAGGTCGTGGTCACGGATGCGCGTCATGCACCGCTCGGTGATGGGGATTCCGGCGAACCTTACATCGGGGCCCCGCGCGCCAGCAAGCGGCCGTCGGGCGGGACCGTGCGAAGCCCCCTACGCCTGTTGACACCCGGTCGGGCGGGGTCTTAGGCTAGGCGCGTGACGCTCGAGCGCGGGATGAGCTGCCTGGTGGTGGACGACGAGCCGCACCTGCGGAGCATCCTCGCGCGCCTGCTGACGGCCGAGGGGTTCACCTGCCGGCAGGCGGGCAACGGCCGCGAGGCGCTCGGCGAGCTCGAGCGGGAGCCCGCCCAGCTGGTGGTCAGCGACATCCGCATGCCGGAGATGGACGGCATCCAGCTGCTCCCGGAGCTGCGGCGGCGGTGGCCCGACACGGCCGTGGTGATGGTGACGGCCGTCTCCGACGTGAAGAGCGCGATCTGGTGCCTGACGCAGGGGGCGCTGGACTACGTCGCCAAGCCGTTCCAGGTCGAGGACGTCCAGGCACGGGTCCGCCAGGCGCTGGAGAAGCGCCGCCTCCTGTTGGAGAACCGGGACTACCAGCAGAACCTCGAGCGCAAGGTGGACGTGCAGGCGCGGCGCATCGAGGAGCTGTTCGTGGTGGGCGTGCAGTCGCTCGCGCACGCGCTCGAGGCCAAGGACCCGTACACGCGGGGCCACTCGGCCCGGGTGGCCAGTTACGCGACGACGGTGGCGCGCGGCCTCGGGCTCGACGGCACCGCGCTCGAGGAGCTGCGGATCGGCGCCGAGCTGCACGACGTGGGCAAGATCGGCGTGCGGGAGTCGGTGCTGAACAAGCCCGCGAAGCTCACCGAGGAGGAGTACCTCCACATCATGGAGCACACGGTGATCGGGGAGAAGATCCTGACCCCGCTGCTCCGGGACCGGCCGCGCATCCTGCAGGTGGTGCGGTCCCACCACGAGCGGATCGACGGGGGCGGCCTGCCGGACGGCCTCCGGGGCGACGCCATCCCGTTCGCGGCCCGCATCGTGACCGTGGTGGACGCGTTCGACGCCATGACGACGGGCCGCGCCTACCGCCCGCCGATGCCGCCGGCCGCGGTGATGGAGGAGCTGCGCACCGAGGCGGGCCGGCAGTTCGACGCGGCGGTGGTCGGCGCCTTCGAGCGGGCCTACGGCGACGTCGCGGCCCTCCCCATCGCCACACCCATCGCCGTCGGCGCGCTGCACGACGCGGCGGTGGCCGCGCTCTCCCGCTGAGCTCCACCCTGATGCGGTCGGTGTCGGGCCTCCGCGGCATCGTGGGGGAGGACCTGGTGCCGGCCGTGGTGACGCGCTACGCCCGGGCGTTCGGCGCCTTCGTCGCCGGGCAGGGCGGACGCGCGGTCGCGCTGGCGCGGGACTCGCGCCAGTCGGGCCCGACCTTCGTGGCGGCGGCGGCGGAGGGGCTGGCGGCCGCCGGCGTGGACGTCGTGGAGCTCGGCATGGTCCCGACGCCGACCGCGCAGCTGGCGGTGGAGACGCTGGAGGGCGGGCTCGGCGGCGGGATCGTCGTCACGGCAAGCCACAACCCGGTCGAGTGGAACGCGCTCAAGTTCGTCGGCCGGGGCGGGCGGTTCCTCGCCAAGGCCGACGCGGAGGCGTTCTTCGCGCTGGTGGACGGCGGCGGCGCGCCGCCGGCGGCGCGGCCGGGCGCCCGGCGCCGGGACGAGGGCGCGGTGCGACGACACCTCGACCGCGTGCTCGGCCTGCCGTGGCTGGACCTGGCCGCCATCCGCGGCCGGAAATTCCGCGTGGCGCTGGACTGCGTGCGCGGCGCCGGCGCGACGATCATGCCGGCCCTGCTGGAGGCGCTGGGCTGCACCGTGGAGGCGATCAACCTCGAGCCGGACGGCCGGTTCCCCCGCGAGCCGGAGCCGATCCCCGAGCATCTGGGCGAACTGTCCGCGTTCGTGACGACGACGAAGGCCGACCTGGGGATCGCGGTGGACCCGGACGTGGACCGGCTCGCGCTGGTGGACGAGACGGGCCGCCCCATCGGCGAGGACTACACGCTCGCCTTCGCGGTGCGGGCGGTGCTGGGCGTGGCGCGCCGGCGGGGGCCGGTCGTGACGAACCTGTCCACCAGCCTGGTGGTGGACGACGCCGCGCGCGAGGCGGGCGGGACGGTCGAGCGGGCGCCGGTGGGCGAGGCGAACGTGGTGGAGCGGATGGACGAGCGCGGCGCCGTGATCGGCGGCGAGGGGAACGGCGGCGTCATCCTGCCCGAAGTGCACCTGGGCCGCGACGCGCCCGTGGCCGCCGCGCTGGCGCTGGCGCTCTTGGCGGCGCGCGGCACGACGGTGGCGGCGCTGGTGAACTCCGCGCCCCGATACACTATTGTTAAGGCCAAGGTCCCCCGACCGTCCGGATCGCTGGAGCGCAGCTACGCCGCCCTGAGCGGGGCGGTGCCCGGGGCGTCGGCGGACCGCCAGGACGGACTGCGGCTGGCCCTGCCGGATCGCTGGGTGCACGTGCGGCCGTCGGGGACCGAGCCGGTGGTGAGGATCATCGCGGAGGCGCCGACGCGTCGGGACGCGGAGGCACTGGTGGAGCGCGGCAGGACGGCGCTGGCCGAGAGCGGGAGGTAGCGCGATGTGCGGCATCGTCGGGTACGTCGGACCCCGGAAGGCGCTCCCCGTGCTGCTCGACGGGCTCAAGCGCCTCGAATACCGCGGCTATGATTCCGCCGGCGTGGCGCTGATCGCCGACGGCAAGCTGGTGGTGCAGAAATCGGCCGGGAAGATCGCCACCCTGGAGTCGCAGCTGGGCCGGGACGCGCAGCCCGGCACGGTGGGCATCGCCCACACCCGCTGGGCCACCCACGGCGCGCCCACCAGCAAGAACGCGCACCCGCACACCGACTGCGCGGGGCAGATCGCCGTCGCCCACAACGGGATCATCGAGAACCACGCGGCGCTCCGGCAGATGCTCGTGGCCAAGGGCCACAAGTTCTCGTCCGACACCGACACCGAGACGCTGGCCCACCTGATCGAGCAGTTCTACCAGGGCTCGCTCGAGCAGGCGGTCGCGGCGGCGCTGCAGGAGGTCGAGGGCACGTACGGGATCGTGGTGGTCTCGATGCGGGAGCCGAACACCATCGTCGCGGCCCGCAGCGGCAGCCCGCTGCTGCTCGGCATCGGCAACGGCGAGAACTTCGTGGCCTCCGACCCGTCGGCGGTGCTGGCCTACACGCGCTCGGTGGTCTACCTCGACGAGGGCAACCTCGCGGTCGTGACGCCCGCCGGCTACCAGGTGAAGGACCGGCACGCCGTGCCGCTCAGCAAGGAGGTCAGCCAGATCGAGTGGGACCTGGCCACGATCGAGCGCGGCGGCTTCCCGCACTTCATGCTCAAGGAGATCTGCGAGCAGCCGGAGAGCATCCGCAACGTGCTGCGCGGGCACCTGCTCGAGGAGGAGGGCACGGCGCGGCTGGGCGGGCTCAACCTGTCGCACGAGGCCCTGGCGGGGATCAACCGCATCGTGCTCACGGCCTGCGGCACTTCGTGGCACGCCGCGCTGGTGGGCGAGTACATGCTCGAGGAGCTGGTGCGGCTGCCGGTGGAGGTCGAGTACGCCTCCGAGTTCCGCTACCGCAATCCGCTGGTGGACGAGCACACGCTGGTGATCGTGATCTCGCAGTCGGGCGAGACCGCCGACACGCTGGCCGCCCTGCGGGAGGCGAAGCGGCGCGGCGCCCACACGCTCGGCATCGTGAACGTCGTGGGCAGCACCATCGCCCGCGAGACGGACGGCGGGATCTACCTGCACGCCGGCCCGGAGATCGGGGTCGCGTCCACCAAGGCGTTCACCAGCCAGATCGCCGCGCTGGCGCTGTTCACGCTGTACCTGGGCCGGCTGCGCTCGCTCTCCATCCTGCAGGGCCGCGAGATCGTGAAGGCGCTGCGCAAGCTGCCCGAGCAGCTCGAGGCGGTGCTGGCGAAGCGGAAGGCGATCGAGGACCTGGCCGAGCGGTACACGCGGGCCTCCAACGTCCTCTACCTCGGGCGGGGCACCAACTTCCCGGTCGCGCTCGAGGGCGCGCTGAAGCTCAAGGAGATCTCGTACATCCACGCGGAGGGGTACCCGGCGGCGGAGATGAAGCACGGTCCCATCGCGCTGATCGACGAGCTGATGCCGGTGGTGTTCGTCGCGCCGCGGGACGCGGTGCACGCCAAGATCATGTCGAACATCGAGGAGGTGCGGGCGCGCGGCGGCCAGGTGATCGCGGTCGTCACCGAGGGCGACAGCGAGATCACCGCGCTCGTGGACCACGCCGTCACGATCCCGGAGACGCTCGACATCCTCACGCCGATCCTCAGCTCGGTGCCGCTCCAGCTGTTCGCCTACCACATCGCCGTGCGGCGGGGCTGCAACGTGGACCAGCCGCGGAACCTCGCCAAGAGCGTGACGGTCGAGTAGCCCGTGCGGGTGGTGCTGCAGCGCGTGAGCCGCGCCGCGGTCCGCATCGACGGCCAGACCGTCGGCGCGATCGGGCGCGGCTTCGTCGTCCTGGCGGGCTTCGCCCCGGCCGACGCCGAGCCCGCGCTGGCGTGGATGGCGGACAAGATCGCCGGCCTGCGGCTGTTCGCCGACGCCGAGGGGAAGATGAACCTGCCCCTGGCCGAGGTCGGCGGCGGGCTCCTGGTGGTCTCGCAGTTCACGCTCTACGGCGACGCGTCCAAGGGCCGGCGGCCCTCGTTCGTGGACGCCGCGCCGCCCGCCCAGGCCGAGGCGCTGTACGACCGGTTCGTGGCGATGCTCCGCGAGCGGCAGCTGCCGGTCGAGACGGGCCGGTTCGGGGCGATGATGGAGGTGGAGATCGTCAACGACGGGCCGGTGACGCTCATGCTCGAGAAGGCGTGAGAGGTGAGGGGTGAGAGGTGAGACGTTCAGGTGAGCAGTGAGAAGTCGAAGTGAGAGGTGAGCCAACCTCCCCTGTTCCCGTCATCCTCGCGTCCGCTTCGCCCCGCCGGCGCGAGCTGCTCGGGCTCCTGGGCCTGGCCTTCGAGGCGTCCCCCGCCGATCTCGACGAAACCTGGCGCAACGGCGAGGCGCCCGCGGCCCACGCCGAGCGCCTGGCGCGCGAGAAGGCGGCGGCGCGCGCGGCGCCGGGCGCGGTGGCGATCGGCGCCGACACCATCGTGGTGGTGGACGGCGACATCCTCGGCAAGCCGCGCGACGCCGCGGAGGCGGGCGCGATGCTGCGCCGCCTCGCGGGCCGCGAGCACGACGTGTTCACGGGCGTGGCGGTCGCGTACGGCGGCGCGGTGGCGTCCGGCGCCTCGCGCACCCGGGTGCGGTTCCGCGCGCTCGACGACGCGGCGATCCGCGAGTACGTGGCGACGGGCGAGCCGCTGGACAAGGCGGGCGCGTACGGCATCCAGGGCTACGGCGCGGTGCTGGTCGAGCGGATCGACGGCGACTACTTCACGGTGATGGGACTGGCGCTCGGCCTGATGACCGAGCTGCTGGGCCGGGTGGGCCTCCGCTACCGGTTCGGGGCGATCAGGCCGGCGTCCTGAACCGCCGCCACGGCGGCCCCTTCGCGTAGCGCGCCAGGGCGAGGCGCACCTTCTCCACCACGTCCTCGGTCCGGATCCGCGCCATCCGCCCCAGGCGGTGCTGCATCGAGATCGGGTAGTCCTCCCCCTGGTCCCCGTAGGCGTCCACCAGCAGGTCCGCGAACCGGCGGTACGGCCCCACGCGCTTGGGGTTGTTGTAGCCATAGAGGCCGACGGCGGGCACGTCCATCGCCACCGCCATGTGGAGCGGCCCGGTGTCCGGCGAGATGACCACGTCGCATGCGTCGATCAGGCCGAGCAGCGTACGGAGCCCGCTGCCCAGCGCGTCGATGGGCCGGCCGCCGGCCCGGGCCAGGATCCCGTCCGCGGCCTCGCGCTCGATCGGGGAGGTCCCGCCCAGCAGCACGCACCGCGTCCCGGCCTCGCGCACCAGCGCCGTCGCCGTCTCGGCGTAGCGCTCCGGCAGCCAGTTCTTCTCGCGCTTGCTCGAGGCGACCACCAGGCCCACCAGCGGCCCGTCGCCGGCGTCCGCGACCAGCGCCCGCGCGGCGGCGCGCTCGGCCGCGGTGGGCCCGAGGTGCCATCGCGGCTCGCCGTGCGGCACGCCCAGGCACTCGATGAACTCGAAGTACTGGTCCTGCACGTGCTGCGGCGCGTGCGGCGGGATGCGGTGCGTGGTGAACAGCCAGTTGGCGTCGCGCGAGCGCTCGAAGTCGAAGCCGAGCTTGACCGGCGCGCGGGCCAGCCAGGTGACGATGCCGGCCTTGAAGTACACCTGCAGGTTGAGGAGCAGGTCGAGCGGCCGCGCCCTCAGCTGGCGGCGCACGTCCCCGTAGGCGCCGAGGCCGAGCGTGCGCTGGAAGATGACGACGTCGTCCACCAGCGGGTGGCCCTGGACCATCAGCGCGGGTCCCGGCTGCAGCACCCAGGTGACGCGGGTCGAGGGCGCGTGGCGTTTGAGGGCGTCGAGGAGCGGCAGCACGTGCACCGCGTCGCCCAGCGCGCTCATCATCACGATGCCGAGCCGGCCGCCCTTCCACGGGGGCAGCGCGCTCACGCGCGCGCCCGCCGGCCGGCGCCGATCACGGCTCCCCCGTCAGGTAGGCGACGCTGAACTGCGCGCGGTCGGCGTCGGTGAGGCGCTCGCCGCGCAGCGCGTTCCACTTGGCCCACGACCGGTAGAAGCGGGCCAGGTTGCGCGCCCGCTCGGCATCCGCGTCGCCGCGCATCGGGCGGCACGTGTCCACGTCCAGCAGCCAGGCGCGCGGCGCGCGCGCGGCCGGGTCGCTCACCACCAGGTTCCGCAGCTGCAGGTCGGGGTGCACCCAGCCGAGGTCGTGGAGCCGGCGCACCAGCCGCCCGAGGACGTCGAGCACCGCCGTCCGCGCGGCGCCGGCCGGGGGCTCAGCGCCGTAGAACAGCTCGACCAGGTCGGCGCCCGCCACTTGCTCGGTGGCGACGTCGGCGCGGTGGCCGAGGCCGGCGCGGTAGCGCACCGCGGCGAGGAGGGCGGGCGTCGGGACGCCGCCCGCGGCCAGCCGGCGCGACAGATCGGCCTCCCGCTCGAAGCGGGGCCGCCCCCAGAACCGGTCACCGAGGAGCGGCGCCAGGAGGCCGCCGTGCCGCGCGTGGCGCACCACGGCCGCCGTCCCGCCGAGGGCGACGCCGTAGGCCTCGCCGCGCCCGAGGAAGGTGGCGCGGTCGGGACGCGCCGCGGCCCACCCGTACAGCGTGCCGCCCGCGGCGAGCGCCTGCCGCACCGCGGGAGCGACGTCGCGCCGCGCCGCGGCCGCGCCGCCCTCGAAGGTCCAGGTTTCGAAATCCGGGGGGAACGCCGGAGCGGGCAATCAGTACTTGGCGAGGTAGTTGGCGACCGGCTTCGACTTGCCCTTGAGCGGGATCGGCTCGCGGGACTCGACCTTGGGCGGCTTCTTGAGTCGCTTGAAGAACGGCTCCGAGATCATGATCTCGCCCTTGGCGGCCTTGGAGCACAGCCGGGAGGCCGTGTTGACGGCGTCGCCGAGGACCGTGTACTCGAGGCGCTGCTCGCTGCCGATGTTCCCCGCGAACACTTCGCCGAAGTTGATGCCGATGCCGATGTTGATGTGGGGCTTGCCGCCCTCTTCCCAGTGCTTGTTGAGGTCCACCAGCGCCCGCTGCATG
>DASPSV010000054.1:0-5801 GCA_035623755.1 Gemmatimonadales bacterium
ACCCGCAGCTCCTGCGCCACGTCGGTGCTCAGCGAGACGGGCCAGGGCGGTCCGGCGCCCGGCCCGTGCCACCACGCGCCGCGCACGATCCGCTCGCCCGCCGTCGCCGTGTCCCGGAAGGTGGAGCGGTACTCGCGGCGCAGCGCCCACGGCGCCGGCGGCCGCCGGTTCGGGTCGCGCAGCAGGCTGTCCGCGGCGCGGCCGTCGATGGCCGCGATCCGCATCGGGACGATCGGGACCTGCTGGAGCACCGGCTGGCCGCTCGCGCGCACCAGGCTGTCCACGCCGGTCTCCTGGTCGCGCTGGATGTCCACGAACACCAGGTTCGGCTTGCCCGGGGTCGCGAGCGTCGCGAACTGGACCTGCCCGAGCAGGTTCGCCTCCACCAGGTACAGCGTGGCGAGCAGCGCGACGCCGAAGCCCAGCGCGACGACGACGCTGCGCGTCTGGTTGCGCGGGCGGTACAGGTTGGCGACGCCCTGCCGGACGACGTAGGGCCACCGGGCGCCGCGCGAGCCGAGCCGGAGCACGCGGCGCGCCGCCCACATCGCGAGCCGCGCCGCGAGCGTCAGCACCCCGATCGACACGCCGATCGCGACCGCGAAACCGAGGCCGACCCTCGGCTCGTCGCTCTGGTTCATCGCCAGGGCCAGCACGCCGGCGGCGAGCGCGCCGAACGCGACCAGGCGCCAGGGATCGCGCGGCCGCGCCGCCGCGGCGTCGTCGAACGGCTGGCGCAGCGCCTGGAGCGGCGAGACCAGGCGCACCTCGAGCAGGGGCCGCAGCGCGAACAGCACCGCCACCGCCACGCCGATCGCGAGGCCGGTCGCGATCGCCGCCGGCTCGACGCTCACCGACACGTCGAGCGGCAGCACGCCCTTGAGCAGACCGGGCAGCAGGAGCTGCACGGCGACGCCGAGCGCGGCGCCGGCCGCGGCGGCCACCAGGCCGAGCGCCGCCGCCTGCAGCAGGTAGATGGCGAAGACCGCGGGCCGGCTCGCGCCGAGGCAGCGCAGCACCGCGATCGTGTCCAGCTTGCCGGCGACGAACGCCCCGATCCCGCTCGCGACCCCGATGCCGCCCAGCAGCAGAGCGACCAGCCCGACGAACTGGAGGAAGCTCGACAGCTGGCCGAGCGACTCGGTGAGGTTGGCCTCCGCGTCGCCGGCGGTCCGGCTCCGCACGTGCTCGCGCTCGAACAGCCGCTTGTGCGAGCCGTCGATGCGCCGCGCTGCCTTCTCGCCGTCGAGTCGCAGCAGCGCCTGGTAGCTCGCGCGGCTGCCGAACACGACCAGCCCCGTGCCCGCCACGTCGCGCACCGGGATGTAGACCTGCGGCACGAAGGCGCCGAAGCCGCCCGACAGGCGGCCCGGCACCTCGACCGCGACCGCGGCGATGCGGAAGCTGCGGCTCCCCAGCTCGAGCGTGTCGCCGATCCGGGCGCCGAGCTGCACCAGCAGGCTGGTGTCCACGACGGCGACGTCCGCGCTCTCGAGGTCCGGCCACCGGCCCGGCGGGTCGGTGACCACGGCGCCGTAGAACGGGAACCCGCCGCCCACCGCCCGCACGTCCACGAGCCGCGTGCCCTCGCGGCGCCGCACGTAGGCCATCGAGTTCAGGGTCGTCCGCCGCGCCACGCCGGCGCCGGCGCGCGACAGCGAGTCGAGCAGCCGCTCGATCGGCGCCGTGAAGGGCGCGTTGGCGGTGAGCAGCAGGTCGGCCCCGAGCAGCTCGCGCGTCTGCCGGTGGACGGCCTCCTGCACGTTGGCCGTGAACGAGCGGATCGCCACCAGCGCCGCGACGCCGATCGAGATCGCCGAGCCGAACAGCAGCAGGCGCCGGCGGGAGGCGCGCGTCTCCCGCCACGACAGCCGCAGCACGGCGCCGAGCCCGCTCACGCGTGCGCCGGCTCGCCGACCACCGCGCCGTCCTTCAGGCGCAGCGTGCGCGTGGCCTTGGCGGCGAGATCGGCGTCGTGGGTCGCGAGCACGATCGTCGCGCCCGACTCCCGGTTGAGCTGCACCAGCAGGTCGATGATCCGCGCCCCCGTCTCCGCGTCGAGGTTGCCCGTCGGCTCGTCGGCGAACAGCACGCTGGGCCGGTTCACGAACGCGCGCGCCACCGCCACCCGCTGCTGCTCGCCGCCCGAGAGCTGCGCGGGGTAGTGGTGCTCGCGGCCCTCGAGGCCGACCCGCGCCAGCAGCTCCCGGGCGCGCTCGGCGATGTCCCGGTGGCTGTCTGCCTTCCGGCCATCTGGCGCCTGGGAACCACTGGCAACTTGCCGTCTGGGAACCAGCTCCAGCGGTACTTGGACGTTCTCGAGCGCGGTGAGCGTCGGGATGAGCTGGAAGGTCTGGAAGACAAAGCCCACCTGCTCGCCACGCAACTTCGCGCGGCCGTCCTCGGAGAGGCGCGAGAGGTCCTGGCCGCCCAGCAGCACGGTGCCGGCGGTGGCCTGGTCGAGCCCCGCCAGCAGGCCCAGCAGCGTCGTCTTGCCGCATCCGGACGGCCCGACGATCGCGAGGAATCCTCCGGCTTCGACTTCGAGGCTAACTTCCTTGAGCACGGTCAGCGGTCGGCCGCCGCTCAGGTAGGTCTTGGTGAGGCTTCGGGCGATGAGCATGGGTCGAATGATAGTGGGCGCGGTGGCGGTTGTCGTACTGGCGTCGTGCGGGAACGACGCCAGCCGCGGTCCGGCGCTGTCGGACGGCACCGATGCCGCGTCGCGCTCCGGCGCGCGAGCCGCGACTCCCCAAGCCCCAGCCCCCACTCCCCAAACCCAAGGCTCCAATCCCTACACCCTACACCCCACACCCTACACCCCTCGTATCGTCTTCCTCGGCACGAGCCTCACCGCCGGCCTCGGCCTGGACCCGGACCAGGCGTTCCCGGCGCTGATCCAGCGCCGCCTCGACGCCGCGCACCTGCCGTGGCAGGCCGTCAACGCGGGCGTGAGCGGCGAGACGAGCGCCGGCGCCCTGCGCCGGCTCGACGCGCTGCTCGCAGCGCCGGTCGCCGTCCTGGTGGTGGAGACCGGCGCCAACGACGGGCTGCGCGGGCTCGAGCTGGACTCGACGCACGCCAACCTCGAGGCGATCGTGCGGCGCGCCCGGGCGGCCCGCCCCGGCGTCCGCATCGTGCTCGCGGGCATGGAGGTGCCGCCCAACCTCGGCCCGCGCTACGCGGCGCGGTTCCGCGCGCTGTTCCCCGAGATCGCGGCGCGGGAACGCCTGGCGCTGATCCCGTTCCTGCTCGCGGGCGTGGGAGGCGTGGATACGCTCAACCAGCCGGACGGGATCCACCCGAATCAGGCCGGCGAGCGGATCGTGGCCGACAACGTCTGGCGGGTGCTCGCGCCGCTGCTGGCGCGGGAGGGCGGGGCGGCGCGGGGCACCGTGGACGCCGCGCCCTGACGCTGGGTGCGCCGACTGGACTGCGGGCCGCGACCCCGGTATCTACCTCGGGGAACACCCACACGCCCCTCGCCCCGTCCGCGCCGCGCCGCGGAGCACGATGGAGGTGGAGCATGGCCCAGCTCGACCTGACCGCCGAAGAGGCTGCCGTGCTGCGGCAGGCCCTCGAGGCGTACCTGTCGGACCTGCGGATGGAGATCGCCGACACCGACAGCGCGGACTACCGGGAGGAGCTGAAACGGCAGGAGGAGATCCTCACCCGACTCGAGGACCGGCTCGCGTTCCGCAGGACCTGACCCGGTGACGCGGATCGAGCTGCCGGTGGCGGGCGCGCTGCTGCGCCCCTGGGCGCCGGAGGACGCCGCCGCGCTGGTCCGGCACGCCGACAACCGCTCGGTGTGGATCAACCTCGGCGACCGCTTCCCGCATCCCTACACGCGCCAGGACGCCGACCGGTGGATCGAGGCGGCCCTGTCGCAGGAGCCGGCGCTGCACTTCGCCATCGTCGTGGACGGCGAGGCGGCGGGTGGCATCGGCCTCGAGCTGCAGCCCGACATCTGGCGGCGCACGGCGACCATCGGGTTCTGGCTCGGCGAGGCGCACTGGGGCCGCGGCATCACCACCGCGGCGCTCCGGGCGCTGACGGAGCACGCCTTCGCCGCGTTCGACCTCGCCCGGATCCAGGCGTACGTGTTCGAGCGCAACGCCGCGTCGATGCGGGTGCTGGAGAAGGCCGGCTACGTGTGGGAGGCACGGCTCCGGAAGGCCGCCACCAAGGACGGGAAGACGTTCGACCTGCTGGTCTACGCGCTGGTCAGGTGAAGCGGAGGCCGCCGCCTATGGCAGGGTGACCGTTCCCCACGTGACGATGGGGAGGGTGGCGCCCGCCTTGACGTACGTGCCCACCGGCGGCGGCGACGCCTGGGTCGGCTGTACCGGGTTGGAGAAGCTGAACGCCGAGGGCGCCCCGGCGAGGGCGTTGGTCGCGCTGAAGTACTTGCCGGTGGTCGGCGCCACCAGGAAGGCGAACGCGTTCAGCGTGACCGCGACGCCGCGGGTGAAGGTCAGCTGCGTCACCGTCGGCGACATGTTGGCGAAGGTCACCGTGCTGCCCGCGAGCAGCAGCGCGCTGCTGTTGACCACCACCGGCGCGTTGGAGAAGTAGGTGCCGTTGATGGAGAACCCGCCCAGGGTGAGGGTGTTGCCGTTGCCCAGGACCGTGTCGATGGCCGACAGGCTCGTGTCCTGGAGCGTCCCCGCCGCGAAGACGGCGCTGCCCAGGGAGACGCTCGCGGGCAGGGCCCCGGGGCGCTGCAGCAGCACGTTGCCGAACGTCGAGGCGGCGGTGCCGGGGTTGGCGAAGCTGACGCTCTGCCGCGTCGCGCCGGCGAACTGCACGGTGTGGCCCGCGCCGCCGACGAACGCCGTCGCCGCGCCGCGCTGCGCGAAGCCGCCGTAGAGACGCAGCGTGCCGGAGGCGAGCGTGTCGGCGCCGCCCGCGAACACGGCGCTGTCGTGCACGGCCACCGTCGGGGCCGCCGTGCCCACCGGCATGAGGAAGACGCCGGTGCCCTCGGTGCGCAGGAACCCGGCGATCGAGTCGGTCACGCCGAAGGTACTCTCGGTGTACGTCCCGCCCTGGACGATCAGGTTGCCGGCGTAGGTCGTGCCGTTGGAGGGCAGCGTGCCGCCCGTCATCCGCACGCTCTTCCACGCGAACAGCGGCGAGGGCGTGGACGAGATCCCGGCCACGCCGATGGTGCCGGTGCCGTAGAAGTTGCTGGCGTTGAGGAGCACCGCGGTATCCGGGCTGAACCGCACCGCGGCGCCGCCGACGAACGTGCTGTCCAGCACCCACGTGCCGGCCTCGGCGCGGAACGGCCGCAGCACGGCCTGGGAGTGCACCCGGAGGATGCCGGCCGCCGGGAGCTTCAGGGCCTCCGACGCGTTGCTCACCAGCGCCGACGTGCCCAGGAGCACCGCGGAGTCCTGGACCTGCGCGTTGGAGAGCAGGCGCAGCGTGTCGGCGACCGTGCCGTTCACCACGACGTCGTGGAAGAAGCTCCCCACCGAGTCCGCGAACTGGACCGTCTGCGCGCCGGCCGTGGCGCGCTGGAAGCTCACCCGGTGGCCCACGGTCGGCGCGAACTGCCCGGTGGTGCCGCGCTCGAAGAAGTTGCCCCAGATCCGCAGCACGCCGCCCGTGAGCGCGCTCGAGGGCCCGCCGGCGAACACGGCGCTGTCGCGCACCGCGACCGTCGGGGCCGCGACGATCGCCACCATCGACAGGGCGCCGGTGCCCTCGGTGCGCAGGAAGCCCGCGACCGAGTCCACGCCCGAGCCGATCGTGTACGTGCCCTGCGAGACGATCAGGTCGCCGTTGTAGGT
>DASPSV010000250.1:0-4589 GCA_035623755.1 Gemmatimonadales bacterium
TGCCCACAGGACGTCCACGCCCCCCGCGCGGGCCTCGGCGGTGTCACGCGCCAGGTCCCGCGGGTAGCGCGCGAAATCCTCGGAGGGGCCGAACTGCAGCGGATTGACGAACACGCTCATCACGACCAGGTCCGCGCGCCGCCGGGCCTCGGTGACCAGGGCGAGGTGGCCCGCGTGCAGGGCGCCCATCGTCGGCACCAGGCCGATGCGCCGGCCCGCGCGGCGGGCCTCCCGGGCGTGCGAGGACATGGCGGACGGGGCGGAGACGGACAGCACGGCGCGGCTAGAACGAGTGGTCGGCGTCGGGGTAGGCGCCGCCGCGCACGTCCTCCGCGTAGCGGCCCACCGCCGCGCGGACATCGTCGGCCAGCGACGCGTAGCGCTTGAGGAACTTCGGCGCGAAGCCGTCGTTGAGGCCGAGCAGATCCGGCAGCACCAGCACCTGGCCGTCGCACAGCGGACCCGCGCCGATCCCGATCGTCGCGACCCCGCGCGCCTTGGTGATCTTCCCGGCCAGCGCCGCCGGCACCAGCTCCAGCACGATACTGAACACGCCGGCGCTCTCGAGGGCCGCCGCATCGCTCTCGATCCGCCGCGCGGTCTCCTCCTCCCGGCCCTGCACCCGGTAGCCGCCGAGCGCGTGCACCGACTGGGGCGTCAGGCCGAGGTGGCCCATCACCGGGATCCCGATCTCGACCAGCGCCTGCACCGTCGCCGCCATCGCGGCGCCGCCCTCCAGCTTCACCGCCTGGGCGCCGGTCTCCTTCATGATCCGGCCGGCGTTCCGCACGGCCTCCTCGCGGCTCACCTGGTAGCTGAGGAACGGGAGGTCCACCACCAGGAGCGCTCGCTTCACGCCGCGCCGCACCGCGCGGGCGTGGTAGATCATCTGCTCGACGGTGGCCGACAGTGTCGAGGGCTCGCCGGCCAGCACCTGGTTCACCGAGTCGCCCACGAGCACGCAGTCCACGCCGGCCTCGTCCACCAGCCGGCCGAACAGCGCGTCATACGCGGTGACGGTGACGATGCGGCGGCCCGCGGCCTTCCAGGCCAGGAAGTCGCGGGTGGTGACGACGGAGTCCTTGGTTGGGGCGGACATGAGTGCGAGCGAACGGTAATCTGAAAGCGGAGAAGTTCCAAGACGCCAAGTTGTCAGTGGTTCTGGCAACTACCCTGCGCTCTTCAGGCTCCTCACTGCCCACTCCGGATCGATCCCGAGCTCGTGCAGCTCCCGGATCCAGAACTCGCGGTTGGGCAGCTCGGGGTGCGGCACCTGGAGATCGGGGAGGTCCACCCGCTCCCGGCCGTACAGCACCAGGTCGCAGTCCAAGGTCCGCGGGCCCCAGCGCACGGCGCGCACCCGGCCCTCCGCACGCTCGACCTCCAGCAGCGCCCGCAACAGCGACCACGGGCCCAGCGCCGTCTCGACCTTGAGCATCTGGTTGAGGTAGGGACCCTGCGGCACCGGCCCCAGCGGCGCCGTTTCCTCCACGGCGCTCGCGGCCACCAGGCGCGTGGCCGGCAGGCGGTCCACGGCCGCGCGCGCGCGGCCCAGGATCGCCGCGCGGTCGCCGAGGTTCGACCCGAGCGCGACCGCCGCGACGGCGCTCAGAACGCCAGCTGGAGGCCGGCCGAGAGGATGGTGTCGGTCTGCTTGAAGCCCGGCTGCGGCTCGTTCGCGAAGTGGACCACGTACCCGAGCTTGAGACCCACGGTGCCCGACACCGGCGCGACCAGGGCGCTCTCGGTGTTGATCAGCATGTTCTTGGTGTTCTGCAGGTCGGCGATGTCTTCGACCTTCTGCTCGAAGTACGCGTGGCTGGTGAAGTTCAGCTTGAGGTGCCCCGCGAGCCGCCCGGTCCAGTAGGACTGGCTCGGTCCGCTCACCCCGGTCTGCTCGTTGCGGCCGGCGCCCGCCTCGAAGTCCAGGACCGTCGCCGGGCCCGTGAGCGCCCCGTAGGCGAGGCCGGCGGCCTCCTCGAACCGGCGCGCGATGCCCGCGAACCGGTTGCGCGTGTAGTCCACCAGGCCGTACGCGCGGAGCCGGCCGCTCACCGCGTAGTCGGCCCTGAGGCCGGCGGTGAGCGTGTTCGCCGTCTCGACGCCGGCCGTGTAGCCGTCCACGATCGCGAACGTCTGGGTGAACTTCCACGGCGCGGGGTTCACCACCAGCTGCTCGGCGACGTTGAGCGTGCGCACCGACGTGTTGCCGCTCGTGCTCACGAAGCCCAGGTCCACCTGCGCCTTCACGAGCGGCGGCGGCGGGGGGGGCGGCGGGGGCGGGGGGGCCGCCGGCGCGTTCTGGGCGATGCCGCGGGCGGGCGCGGCGAGAGCCGCGGCCAGCGCCAGGGGCCACAAGCGCATCGTCATCGGGTCTCCGGAGTCGGACGGGGGATCAGGCCTGCTCCCGGGAGCGCTCGATCACCACTTCGACCGACTCGAGCGGCCCGGGGATCGGGGCGTGCGGCTTGCGCGCCGCGACGCGCACGCGGTCGACGTGGTCGAAGGCGAGCGCCTTGGCGGCGATCAGCTCGCACAGGCCCTCGAGCAGCCGGTGATGGCTGGTGCCGACCGACTCGGCGACCAGGCGGTACAGGTTCCGGTAGTCCAGCAGCGCCTTGGGCGAGTCGGTCTGCCCCACGCGCCGGAGCGAGAGGAACACGGTGACGTCCAGCTCGAGCGGCTGGGGAATGTGCTCCTCGTGGGGCAGCAGCCCGACGAGGGTGTGGAAGCGCATGCCCCGCAGCGTGATCGCGTCGCTCGGCATGCAGCAACGGTATGTGGATCAGCCCCGCGCGTCCAGCGCGGCGCGCACCGAGCGCAGCCACGCGAGGGCGGCGGCCGCGCCGCCCGCGCCCATGCGGGCGACGACGGCGCTGCCGATGACCACGCCGTCCGCGAGGCGGCCGACGAGCACCGCCTGCTCGGGCGTCGAGATGCCGAAGCCCACGGCGATGGGCAGGCGCGTCACCCGGCGCAGCGCGGCCAGCTGCGGGCCCAGCGCGGCCGAGACGCCCGCGCTCTCGCCGGTGACGCCCAGCCGCGAGACCACGTAGAGGAAGCCCCGGCTGCGCGCCGCGATGAGCGCCTGGCGCGCCGCGGGCGTGGTGGGCGCCACCAGCCGGACCAGGGGGAGGCCGGAGGAGCCGAGGTCGGTCTCGACCGGCTCGTCGGCGCCCACCGGCAGGTCCGTGATCAGGAGGCCCGCCGCACCGGCCGCCCGGGCCTCGCGCGCGAAGGTCGCGGGGCCGCGCGCCAGCACGGGGTTCAGGTACGAGAAAACCACGGTGGGCGCCGCCGGCCGCGCGCGCGCCAGCACCTCCAGCGCGCCGCCGAGCGTCATGCCGCCCTCCAGGGCGGCGTGCGTGCTCGCCTGGATCGTCGGCCCGTCGGCCACGGGGTCGCTCCACGGCACGCCCAGCTCGACGCAGTCCACGCCCGCGTCCGCCGCGCCCCGCAGGAACGCCTCCGTCTCCGCCGGACTCGGGTGGCCCGCGGTCACGTACGCGACGAGGCCCGGCCGGCCGGCCGCCCGCAGGCGCTCCCAGCTCGACGCGAGGGAGCCGGCGCCGGCCGGGTCAGACAAAGTAGTCGGAGACCCGGATGCCGTACTTTTCCGGATTCGAGACCTTGATGATGCTGCGCCGGAAGCCGCCGGCCGCCTCGCGCTCCGAGAGGTCCACCACGTGACCGGGGTAGACGATCGTGCCGGTGGCGTCCGACACGATGCGCGCCATCGGCCGGTGCACGAACTCGGGGTTGGAGTTGGCGGCCGTGACGAGGGCCAGCTCGTACGAGTCGAGGATGATCAGCGTCCCGACCGGGTAGACCCCGATCAGGTTGATGAACGCCTTCACCAGGATCGGGTCGTAGCCGCGCTTGGGGTTCTCGAGCATCTCCTTGAGGACGCCGTCCGGCTGGATCGGCGTCGTCTGGTAGGTGCGCCGCGACGTGGCGGCGTCGAAGCCGTCGGCCACGGCGATGATCTTCGAGAAGATCGACACCTGCCGGGGCCGCAGGCACTTCGGGTACCCGGTGAGGTCCGCCTTCATGTGGTGCTCGTACGCGGTGATCATGCTGCGGTAGGGGATCTCCCCGTACCCGCGCATCGCGAACAAGGTCAGCACGCCGAGCCAGGGGTGGGCGGTCATGATCCGCCACTCCTCCTCGTCGAGGCTGCCGTCCTTGTTCAGCACCTCGAGCGGCACCTTGGACTTGCCGACGTCGTGGAACAGCGCCGCCATGCCGAGGTCGAACAGCTGCAGCTTGTTGAGGCCCAGCTTCCGGCCGAGCGCGACGGCGAAGATGCACACGTTCACCGAGTGCGTGAACGTGTAGTCGTCGTAGTCCCGCAGCGTGGTCAGGCCCACCAGCGCCGACTCCGCCGACAGCACCTGGTCCACGATCGCCTGCACCGCCCGTTTCACCTTCTTCACGCTGGCGGTCCGCCCCATCCGCACCGAGTTGATGACCTCCTTGGTCACCGCCACCGAGCGCTGGTAGGTGCGCTTGGCGTGCTCCTTGGCCCGCTCCTCCTCCTCCTCGCTGATGTCGGACTCGACCGGCGGCTCCACCGCGATGTGGGTGAC
>DASPSV010000254.1:0-29156 GCA_035623755.1 Gemmatimonadales bacterium
GCGGACGAGGTGTTCGGCGGGTACCTCTACTTCCACAAGGCGCCGGACGCGCGCGCGTTCCACGAGGAGACGGTCCGCAAGCTCGGCAAGCTGCACCTCTACGACTGCCTGCGGGCCAACAAGTCGCTCGCGGCGTGGGGCGTGGAGGGGCGGGTGCCGTTCCTCGACAAGGCGTTCCTCGACGTGGCGATGCGCCTCAACCCCGCGGACAAGATGGTGCGCGAGGGGCGCATCGAGAAATGGGTGCTGCGGAAGGCGTTCGACGACCTGCTGCCGGCGAGCGTCGCGTGGCGCCAGAAGGAGCAGTTCTCGGACGGCGTGGGCTACGGGTGGATCGACACGCTGAAGAAGATGACGGCGCAGGCGGTGACGGACGACCAGCTGAAGCACGCGGCGTACCGGTTCCCGATCCATCCGCCGCTCAACAAGGAGGAGTACTTCTACCGCTCCCTGTTCCACGACCACTTCCCGTCGGACTCGGCGGCGGCGTGCGTGCCGTCGGTGCCGTCGGTGGCGTGCAGCACGCCGGAGGCGCTGGCGTGGGACGCGGCGTTCCGGAACGCGAACGACCCGTCCGGGCGGGCGGTGACGACGGTGCACCAGCAGGGGTACAAGTAGCCGGCGGAACGACCGGGCCCGGCCCCGCTCCTCAGCGGGGGCCGGGCGCGGCGGCGGCGGGCGCGCCGTACACGTCGGCGCCGAAGTCCGCGAGGCCGGGCCGACCGGCGTAGCCCAGGTACGGCAGGCCGAAGATCCGCTCGATGCTTCTGAGCAGGGCGTAGTGGTTGTACGGCACGTCCGAGACCGTGCCCGCCCGGATGAACGGCGAGAGCATCACGGCGCCGGTGCGGCCGCCGCCCGGGCCTGAGATCCCCGGCCGGGCCGTGTTCGGTCCCGGCGGCTCGTCGCAGCAGGCCGACGCGTCGTCCTCCCCGGCCTCGTCGAACGTCACGATCAGCAGCCCGTCCTTGAACGCCGGCGCGCCCGTGATCGCCGGCACCACGCGCGCGAGGAACCGGTCGGCCGCGGCCATGCCACCCGGCCGCTCGCCGCTCGCGCACCGCTCGTCGTGCCCGTCGTGGCACAGGTTGGGCGAGAGGAACGCGAAGTTGGGCGTGCTCGCGGCCGACGCGAGGTCGCCCTCGAGGCGCGCGAGCGGCACGACGTTCGCCGCGCAGGACGCCGAGTCGACGATCGCGTGGAAGTACACGAACGGGTCGTGCTTGGCGGCGTACTGGTCCCGCGGCGTCGCGTGCTCGGTGACGTCCACGGCGCCGAGCCGCGGGTGGCCGCAGGTCGCGCTCTCGCGCGTCGGGTCGTTGCCCATGTCCTCCATGTACGCCTTCCAGGTCAGCCCCTTCGCCGCCAGCTGGTTGGCGAGCGTCGCCACACCGGCCGGGTACACGCAGCCCCGGCCAACCGGCTGGCCGTCGGGAGCGGTGCCGGTCAGGGTGAAGTTCTCGAACAGGGGACAGTCGCCCTGGGTCGCCCGGGTGGGGGCGATCCCGCTGATCATCGCGATGTAGTTGGGCAGGCTGTTGTGCGCCGTGGCGTAGTACTGGCGCAGCAGAGCGCCAGACGGCACCAGGGTGCCCGCGAGGTAGGGGACGCGCGCGCCCGCGCCGAACGTGGCGGCGTAGTCCTCGTTCTCGAGCACGATCACGAACACGTGCCGGATGGGCGGGGGCGTCGGGACGGACGCCGGGGCGGCCGTCGCCGCGCTGTCCGTCGCCGGAGGGCGGCCGGCGCGGTCCGCACTCGGGTGGCAGGCCACCGCGGCGGGCGCCGCCAGCGCCGCGGCGAGGAGCAACGCCTTCGCTACGGGCGCACGTCCTCCACGGTCTGCAGGATCTTGTCGCGGGTCACCGGCATCCGCATCGTCCGCACCGCGCCGAGGCCCTGCATGATCGCCAGGAGGTCCACCCCGCTGAACGTCGGCCGCCCGGCCACGGCGACGACCCGCGCATCCGGGTAGCGCCGCCGCAGCTGGCGCAGGAAATCGGTCGGGTCGAGCCGCCCCTCCGAGAGCACGTCGAGGAACACCACGTCTGCGGGGACGGTCTCGTAGGCCATCAGCCCGACGCTCGAGTCGCCGGCTTCCACGACCTCGTGGCCGGCCCCCGAGAGCATCGTGGCCATGTGACCGCGCACGGCCTCGTTCTGGTCGATGAGGAGGATCCG
Source organism: Gemmatimonadales bacterium (assembly GCA_035623755.1). Lineage (GTDB taxonomy): Bacteria > Gemmatimonadota > Gemmatimonadetes > Gemmatimonadales > JACORV01 > Fen-1245. The sequence continues at coordinate 2,182 of DASPSV010000254.1, forward strand.
GGCCGCGCGGGAGTTGGGCACCACCGCCGCCCGGCCGCAGCCGAGGCACACCACGCGGCGCGCGATCTCGCCGCCGCGCCGCCGGGCCGGCCCGAGCGTGAAGGCGCCGCCGCAGGCGGGACAGGTGACCGGCCCGGGCCTGGCGAACCGGCTCTTCAGCTGGTCCATGTGCTCGATGGTGTACGGCGTCGGGGTGTCGCGCCGGCGGCGTCCGAGGCGTCGCGAGGCCGCCATCCGCCGGTCGGCGACGATGCGGCGGACCGACTGGCGCCGGTCCGGCGCGCCCCGCCGCTCGGAGTGGAATTGCGCGACCGCGCTGCGGCGGTCGCGGCGCCGCCGGTCCGCGTCGGACCGCCGCGGCAGGGGCGAGCGCCTGTCCCACAGGCGCCGGCGCTCCCCGCGCCGGCGCCGCACCGATGCGTCTTCCACTCGGCTCCTGTCCGTTCGTGCCGCGCACCAAGATAAGGACCTTTCCCGGGATGGAAACGGTCTCTTTCGCGGGCCGGGGCGTTGCACAATATTGAGGACCCCTCACGACCATCGTCCCACGCTCGCCCGCCCATTCCCCGGAGGGTCACTCGTGCTCGTCCTCGTCCCGACGCTCGCCCTTGCGCTCGGCCTCGCCGATCCCTCGCCCCGGGACGGGCGCGAGCTGATCCGCGCGATGCACGACCGCTACGCCGGAAGCTGGTACCGCACGCTCGCGTTCACGCAGCACAACACCGCGACCGACACGGCGGGCAAGGAGACGACCTCCACCTGGCGCGAGTACGCCTCGCTCCCCGGCGGCCTGCGCATCGACTTCCTGCCGGCCGACTCCGGCGGCGGCATCGTGTTCCGCAACGACAGCGAGTACGTGTTCACCCACGATTCGCTGACCCGGACCCTGCCGCTCGTCCACCCGCTGCTGGTCCTGGGCTTCGACGTGTACCTCCAGCCGGTGGACACCACGCTCGCCAAGCTCACCCGCCTGGGCATCGACCTCGCAACGATGCACGAGGACACGTGGCAGGGACGCCCCGTGTACGTGGTGGGCGCCGCGGCCGGCGACTCCCAGCGCGTGCAGTTCTGGGTGGACCGGGAGCGGCTGGTGTTCGTCCGGATGCTGCAGCCCGGCCGGGCGGGCTCGGGTCGGGTGGCGGACTCGCGCTTCGAGGACTACCGCCCGGTCGGCGGCGCCTGGCTCTCGGCGCGGGTGGTGTTCCTGGTGAACGGCCGCCCGGTGTGGAAGGAGGAGTACGTGGACATCCGGACCGGCGAGCCGCTCGACGCTGGCCTGTTCGACCCGCGGCGGTTCGCGGCCGCGCGCCGCGGGAACTGAGCCGCGCGCGGCCTTGGCGTCCGTGCACCTGATCGCCCTGCTCCTCGCCCTGCAGGCCGGTGGCCCCGGCGCGCAGGCGCCGGAGGTCGTGATCGCGCAGGGCCGGCTCGCCGGCGCGGTCGAGAGCGGCGTGGACGCGTTCAAGGGCATCCCCTACGCGGCGCCCCCGGTCGGGCCGTGGCGGTGGCGGCCGCCGCAGCCGCCGCCGGGCTGGAGCGCGACGCGCGAGGCGACGAGCTTCGGTCCCGTGTGCCCGCAGCGCGGGACCGACCGCCTGGTCGCGCGGGCCAACCTGCCCCGCAGCGAGGACTGCCTCACTCTCAACGTCTGGACGCCGGGACTCGAGCCCGGCGCCAGGCGGCCGGTCATGGTGTGGATCCACGGCGGCGGCTTCGTCCAGGGCGGGTCCTCCGTGCCGCTGTACGACGGCGCGGCCCTCGCCGGCCGCGGCATCGTGGTCGTGAGCCTCAACTACCGGCTCGGCCAGCTCGGCTTCTTCGCCCTTCCCGCCCTCGCCGCGCAGCACCCGGGAGAGCCGTCCGCCAATTTCGGCCTGCTTGACCAGATCGCGGCCCTGCGGTGGGTCCGCGACAACATCGCCGCCTTCGGGGGCGATCCGGCGAGCGTCACGGTGTTCGGGGAGTCGGCGGGCGGCGTCAGCGTGGACGCGCTGATGGCGGCTCCACCCGCGCGCGGGCTGTTCGCCAGGGCGATCAGCGAGTCCGGCCCGGCGCTCTACGGCACCACGGCGCTCGTGGAGGCGCAGCGCAGGGCCGCGGCCCTGGCGGCCCGGCTGGGCGCGACCGGGCCCGGCGCACCGGACGTGCTGCGCGCGGCAAGTGCGGACTCGATCCTAGCGGCCGGTGAGGGCGACGTGGGCCCGATCGCGGACGGCACCGTGCTGGTGGAGGACGTCACGGCCTCGTTCGTCGGGGGCCGGGTGGCGCGCGTGCCCTATCTCACCGGCAGCAACAGCGACGAAGGTTCGCTGCTGCGCGCCGGCGGCGCGAGCCTCCCGGCGGATTCCGGGGCGGGCGTGCCGGACTCGGCGCGGGCGCTCTACGAGCGCGGCGGCGCGAGCGGGGCCGAAATCGCGGAGCAGTGGTTCGGCGACCGGTTGTTCGCCGCGACCTCGAGCCTGCTCGCGCGCGACGTCGCGGCGCTCGGCGCGTCGGCCTGGGTCTATCGGTTCGCGTTCTTGCCCGACATCCTGCGCGCGCGCCGCGCGCCCGGCGTGCCGCACGGCGGCGAGATCCCCTTCGTGTTCGGCTTCGGCCAGCTGGCGGTCTTCGCACCGCCGCAGGACCTCGCTGTGAGCGCGATGATGCAGGCGTACTGGACCAACTTCGCGAAGACGGGCGACCCGAACGGGCCCGGTCTGCCGGCGTGGCCGGCGTACGCGGGTCCCGAGCCCCGGACCCTGGTTGTCGATGACAGCACCGCCGCGGTCGCCGGCTTCCGCGCGGCGCAGATCGACCTGGCGCTGCGCCAGTGGTCGCATCGCACCGGCGTGGCCCTGCCCTGAGGCCGCCCGGCCCGGCGGCTACACGTTGAAGCGGATGTGCAGGATGTCGCCGTCGGCGACGACGTGGTCCTTGCCGCCGAGCTGCAGCTTGCCGGCGTCGCGCACCGCGTGCTCGGAGCCGTGCTCCATGAAGACGGGGTAGGGAATGATCTCGGCGCGGATGAACCCGCGCTCGAGGTCGGAGTGGATCTTGCCCGCCGCCTGCTTCGCGTTGCTGCCGCGCCGCACCGGCCAGGCGCGCACCTCGTCCGGCCCGACGGTGAAGAACGAGATGAGGTCGAGCAGGCCGTACGCCGTGTGGATGAAGCGCGTCAGCGCCGACTCCGCGACGCCGAGGTCGTCGAGGAACGCCTTCTGGTCGGCCGCGTCCATCTTCGCGATTTCCGCCTCCACGCTCGCCGAGAGCACCAGCCCCGCCGCCTGGATCGCCTCGAGCCGCTTCGCCATCGCCTCGGGGAGCGGCGCGGCGGCCTCGTCCTCGCCGCGGTTCAGCGCCACCATCAGCGGCCGGTCGGTCAGGAACCCGTAGCCGGTCAGCTTGCCGCGGTCCAGCGCCTGCGCCGTGAGCGAGCGCAGGGGCAGCTCCTGCTCCAGGGTCTGCCGCATCAGCTCGAACGCCGCCACTTCCAGCGGGTCGGCCTTCTCCTTCTTCGCCCGGTCCAGGCGCCGCTCCACCATCGCGAGGTCGGTGAGGATGCACTCGGCGTGGAACGCCTCGAGGTCGCCGGCGGGATCGGGCTTGGTCTCGAGCGCCGGGTTGTCGAACCCGCGCAGCACCAGGCACAGCACGTCCTGGTCGCGGATCTGCTGGAGGGCCTTGGCGGAGAGCCCCTTCTTCTCGGCGCCGTGCTCGCCGGGGATGTCGCTGAAGACGATCTCGGCGTAGGTGGTCTTCTTGGGACTGAAGATCTTCGACAGCTTGTCGATCCGCTCGTCGGGCACCTTCACGGTGCCGAGGTGCAGCTCGCCGCCGAAGCCCACGGGCACGTCGAGGCCCGTGAGCGTGTTGAACACCGTCGTCTTCCCCGATCCCGCGAAGCCCACCAGGCCGATTTTCATGGCCCAATTCTACTGCGGGCGCGCCCGGACCGCTGCCCGCCGGCGGTCAGTTCGCCGCGCCGCCGCCGGCGGCCGGCGTGTCCGACTGCCACCCGCCTCCCAGCGCCTTGTAGAGGCCGATGACGGCGCCCGCCTGCCGCACGCGCGCCGCGACCGCACCGAGCTCGGCGGCGAGGAGAGTGCGCTGGGCGTCCACCACCTCGAGGAACGGCGACGCGCCGCCTTCGTAGCGCCGCTCCGCCGCGGGCAGCGCCGCGCGGGCGTACGCCACCTGGGAATCGGCCGACTCGCGCCGGTCCGCCGCGAGCCGCACGGCGACGAGCTGGTTCTCCGCGTCCTGGAGCGCGGCGAGCACGGTGCCCTCGTACTCCGCCAACGCCTCGCGGCGCCGCGCCTCCGCGGCCCGCACCTGGGCGACGATCTGCCCGCCGGCGAACAGGGGCTGGGACACGGTCGCCGTTCCGTACCATGTACCCGAGGTGCTGATCGTCTCCGGGATGAGAATCCCGAAAGAGGACGGTTGAGCCGGTGTGGCATACCGCGAGTATCGGACGCCCGCGAACAACGCCAGGCTTGGGAAGAGCTGCGCCCTCGCGGCGCCGACGTCCGCGCCGGCCGCCGCCAGGGCACGCTCGGCCGCCATCACGTCCGGACGGCGAACGACGAGCTGCGACGGAAGCCCCGCCGGGACGGGGGTCAGCAGTTGGTCGCCCGGCGCGCCGGTCCGGGGAATCGCCTCCGGCGCGCGGCCCATCAGCACGCTGAGCGCGTTCTCCTCGTCGGCGGCGCCTTCCTCGAGGTCGATCGCCTGCTCGCGAGCTGCCTCCAGCAAGGCCTGCGCCTGCCGGTACTCAAGCTCGTTCTGGGAAGTGCCGTCGAACCGGCGTTTCGTCGCATCGACGTAACCCCGTCGCGCCGTGATCGAGCGCTGCACGATCCCGAGCTGCTGGTCACTGGCTTGGAGCTCGACGTAGGCCGACGCAACCTCGGCGACGACGAGGAGGGCCGCGCCGCGGCGCAACTCTTCCGTCGCCTGCAGCGAGGCGGTGGCGCTCCGCGCGGCGTTCCGCTGCACGCCGAAGATGTCCGCCTCCCACGAGGCGGTCGCCGCGGCGCTCAGGACATCGGTCCTGGTCGTCGTGGTATAGCCGTCGCTCGGGACGCTCTGGCGAACCCAGTTCCGCTGCGCGGTTCCGGAGAGGCCCAGCACCGGCAGCTGCGCGCCCCGCGCCGCCATCAGCAGCGCGCGAGCTTCGCTCACCCGCTCGACGGCGATGCGGAGATCCGCACTCCGCGCCAGCGCGACGCGCACCAGGCGCTGCAGCGTGGTATCGCGGTAGATGCGCCACCAGGGCGTGTCGGCGGCGGTGCTCTCCGGCATCGCCGGCCCCTCGCGAAAGACGGCGGGAGCCGCCTCGGGCGGCGGCTGATAACGGGGCGCCGACGCGCAGCCGAACAGTACGAGAACTGCGAGAACGCGAGCCCAGCTTCCCATGGAGATCCCCCTGCTTTCGGCAATCGGCACGGCACGGCGTTGACGGATCGGACTGCAGGCGATGCCGTACGCTAGGCGGGGAGCGTCATTGGAGCGTGACGCGGGTGTGAATCAGGCGCCCGACGCGACCGAGACAAGGAGGAAAGAGGGGGCTCGAGCGCCGACGGAACCAGTCGGCATTCGGCGTGCAGCTACGCCAGCACTTGGCGGATCGCCTCGCGGTTGGGATGGCTGCACACGCTCGCGCCGTCCACGCCGTGGAGCTGGGCGATGCGGCCGCGATAGGCGGCCTCGATGCGGCTCCGCACCATCTTGAGCGTGCCGTTGAGCATCCGGTTCTGCTCGGTGAAGGGCTCGCTCAGCACCGCGAAGGTCGAAGGGAGCCAGCGCTCGGGGAACATCCCGGCGTGCCGGCCGCCGGCCTTGTAGGCGTCGATCTCGGCCTCGAGGAACCGCAGCACCGCGTCCTGGCCCTCCGTCGTGTCGCCCGCGAGGCCGTGCTGCTTCATCCAGGCGGCCATCGCCTCGCGGTTGGGCACCAGCAGCGCCACGGTCGCGGGGGACTGGTTGTTGTGGAGCATGACCTGGTCGATGAACCGCGACCGGTCCACGAGCGTTTCCTCGATGCCCTCCGGGCTGTACTTCTCCCCGTCGTGCCCGATGAGCAGGCTCTTCTCGCGGCCGAGCACGAACAGGAAGCCGTCGCGGTCGAGGTAGCCCAGGTCGCCGGTGTGGAGCCAGCCGTCCCGCAGCGTCTCGGCCGTCGCCGTGTCGTTCTTCCAGTAGCCGAGCATGACGTTCGCGCCCCGGACCACGATCTCGCCCTTCACGCCGGCGGGCAGGTCGCGGCCGTCCTCGCCCACGATCCGGACGTCGAGGTCGGGAGCGGGCACGCCCGAGGAGCCCAGCTTGTGGCGGCGCGGCGTGTTGGAGGAGATCACCGGCGCGGCCTCGGTGAGGCCGTAGCCCTGGTACATCGGGACGCCGAGGGCGTAGAAGAACCGCTGCAGCTCGACGTCGAGCAGCGCGGCGCCGCCGACGAAGTACTCGAGCCGGCCGCCGAAGCCCTCGCGGATCTTGCGGAACAGCACGGCGTCGAACAGCGCGACCAGCGGCTTGAGGAGCGCGCGCGGCCCGCGGCCGCGGTCGAAGCCGAGGCCGTTGTGCGCCGCGCCGACGGCGATCCCGGCGCGGAACAGCGCCCACGCGAGCGTCCCCTTGGCGCGCACGCCCTTCTCGATCCCCTTGCGGAACGTCTTGGCGAGCGCGGGCGCGCTGAGCAGGAACGTGGGGCGCGTGTCGCGCACGGCGTCCGGGATGTTGCGCAGCGTCTCCATCGGCGTCTTGCCCTGGGGCACGCAGGCGAACGCGCCGCCGGTGGACGCGAGCGCGTAGATGCCGCAGGTGTGGGCGAACGCATGGTCCCAGGGCAGGACGAGCAGGGTCACGGCGTCGGGCGGGAGCGGGTAGAGCGCGGTGCCCTGCGCGATGTTGGCGGTGTAGTTGCGGTGCGTGAGGACGATGCCCTTGGGGTCGGCGGTCGTGCCCGACGTGTAGCAGATGTTCGCCGGGTCGCGGCCGGCGAGCGCGCGCCACGACGCGGCCACCGCGTCCGGCCGCGCCTCGAGGTGGGCGTCCCCCGCGGCCAGCAGCTCCGCGAACCGCACCGCGCCGGGGACCCTCTCGCCGGGATCGTCGAGCAGGACGACGGTCTCGAGGTCCGGCAGGCTCGCGCGCACGCCCAGCACCTTGCGCGCCTGCGAGCCCGACAGCACCGCCATCCGGCAGCCGGAGTGGGCGAGCCGGAACTGCAGCTCGGGCAGCTCCTCGATCTTCACCGAGATGGGGACGTTCACGCCGCCCGCGTACAGGATGCCCAGCTCGCTCACGGGCCACTCGAGCCGGCCCTCGGAGACGAGGGCCACGCGCTCGCCCCGGCGCAGTCCGAGCGCGAGGAAGCCCGCCGCGCAGCGGTGGACCAGGGCGCGGGTGGCGCCGTAGGTCGTGCCGGTCCACGCGCCGCTCCGCTTCTCCAGGACCAGCGTGTGGTCGGTGAACCGCTCGACGGCGTCCTCGAACAGGGCGGGCAGCGTCTGCAGGCCGGCGGCATCCGGACTCATGGTGGCGTCCTCACGGCGGCGGGGGTCGCTTCCGCGTGCCCCCATCGATGGCGTCCGGCCGTCAAGCATCCGTCAACCGGACCGGGAGAGAGGATGTCCCCCCCGGCCGGCGCGTCAAGGAGGGCGCGCCCCAATCACGGCGGCACCGGTCGCAGTTGCCCGCCCGTGGAGCCGAGCATATGGTACGCTCCTCGATGAGCATCGGACCTTCCCGGAGCCGGACGGCCGTTCTCACCGCCGTCGTCGCGGGCGCCGGCCTCGCCTGCGGCTGCGAGATGGCGACCCTGTCGGACCAGGGCCCGATCCGGCCCGCCACGCTGGTCTTCAGCCTCCAGCCGGAGAACACCACGGCCGGCTCTCCCCTGCAGCCCGGCGTGGGGGTGACGGTCCTGGAGAGCAACGGCGACACGGCCTTCGAAGCGACCGTGACCATCCAGATCTCGATCGCCAGTGGCACCGGCAAGGGTGGGGCGCATCTCGGGGGCGTGACGCAGGTGGCCGCGGTCAACGGCACGGCGCTGTTCCCGTCGGTGACGATCGACTCGGCGGGCTCCGGCTACCAGCTGCTGGCGGCCGCCGCGGGTCTCGGCGGCGCCGCGAGCGACACGTTCACCGTCTCGGCGGGCGCGCCCGTGAAGCTGGTATTCACGCGGCAGCCCACCGCCACGCCCGCGGGCGACACGATCGGCCCGGCGGTGCAGGTGGCCGCGCAGGACGGGATCGGGAACACGGCGCCCTTCTGGTCGGACACGATCACGTTGGCGATCGGCGCGAACCCGGGACCGGGCACGCTCGGGGGCGTCACGAGCCGCCTGGCGGATTCCGGGCTGGCGACGTTCCCGGGCCTGACGGTGAGCGCGGCCGGAGCGGGCTACACGCTCGTGGCCACCGCGCGCGGCTTCTCGCCGGTCGCGTCGGCGCCCTTCAACGTGACCGCGCAGATCCCGCCCAAGCCCGGGGTGCGCTAGACTCAGTTGCCAGACGCCAAGTTGCCGGATACGCTGCCACGGGCCGGCGAACCTACACCCTACACCCTACACCCTACACCCAGATGGCCATGCGCTCTGCGACGCTCCTCCTCGCCCTGACTCTGTGCGCGCCCCTCGCCGCCGCCGCCCAGGATTCCACCTTCACCCACGCCGACACGCTGCGCGGCTCCAACGGACCGGCGCGCGCGTGGTGGGACGCGGCCTTCTACGACCTGCACGTCCGCGTGAACCCCGCCGACAGCAGCATCAAGGGCTGGAACGGGATCACCTACCGGGTGCTGCAGCCCGCCCGGGAGATGCAGATCGACCTCCAGGTTCCGCTGGACATCGACAGCGTCGTCCAGGACCGGCACCGCCTCGTCTTCCGCCGCGACGGCAACGCGTTCTTCGTCACGCTCACCGCGCGGCAGCGCGCCGGCGACGTGAAGACCGTGACGGTGTGGTACCACGGCCGGCCGCGCGTCGCGCGCCGGCCCCCGTGGGACGGCGGGTTCAGCTGGTCGCGCGACAGCCTGGGCAACCCGTGGATCGCGACCACGTGCGAGGGGCTCGGGGCCAGCGTGTGGTGGCCGCTCAAGGACTACCTCGGCGACGAGCCGGACAGCCAGCGCATCGCCATCACGGTGCCCGACTCGATGACCGACGTGTCGAACGGGCGGCTGCGGAGCACGACCCGGAACGGCGACGGCACCACGACGTGGGAGTGGTTCGTCGCCGACCCCATCAACAGCTACGACGTCGTGGTCAACGCCGGCACCTACGCCCACTTCGCCGACACGCTCGACGGCGAGGCCGGCAGGCTCACGCGCGACTTCTGGCCGCTGGCCTACCACCTCGACGTGGCCCGGCACGAGTGGCAGCAGGCCACGCCGATGCTGCAGTGCTTCGAGCACTGGTTCGGCCCGTACCCGTGGTACGCCGACGGCTACAAGCTGGTCGAGGCGCCGCACCTCGGCATGGAGCACCAGAGCGCCGTCGCCTACGGCAACCACTTCCTCAACGGATACCTGGGGCGCGACCTGTCGCGCACCGGGATCGGCACGACGTGGGACTTCATCATCGTCCACGAGAGCGCCCACGAGTGGTTCGGCAACAACATCTCGGTCGCCGACCATGCGGACATGTGGGTGCACGAGGGGTTCGCGGCCTACGCCGAGGGTGTCTACACCGAGTGCCAGCTCGGCCGGACGGCCGGCGCGGCTTACCTGATCGGCGTCCGCAAGGGCATCCGCAACGACCGGCCCGTCATCGGCCCCTACGGCGTGAACGGCGCCGGCTCGGGCGACATGTATCCCAAGGGCGCGAACCTGCTGCACACCGTCCGGCAGGTCGTGGACGACGACGCCAGGTGGCGGGAGATCCTGCGCGGCCTCAACCACACCTTCTGGCACCAGACGGTCACGACGCGGCAGATCGAGGCCTACATCAGCCGGCAGGCGGGGATCGACCTGGGCAAGGTGTTCGACCAGTACCTGCGCACCACGAAGGTCCCGGAATTCGACTACAAGCTGGAGAACGGCACGCTGTCGTACCGCTGGGAGAACGTGGTGCCCGGGTTCGACATGCCGGTGCGGGTGCAGGTGCCCGGGCTCGGCACCCGCGTGCTGCGCCCCACGGAGGCCTGGCAGACGCTCGCGGCGCCCGGCGCGGTCGACCTCCTGGTGGACGAGAACTGGTACGTGACGGCGCGCAACGTCGGCGCCGCGGCGCCGGCGGGCGGGGCGGCGCCCTGAGGATCCGGCCCCCGTCTTGCCGCCGCCCCGGCCAGGGACGACCTTAGTCCCGCGCCGGGCGTCCGCCCGGCCGGGGCCGGGAGCCGGGGCCGATCCATGGAGATACCGCCGGGACGCGAGGAGTATGTCCGCGCGCAGCGCATGGACGCCGCGTCGCGGACCGCGCGCGTCCTCGCCCACGAGATCGCCAACTACCTCGGCTCGACGCGGGCGGTGCTGTACCTCCTGGCCGAGGAGCTCGGGCCCGATCCGAAGGCGCGCGAGGATCTCGACACGGTGGTGCGGACGGTGGAGAGCGCGACCCGGCTGGTGGGGGCGCTGCGCGGGTTCGCGCACGCGCCCACGCTCGGCACGGGGCCCGCGGACCTGAACGCGGTCGTGGCGGAGGTCGAGCCGGAGCTGCACGCGCTGATGCCGGCCGGCAAGACGCTGACCGTCGAGCGCGTCGCCGGCGCGCTGCCCGTCCGCGCCGACGCGGCGAAGCTGCGGCAGCTGGTCATGGACCTCGTGGCCGGGGCCAACCGCACGCTCCCGGTCGGCGGCCTGATCGAGGTGGAGACGGGCGTGGTGACGGATCCCGGCGGGAACTCCGCGTCGCTCCAGGTGCGCGACGACGGCCCCGGTTTCGAGCCCGACGCGGCCGCGCGCATCTTCGAGCCGTTCGTCTTCGATCCCTCGTACGACACGGGCCTGCGGCTGTCGTCCATCTACGCCTCGGTGGTCCGGAGCGGCGGCGCCATCACCGCGCACTCCGCCGCCGGCGAAGGCACGGCGTTCGGCGTCACGCTGAAGCTCGCGGCCGGTGCGGAGGAGGCGCGCGCGTGACCACGGTCCTGATCGCCGACGACCACCCCGTGGTGCGGGAAGGGGTGCGCCGCATCCTCGAGGGCGCAACCGAGGTGGAAGTGGTGGGCGAGGTCGGCCGCACCGACGAGGCGCTCGAGGCGTCGCGGCGCCTCAAGCCCGACGTGCTGATCCTCGACATCGGCATGCCGGGGCCGAGCTACCTCGACGTGCTCGCCGCGATGCCCGAAGCGAGCCCGGGGACGCGGACGCTCATCCTCACCGCCCGGCCGGAGGAGGAATTCGCGGTGCGCGCGCTCAAGGCCGGCGCCACGGGCTGCCTGACCAAGGGCTACGCGCCGCCCGACCTCATCGACGCGGTGCGGCGGATCGCGGCGGGGCACCGCTACGTTTCGGCGACGCTGGCCGAGCAGCTGGCCCTGGGCCTCGCCGACGACGGCCGGGAGCCGCACGAGCGGCTCTCGAACCGGGAGGCCGAGGTGCTGCGGCTGCTCGCGGCGGGCCTGAGCCTCAAGGAGATCGGCGCCCGGCTCGACGTCAGCCCCAAGACGGTCAGCAGCTTCCGCGCGCGGGTCCTTGAGAAGATGGGCCTGCGGACCAACGCCGACCTGGTGCGCTACGCCCTGGAGCACCACCTGGTCTGAGCCGCCGCCGTAGGCGCCGGCCTACCGCGGGCCGGGCCAGTCTCACGCCGGGCTTCCCCTCGTTCCGATGTCGTTGCGGCCGGCCGGAGCCGATCTTCGGTTCCGATGGCAGCAGCGTGCGTTCCCCGTCTCGCCGGCGCGTCGGCGCCGGGCATCCGCCTCGGGGCGGCCGTTCGGGTCGCCGCGATGACGGTGTCCCTGGCGTGCTCGCCGCTCCTCGCGCGGACCGCCCTGGCGCAGGAGGGCGCCTTCGTCCGGGCGAGCATCTTCGTCACCCACTCCGTCATCGGGGCGCGCCTGCTGCCCGACTCCACGGCCGTGGCCGCGGCCGCGTCCCCCCTCTCGGTGCTCCGGCTCCGCCTCGCGGATCTCGGGACGCTCGACGTCCAGTCGCGCGAGCGCGAGGAGATCTGCGTGAGCCCGAAGCTCGAGAGCCCCGAGGGACGTCCGACCATGGTGGTGCTGATCGCGTACGTGGGGAGCTAGACACCTCTCGCCGGGTCAGGAGCAGCGAAGCCCGCGGTTGCCGCCGCGGGCTTCGTCGTTTCCGGCCCAGGGCCGGCGCCGCGGCGCCGCACGGAGCGGGCGCCGCGTCGGCCCTGACGGCGATGCGCTACTTCGCCCGGCGGGGCGCCGGCGCCGCCGGCGCGGCCGGCATCGGCGCCCGCGGAGCGTTCGGGCTCCAGCTCTCGGCGACCACCATCCACTTGCCGTCGGCGCCGCGGCGGAAGATCTCCAGGTACTTCCCGTCCTCCGACGGGCCGGTCTCCGCCGGCATCTGCTGGTAGTGGTAGCGTCCGGTCGTGTACATGAAGTCGCCCGCGCCGTCGGCCGTCTCCTGCGTCAGCGTGATGTTGACCTTCGCCGACGACATCGCCTGGTAGAACTGCCGGAGCGCCTCCATTCCGTGAACGGCGGGCATCATCGGCGGCTGCATCATCGCGTCCTGCGTGTAGATCGCCGTCATCCCGTTCACGTCGCCCGCGGCGATCGCCGCCGAGTACGTCGAGTCCATCGTCTGCGCCGCGGCACGGTCCGCGGCGGTGATCGGGGCGGCGGCGGGCTTGCAGCCGCCCAGCACGGCGAAGGCGGTGAGGCACACTCCTGCGGCGGCACGGCGCATGGTCGGGCTCCAAGGATGGTGGGGGCGAGTAGTCTGGCCGCACCCGGGCAGGTGCGCAAGCGCGGACCCGCCCGTCCCACGCGGGTGACGGTGTGCTCCGGCGGGGACGACGCCGGTCAGCATCGCGGGCGAGGAACTCACCGCTGGTCGCGGGTGTCCCAAGCTTCTATTGCCGACTAGATTCATCGAAATCACGCGTCATCGGCTGGTCTCGCGGGACACTCCAATCGAAAGGTCGGGTGCCATGGGCGTGAAGTCCGTACGCGCAGGAATCGTGGTCGCGGTCGCGGCGGTGCCGTGGGCGGTGGCGGGCTGCGGCAGTAGCGGCGGCGGGACCAACGTGGTGGCGCCGGTGATCGCCGAGACGGCGACGTCGAGCGGCGACGGCCAGACGGCGCAGATCGGCACGCTGCTCGCGGGTGCGCTCCGGGTCGTCGTGACGCTGAGCGGCGCGCCGCAGCAGGGGACGACGGTGACGTGGGGGACGAGCGCGACGGGCGCGAGCGTCAACCCCACGTCGTCGGTGACCGACGCCGGCGGCGTCGCGACGACGGCGTGGACGCTGGGCTCGGCGGCCGGCACCCAGCACGCGACGGCGACGCTCGCCGGCGCCACGGGCTCGCCGGTCACCTTCAGCGCGACCGCGACGGCGGCGCCGGTGCCGGTGATCGCGATGACGCCGACCGCGAGCGGCAACGGGCAGACCGCCACGGTGGCGACCGCGCTGGCGAATCCGCTGCGGGTGCTGGTGACGCTGAGCGGCGCGGTGCAGCAGGGGGTCACGGTGGGCTGGGCCGCCGTCGGTACGGGCGCGTCGGTCAACCCGACCACCTCGATGACGGACGCGACGGGCATCGCGACCACGACGTGGACGCTCGGGCACGTGTCCGGGGCCCAGTCGGCGACGGCGACCCTCGCCGGCGCCACGGGCTCGCCGGTGACGTTCGCCGCCACGGCGACGCCGGGCGCCGCGACGCAGCTCCTCCTGTCGAGCGGCAACAACCAGTCGGCGCTCGTCAACCGGGCGTTCGCCAACGCGCTGGCGGTGCTGGTCGGGGATCAGTTCGCCAACGGCGTCCCCGGCGACAGCGTGTCCTGGCTCGTCACCAGCGGCCCCGCCACCATCAGTCCGGCCAAGTCCGCCAGCAACGCGGCGGGCCTCGCGCAGGCGTCGCTGACGGCGGGCGCGACGGCCGGGTCGGTGACGGTCACGGCGACCAGCGGCACGCTCACCGGCTCGCCGGTGACGTTCAACGCGACCGTCACCACCGCGCCCACGACGGCCTCCGTGGACATCGGCAACTTCTTCTTCAAGAGCGGCCGGAACAACTCGTCGAACCCCGCGGTGGACACGATCGCCGCGGGCGGCACGGTCACCTGGAACTTCACCGGCGGGACCCACGGCGTGCAGTCGACCGGCACGCCGAGCTTCACGGGTCAGTCGACCGCGCAGTCGACCGGGACGTTCACCTTCACGTTCACGTCGGCGGGCAGCTACTCGTACGACTGCCTGGTCCACGGCACCCTGATGACGGGGATCATCGTGGTCCAGTAACGGCGGAACTTGATGGCGCAAGCGACGCGGCCCCGGGCTTCGGTCCGGGGCCGTGTCGTTTCAGTCGCTGGCGGGCGCCTCGGCCTCGCGGCGCAGCGCCGCCGTGTGCGAGACCTGAATCCACAGCACCGCGCCGAGGATCAGGGCCATCGCGGCGAAGGTCCGCGCGCCGACCGGCTCGCCGAGGAGCAGCCAGCCGAGCAGCACCGCGATCAGCGGGTTCACGTAGGCGTAGGTGCCCACGATCGTCGCCGGGGCGTGGTGGAGCGCGTAGGCGTACGCGGTGTAGCCGATGATCGAGCCGAATACCACCAGGTAGGCCAGGGCGCCCAGGCCGCGCGCCGTGAGGTGCACCGCGTGCGCCTCGCCGAGCGCGAGACCGAACACCGTCACGACCGCGCCGCCGGCGATCATCTCGATGGCCGCGCCGACGTAGGGCCCCGCCTCGGGCTGCCGGCGCCGGTAGTAGACCGAGCCCAGCGCCCACGAGGCGCTCGCGCCGGTGAGCGCGAGCGGGCCCCGCAGGTCGGTGTGGGCGATGGCGCGCGGGTCGGCCTCGACCAGCAGGGCCGTGCCCACCAGGCCGAGCACCAGGCCCGCGACGACCCGCCAGGTGAGCCGGCCCGTGCTGCCCGGCAGGAGGGCGTCGAACAGCGCCATCCACAGGGCGACGGTCACGACGAACAGGCTCGCCACGCCCGAGGGCGTGAACTGCTCCGCCCAGACGACGAAGGTGTTGCCTCCGGCGAGGAGCAGGAGGCCGACCACGGCCAGCACCGCCCAGTCGCGGGCGCGGCGCGGGAGCCGCTCGCCCAGCGCGAGCGAGCCCGCCAGGAGGAGGGTCCCCGCGATCAGGAACCGCGTGCCGGCGAACAGGAACGGCGGCAGGACGCCGACCCCGATCCGGATCGCCAGGTAGGTCGAGCCCCACAGCACGCAGACCAGCAGGTAGGCCACCAGGGCCTTGCCCTTCAGCGCCGCCATCCGTCGCTCTCCATCGAGGTTGGTACCCGTATGACACCGCGGCGGTCGCGGCGTGAAACGCCCCGCGGCACCGCAACGGCTCCCTTCGCCGGGCCGTGACCCGCTAGCGCAGCAGGGCGATCCGGTACGGCATCTGGATGGCGATGCCCTGGCGGCCCCGGTACTCCGCGATGCGGCCGAGCGCCGCCTCGCCCCGGGGGGCGAGCGCGGCTGCCAGCTCGTCGTAGTCGTGGAACTGTTGGGCGCCCATCACGGTTTCGTCGCTGGCGATCGCCCGGCCGCCGACGGCCGCCCACGCCCGCTCGACGCCGCCTTCCTCGGCGCAGGTCCAGGACCACCGGGAGCCCGGCGCGTGGTCCACCACCAGCGTCTCCGGCGCGAGCGTCTTCGCGTGGCCGAGGGCCGTGCCGGGATCGGCGGCCTCGTGCAGGCAGAACTCGAAGAAGACCACGTCCGCCCGGGCCCGCACCGACGCCAGGTCGCCCTTGAAGACGATGAACCGGCTCACCAGGCCCTGCTCGCGGAGCGCCACGCCCAGCCGCCGCACCGCCTCGGCGTCGGAATCCACGGCCAGCACGCTGCGCGCGTCCCTGGCGTAGCCGATGAGGCGGCCGCCGCCCGCGCCGACGTGGATGACCGACTTGTCCCGGAAGTCGTAGCGGGCCGCGATGTTGTCCATGAGCGCGCGAACGTCGGTAGCCATGGCGGACCTCCCGACCCGGCCGCGGGACCGGCGCGCCGCGGCGGGGCGCGCCCCCACAGTAATGCCCGCGCGGCCGGACGCAACGAGGGGCGGCCGAATGACGGCCGCCCCTCCCGTACGCCTGCCCCCCCCGGCCGGTCGGTCAATTGCCGATCAACTCGGGCCTGACGGTGAGGATCAGCGCCGATCCCGGACCACCGCCCTCGACGTTGCCGAGCACCGCCGTCTTGCCGACGGGAATGCCCACGTGGGTCCGGAAGAAGGAGCCCTGGCGCCGCAGCGACAGGGCGACCCCCAGGCTCACGACGGCACTGTCGCCGGACCCGGAGACGCGCTCGAGGTCCGCCTCGAGCGCGTAGGGGCCGCCGCTCCCGGCGAGCGTCTGCTCGCTGCGCGAGTTGCTGACCGCGGTCACGACGCCCTGGGCCACGAGGGAATACCCCTGGAAGCGGAACAGCGAGCGGAGCGCGGCCTCGACGTCGCGGATGCTCGGGTCGGCCCGCGCCGCGCCGTCGGCCCGGATCACCATGAACGTGAGGCGCACGCTCGGCTGCGGGCGATCGAACTGCGCCAGGACGCGGGCGATGCGGTCGAGGTTGTCCGCGGTCTCCCGCACGGTCACGGTGCCCTGCGTCGCGCTGGTCGCGCCCTGGGCGCCCGGGCGGTCGTAGTACACGTACGGTTGCACGATCTTCTGCGCTTCGTCGGCGGAGAGGTAGTGCAGGGCGAACGTCCGCGTCTCGAGCCGCGCGGACGAGCGGCCGCAGGCCGCGAGCGACAATCCGAGGACCAGCAGCGCGAACGGGACACGCGCCTTCATGACGACCTCCGGGATGGGAGATACCACACGACCACGATGGTGGAATCGGCGGGCTGGAGCACGACGAGGCCCTGCCCGGGCGACGCGGTCACCGAAAAGCCCGCCGGCGCGCCTGGCGGCACGGGCGGTGGCTCCGGGCCGGGACCGCGGTGCACCGGCAGGAGCAGCAGGGCAGCCAGAGCCGCTGCCGCGGCCAGGGTGCCCGACGCACCCACCCGGCGGACGCGGGCGCGGCGACGGCCGGCGGCCGCGGCGCGGGCGATGGCGGCCGATTCGTCCAGCCGTGGTCGCGCGGCCGCGAGCCGTTGGGCCAGCGCGGCTTCGGCGCCCGCGATCCTGGCCGCCGCGGTGCGGCAGCCCGCGCACTCCACGAGGTGCCGTCCCAGCTCCGAGCCGCTGCCCGGCGACAGGTCCGCCAGCTCGGCCTCGAGCATCGCATCGCGCGCTTCGGCGCAGTTCATCGGCCCTCCTCGGCCAGCTCCGGCCAACGCTCCAGGATGCCGGCGCGTACCGCTCTGCGGGCGTGGAACAGGTGGACCCTCGCCGTGACCGGGCTCGTGCCCAGGCGCTCGGCGATCTCCGCGAGCGCGCAGCCCTCGAGGTCCGCGAGGTGGAACACCTCCCGCTGGCGGCGCGGCAGCCGGCGCATTAGCTCCTCCGCGAGGGCGGCGACCCGCGCGCCGTGCACGCGGTCCGCCGGGTCGTCCGTGGGGAAGGGATCCACCGCCGCCTCCCGGGTCGCGGCCTCGGCCAGGTTCAGCCGGCGGCGCAGCCGGCGCCGCAGGTTCGACGCCTCGTTCCGGGTGACCTGGTACAGCCAGGTCGTGAACCGCGACCGCCCTCCGAACCGGTGCAGGGAGGTGTGCAGCCGGATGAGCACGTCCTGCGTCACGTCCTCGGCGTCGGCCGCCTCGCCCGTCTGCACCAGGGCCCACCGGAACACGGTCCCGCGGCAGCGGCCGAGCAACCGCTCGAGCGCGCCCGCCTCGCCCCGCCGTGCCCGTGGCACCAGGTCGGCGGCCGCCGCTTCCAGGTCGCTGGTGTCGCTCAACCCCGCTCCGGTGCTCCGTGCTGCAGGTGAGACGTGCCGGACCGCAACAGCGTTTAGCGTGCAGGGGCCCGTCGGCCCCCGCTCTCAATGCCCAGGGAAAGGAGCCTCGTCAACATGCGCTCGAAACTGATCGCCGCGCTCGCGTTGCTCGTCGCCGGCGCGGCGCCCGCCGCGGCCCAGACGTACCACGTCACGCACACCTACACGGTCGGCGGCGACGGGGGATGGGACTACCTCGCGCTCGACACCGCCGGGCACCGGCTGTTCGTCGCCCGGCAGGACCGGGTGATGGTGATCAACCCCGAAACGGGCGCCCTCCTGGGCGAGATCCCGGGGATGAACCGCGCGCACGGCATCGCGTTCGCCTACGCCGCGGGCCACGGCTTCGCCAGCTCCGGCGCCGACAGCACCGTGACGATGTTCGACCTCAGGACCCTGGCGGTTCTCGGCCGCACCGTGGCGGCCGTCGACGACGACGGCATCCTGTTCGACCCGGCCACCGGCAACATCTTCACGATGAACGGCGACGCCGGCAGCGCGACGGCGATCGACGCCGTCACGGGCCGGCGCATCGGAAGCGTGGATCTCGGCGGCAAGCCCGAGTTCGGCGTGAGCGCCGGGGACGGGATGCTGTACGTCAACCTCGAGGACAAGAGCGAGGTGGCCGAGGTGGACGCGCGCGCCCTGCGCGTCACGCGCCACTGGTCCATCCGTCCGTGCGAGGGCCCGAGCGGCCTCGCGATCGACCGCGAGCACCACCTGTTGTTCAGCGGCTGCCGCAGCGGCGTGATGGGCGTCTCCGACGCCCGGGCGGGCAAGCTGGTGACCACCGTGCCGATCGGCCGCGGCGTGGACGCGTGCCGGTTCGACGCGGCGACGGGCCTCGCCTTCGCGTCGAACGGCGAAGGGACGATCACCGTGATCCACGAGGATTCACCGACCGCGTTCAGCGTCGTGTCCAGCGCGACCACGAAGGCGGGCGCGCGCACCATGGAGCTGGACGAGGCGACGCACCGCCTGTTCACCGTCACGGCCGACTTCGGCCCCGCGCCGGCGCCGACGCCCGAGCGCCCGCGCCCGCGGCCGCCGGTGCTGCCGGGCACCTTCGCGCTGCTGGTGCTCGAGCGGTGACGCCGCGGAGTCTCGTGCTCGCGGCGGCCGCGGTCTGGCTGGCGCCGGCCGCCGCGCTGGCGCAGCGCCTGGAGGTGTCCCCGCTCGCTGCCTTCGTCGGCCGGTGGCACAGCATCGGGGAGTCGCATGCGACGAGGTACTCCCAGGCGGGCCGTTCCGAGGCCGACCTCGAGTGCCGCTGGTCGGCGGGCGGCCGGTTCCTCTGGTGCGACACGCGGATCGTCGCGGGCACCGACACCACGGAGCAGCTGAGCGCCTACGGTCCGGGCAGCGACGGCCGCTTCGTGCTCTACGTGATGGCGCCCGGGGGCCGCCCCGCCTACACCGGGCGCGTCACCATCGCCGGGAACACCTGGACCTACGACAACCCGAACGCGCCGGCCGCGGGCACCCGGTGGCGGACCATCAACGAATGGGTGAGCCCGGCCGAGATGCACTGGCGCGCCGAGTTCACCGAGGACGGCGAGCACTGGACCGTCACCACCGAGGGAGTGGACACGAAGGCCGGCTGAGCCGCGCATGGCGTGGCTGATCCTGGCCGACCTCGTCCTGGCGGTTCATCTCGCCTTCGTGGTGTTCGTCGTGGCGGGCGGGCTGCTGGTGCTCCGGCGGCCCGCCGTCGCGTGGGTCCACGTGCCGTGCGCCGCGTGGGCGGTGTTCGTCGAGTTCGCCGGCATCGTCTGTCCGCTGACGCCGCTCGAGAACGCGCTCCGGCGCGCCGGCGGCGCTTCCGGGTACGCGGGCGATTTCGTCGGCCACTACATCACGGCAGTGCTGTATCCGAACGGCCTCACGCGCGGTGTACAGATCGCGCTCGGGGCGCTGGTCCTCGCGCTCAATGTGGGTGTCTACGCGACGGTGATCACTCGGCGGAGAAGCAGGGTGTAGCGGCAGGGTGTAAGGGTGTAGGGTGTAGGGTGTGGTACGGGGCTGGCTCTACACCCTACACCCTCACACCCTACACCCTGTTGGTGTCCGACTGGCCCGGGCGGCCAATCCCCATCAGATTGCTCAGGTTCGGAGCCCACAGGAGCGTCCTTGGCGGCACCCGCGAGCCGGACCCGGCGGCCGGCGCCGGAATCGGCCGACGCGCTCGAGCGGTACTTCGAGCCGTTCCGCGCCAACACGGTCGGCCACGACCAGACGTTCGTCTCGCCCTACGGCGAGCGGCGGATCGTCTACGCCGACTGGACGGCCAGCGGGCGGCTGTACGCGCCCATCGAGCGCCGGATGCTCGAGGACTTCGGCCCGTTCGTCGGCAACACCCACTCCGAGGCCAGCGCGACCGGCTCGGCGATGACGCTCGCCTATCACGAAGCGCACCGGATCCTCAAGGCGCACGTGAACGGCGGCCCGCGGGACCTGATCCTCACGACCGGCTCGGGGATGACGGGCGGCATCAACAAGTTCCAGCGCCTGCTGGGGCTGAAGGCGCCGGAGGGCCTCCGCCGCTACATCCACCTCGCCGAGGCCGAGCGGCCGGTGGTGTTCGTGACGCACATGGAGCACCACTCGAACCACACCTCCTGGTACGAGACGATCGCGGACGTGGTGGTGGTGCCGCCGGACGAGCGCGGCGTCGTGGACCTCGAGGCGCTGGAGGAGCTGCTGCACCGCTACCGGAGCCGGCCGCTCAAGATCGGCGCGTTCAGCGCCTGCTCGAACGTGACCGGGATCGAGACGCCGGTCCACGCGATGGCGAAGGCGATGCACCGCGCGGGCGGCGTGGCGTTCGTGGACTGGGCGGCCTCGGCGCCCTACGTCACGCTGGACATGCACCCGCCGGACGACGAGGAGCGCCTCGACGCGGTGCTGTTCTCGCCGCACAAGTTCCTCGGCGGGCCCGGCTCGGCGGGCGTGCTGGTGTTCGCCCGCGATCTCTACCACAACCGCGTGCCGGACGAGTCCGGCGGCGGCACCGTGGCCTGGACCAACCCCTGGGGCCAGTACGCGTTCCTCGACGACCCCGAGGCGCGCGAGGACGCCGGCACGCCGGGCTTCCTGCAGGCGATCCGCGCGGCGCTCGCGGTCCAGCTCAAGACGGCGATGGGCGTCGAGGCGATGCTGCGCCGCGAGCGGCAGGTGGTGCCCGAGGTGCTCGACGCGCTGGAGGCGATCCCGGGCGTGCACGTGCTGGCGCGCGGCTGCCGCGAACGGCTCGCCATCGTGTCCTTCTACGTCGAGGACCTGCACTACAACCTCGTGGTCCGGCTGCTGAACGACCGGTTCGGCGTGCAATCGCGCGGTGGCTGCTCGTGCGCCGGCACCTACGGCCACTACCTGCTGAACGTGGACCCCTCGCGCTCCAAGCACATCACCGACCGCATCGATCACGGAGATTTCTCCGAGAAGCCGGGCTGGGTCCGGCTCTCGTTCCATCCGACCACGACGATGGACGATGTGCGGCAGTGCGTGCGCGCGGTGGCGGAAATCGTCGCGCACGGCCGCGCGTGGTCGGAGGACTACACGTACTCCGCCGCCTCGAACGAGTACACGCACCGCTCCGGCGACGCCGGCGCCGGCGCACGGATCCGGCGCTGGTTCGACCTCGAGGCCGGGCGGCCCAGGCCGTAGTCTTCCCTCGATGACGCTCGCGCGCCGCACGCTCACGCCCGCCGGGCAGGCGCTCCGCTCCTGGTGGGGCACCGCGGTCCTGCTCGCGGCCGCAGCGGCCGCGGCGCTCGCCGTGCTGCTGCCGGCCGCCGGGGTCGTCGGCACCGGCCCGGGATGGCCGTCGCGGCTCCACGTCTCGCCCGCCGGCGGCCTCGACCTCGAGGTGATCTGGGGCGCCATGGTGCGGAGCCCCGACGCGATCCGCGCCGCTGCGGTGTCGGGCCTCTCCCACCTGCTGCTCGGGGTCGCGGCCGGCGTGCTGGCCGTCACGTGGCTCACCCAGCTGGCGCTCTCGACGGCGCGCGCGACCGCGCGCGGCCCGGAGGTGACCGTGCGGCGGGCCGTGGGAGCCACGCGGCTCGTGCTGCTCGCGTCGTTCCTGCTCGAGGGCGCGTTCATCGCGGTGGTGGCGCTCGCGGTGGGCGGCGCGAGCGGTCTCGTCGCGGCGCGCGTGGCGGTCTGCGCGTGGCCGGGATCCGTCGGCGCGGGCGCGCCCGGCCTCGGCCTCGTCGCAGCCGCCGCCGTGGTGCTCGGGCTCGGGGTTGGCGCGCTGCTGCCCCTCGTCTTCGCCCGACCGGGCGCCAGCCTGGTGCGGGCGGAGGAGGCCTCGCTCGCGCTCGTGGTCCCGGCCGTCCAGATCGGCGTGAGCCTCACCGTGCTGGTGGCCGGCTCGCTGCTCGGCGCGCGGGCCCGGGCGCAGGGCACGGCGGGCGGCGGCGCGCCGGCGGGCGAGGTGTACGCGATCGTCACGCGCGACTCGACGCCCGGGCAGCGCGCGTCCGCGTACGCGTCGCTGCTGCGGGAGCTCGGGGCCGAATCGTCGGTCGCGACGGCGAGCCTGGCGAGCCGCGGCTCCGCGCTGGGCCTCGGGCCGGTGGACGTCGTGGGCACGGACTGCGGAGCGTGCATGTGGGGCGGCCTGCCGCTGCCGTGGCACTCCTTCTTCGCGGTGCACGAGCTGGTGAGCGCGGACAGCTTCCGGTCCCTGGGCCTGCGGCTCGTCGCGGGCCGGGCGATCGCCGCGACCGACGACTGGGGCGCGCCGCGGGTGGCGGTGGTGAGCCGCAGCCTCGCCACGCTGCACTTCGAGGCGAAGGGCGCGGTGGGACGGTCGATCCTCGTCGGGCACGGATCGGCGGCGCTGTACACCGTGGTGGGTGTGGTCGAGGACCGGCCGGGCAGCGGCTTCGGCGCCGGACTCGAGCCGCCCGACGTCGTCTATCTCAGCGTGCTGCAGCACCCGGCGGCGGCGGTGGAGCTGCTGGTGCGGCCCCGCGCGCCCGCGGGCCGCGCCGCCGAGGGCGGGCAGGGCGTCGGTCCGGGAGCCGTGGTGGAGCGCGCGGTGCGAGGGGCCCTCGGCCCGCGGCTCGCGGGCCTCACCCACGTGTCCGAGGCCGGGATGCTCGCCGCCGAAGCGGCGCCGCTCGCGTGGTTCGGCGGCATGTTCGGCGCGTCGGGCGCGGCGCTGGTCGCCATCGCGACGCTGGGCGTGTTCGCGACGATGTGGCTCTGGGTCGGGTCGCTCCTCAGGGAGCTGGGTGTGCGGCGCGCCGTGGGCGCCCGCCGCCGGGACCTGTTCGGCTTCGTGATGCTCCGCGCCGGCGCGGTGGCCGCGGGGGGCATCGTGTTCGGCACCTGGCTCGGCATGATGGTGTGGGACGCGCTCACCACCGTGGTGGCCGGTCTCCCGGCGTGGGACGCCCACGCCGTGCTGCGCTCCGGCGCCCTGCTGGGGGCCGCCACGCTCGCGGGGGCGCTGGTACCGGCGTGGCGGGCCGCCCGCCGGACACCGGCCGCGCTGATCGCCGCGCCGTAGCGACCGGCCACTCGCGTCACGCCTTGCGCGAACTAACTTTGCAATATAAAGTACTTTGCAACACAACCCTGCCGAGGCGGGAACCGTGAGCCTGCTCGATCTCGTGATGGCCCTCTTCATGTTCGCCTCGGTGCTGGTGGTGCTGGTCCTGGTGGTGCGGGTCGCCGTGCTCGCGGCCCTGGGCCGGTGGAGCCGGTGCCGCGGCGCGGCGCTCGTCCTCGGCGGATACGGCGGGGGCTACCTGGCGGTGCTGGTCGCGGTGTCGCTCGTGATGCCGCGGCGGTCGTTCGCGCCGGGCGAGCGGGAGTGCTTCGACGACTGGTGCGTGGCCGGCGTCGCCGTGCGTCCGGCGGCGGCCGAGGCGCCGTGCGCGGCCGAGCCCGGGAAGCGGGTGTGGATCGCGACGATCGAGGTCTCGAGCGACGCCAAGCGGGTGCGGCAGCGGGCGCGCGACGCCCGCGCCGTGCTCGAGGACCGAGCCGGGCGGTGGTACGAGCCGTGCGCGGCGCCGCAGGGCGCGCACGACCTCACGGACGAGCTGGGACCCGGCGAGGCGTTCAGCGTGACGGTGCCGTTCCGTCTCCCGGAGGCCGCCGCGCCGGCGGGCGTGGTGGTGCACCACGGGGCCTTTCCCGGTGAGCTGATCATCGGCGACGACCAGAGCCTGCTGCACCCGCCCACGCTGCTCGGCGTGGCCGGGGGCGGCTAGCCGGCCCGTTTGGGCCCCGGCCGCGCCGCCGGCGGGGGCCAATGGGCTGGGCGCAGGGCCAACCCGGGCCCCCGTTCCAGACCACCACCGGGCGGCAGTAGCTTTCCTGCCCGTGGCCGACATCCCCTCCGACCTCCGAACCGCCGTGGCGGCCCGCTACGAGCTGCGCCGCGTGCTCGGCCGCGGGGGCATGGCCACGGTCTACCTCGCCGACGACCGCAAGCACCACCGCCAGGTGGCCCTCAAGGTGCTGCGCCCCGACCTGGCAGCCTCGCTCGGGGCCGAGCGCTTCCTCAAGGAGATCGAGATCGCGGCGGGCCTCACGCACCCGCACATCCTCGCGCTGCACGACTCCGGGGAGGCGGGCGGGTTCCTGTACTACGTGATGCCCTACATCGAGGGCCCGTCGCTGCGCGCGCGGCTGGAGCACCGGCCGCGCCTGGAGCTCCCCGAGGCCGTGGACATCGCCGCGCCCGTGGCCGATGCGCTCGGCTACGCGCACCGGATGGGCGTGCTGCACCGGGACATCAAGCCCGAGAACATCCTCTTCTCGCAGGGCCATCCCATCGTCGCCGACTTCGGCATCGCCAAGGCGATCAGCACGGCGGGGCAGACGAACCTGACGCGCACCGGCTTCCCGCTCGGCACCCCGGGCTACATGAGCCCGGAGCAGGCGGCGGGTCTGACCGACCTCGACGTGCGCACCGACGTCTACGGCTTGGCGGTCGTGATCTACGAGATGCTGGTGGGCGAGGTGCCCGGCCGCTGGCCGACGGAGGAGGCGGTGCGCGCGGGCCGCTGCCTGGAGGCGCCGGACGCGCACCGGGTGCGCCTGGCCCAGCTGGGGAGCGGCGTCGAGGGCGCGCTGGTGCGCGGCATGGCCACGCGGCACGACCAGCGCACGCCGACGCCCTCGCAGCTGCTCGACGAGCTGACGGGCGCGGCGGCGCCGCGCCGGCGCTACAACGACTCGGAGGTCCGCGAGATCGTCAAGCGCGCGTCCGAGATCGAGGCGTCGAGCCCGACGGCCTCCGGCGCGATGACGGTGGGCGGGGTGGAGGCGCTGGCGGCGGAGGTGGGCATCGCGCCCGAGACGGTGCGGCAGGCGGCGCGTTCGCTGCGCACGTCCGGGCCGGGGACGCCGGCGGCCGTCGAGCCGATCCGGACCAACCCGTGGGTCGGCGGGCCGACGCGGCTGGCGTTCGAGCGGACCGTCGACGGCGAGGTGCCCGACGCGGAGTTCCCGACGCTGGTGGAGGAGATCCGGACGGTGCTGGCGCATCCGGGGCAGGTGAGCCAACTCGGCCGCTCGTTCTCGTGGACCAGCGCGCGCGGCCCGAGCTCGACGCGGGGCGTGGAGGTCGCGGTGTCGGTGCGGGCGGGGCGGACCCGGATCACGGTGCAGGAGAGCCTGGGCAACCTGATCGGCGGCATCTTCGGGGGCGTGTGCGGCGGGGTCGGCGGGGGCGGTCTCGGCCTCGTGATCCCGGCCGCCGCCCTGGCGGGGTCGGCGGCCGCCGTCGCGGCCATCCCGCTGTGGCTGGCGGGCGTGTACGCGGGGACGCGAGTCCTCTACCGCCGCACCGTGGCGTCGCGGTCCCGCGAGCTGCAGTCGCTGCTGGAGCGGCTGGTGGCCCTGGCGCAGGAGCTCACGCCCGGCCGGCCCGCGCTCCGCCAGGGCGATCGGCGCCAGCTGCGGTAGCGCGCCGGGTGGACACGCGGCGCATCGGCTCGCTGGACGTCTCGGCCGTCGGCCTCGGCTGCAACAACTTCGGCACCCGGCTCGACTACTACGCCACCGCCTCGGTGGTGGAGGCGGCGCTCGAGGCCGGCATCACCTTCTTCGACACCGCGGATATCTACGGCCGCGGCCGCAGCGAGGAGTACCTCGGCAGCGCGCTCGGCGCGCGCCGCGACCGCGTGGTGCTCGCCTCGAAGTTCGGGATGGAGATGGGGCCGGGCCGGCACGGCGGCGCGCCCGGCTACGTCCGCCGCGCGGTGGAGGACAGCCTGCGCCGCCTCCGGACCGACCACCTCGACCTCTGCCAGCTGCACCGGCCCGATCCCGACACGCCCATCGCCCGCACGCTGGAGGCCCTCGACGGCCTGGTGCGCGCCGGGAAGGTGCGTGAGATCGGCTGCTCGGCCTTCACCGCCGCCCAGCTGGCCGAGGCGCGGGCAGCGGCGGGCCCGGGCGCGAAGTTTGCGAGCGTCCAGAACGAGTACAGCCTGCTCCACCGCGAGCCGGAGCGGGAGGTCCTGGCGGAGTGCGGGCGCCAGGGCATGGCCTTCCTGCCGTACTACCCGCTGGCGAGCGGGGTGCTGACCGGCAAGCACCGGCCGGGTGCGAGCCCGCCGCGAAACACGCGGCTGGCGGTCCATCCCGACTGGGCGCGGCGGTTCCTGACCGAGCGCAACCTGGCCACGGCCGCGGCGCTGGAGCGGCTCGCCGCGGAGCAGGGCCGGACGCTGCTGGATCTCGCGGTGTCGTGGCTCCTCGGCCGCGCGGCGGTGGCATCGGTGATCGCGGGCGCGTCGTCGCCCGCGCAGGTGCGGGCCAACGCGGCGGCCGGCGGGTGGCGGATTGCGCCGGACGTGCTGGCGCGCATAGATACGTTGACGGGAGAGTCGCCATGAGTCAGCGGCACAAGTTCGCGATCCTGGTGGGCGGGGGGCCCGCCCCGGGCATCAACAGCGTCATCGGCGCGGCCACGATCCGCGGGGTCCTCGAGGGCGTGGACGTCATCGGGATCCAGGACGGCTTCGAGTGGATCATGCGG
>DASPSV010000058.1:0-13220 GCA_035623755.1 Gemmatimonadales bacterium
TGCCGGTGCTGGACATGACGCGCGTGTGGCCGTTCCTGGGCGAGAAGGGCGTGCGGCTCATCGGCCCCAACTGCCCCGGCATCATCTCGCCGGGACAGGCGAAGGTCGGCATCATCCCGGGCAACATCTGCGCGACCGGGCCCGTGGGCGTCGTGTCCCGCTCGGGCACGCTGACCTACGAGGTGGTCTACCAGCTCACCCGTGCCGGCCTCGGCCAGACCACCTGCGTCGGCATCGGCGGGGACCCGATCATCGGCACCAACTTCATCGACTGCCTCGCCGCGTTCGAGGCGGATCCGGCCACCAGGGCCGTGGTGATGATCGGCGAGATCGGCGGCACCGACGAGCAGAACGCCGCCGCGTTCGTGAAGGCGAAGATGAAGAAGCCGGTGGTGGGCTTCATCGCCGGGCAGACCGCGCCGCCGGGCCGCCGCATGGGCCACGCCGGCGCCATCATCTCGGGCAGCTCGGGCACCGCGGCCGAGAAGATCGCGGCGTTCGAGCGGGCCGGCATCGCCGTGATGAAGCGGCCGGCCGACGTCGTGGCGCTGATCCAGGGCCGGCTCAAGGCGCGCAAGCCGGCCGCGCGCAA
This sequence comes from Gemmatimonadales bacterium, assembly GCA_035623755.1. GTDB lineage: Bacteria > Gemmatimonadota > Gemmatimonadetes > Gemmatimonadales > JACORV01 > Fen-1245. The sequence goes on from DASPSV010000058.1 coordinate 593, forward strand.
GGCCACCAAGGCCCGCAAGCCCGCCACGCGCAAGGCGTCCAAGTCCCGCAAGCCGGCCAAGCCGCGGACGCGCTCGCGGTGAAGCTCGCCGATCTCCTCGACCGGAGGCGGGTGATCGTGCCGCTCGAAGCCACGAGCGTGCGCGAGGCCACGACCGCGCTGGCGCTGGCCCTCGCCCGCGCCGGCGCGGTCGCCGACCAGGCGCGGCTCGACGAGATCCTGAAGAGCGAGTGGCCCGAGGACGTGGTGATGGTCGGCGGCCGGGCCTTCCTGCCGCACTTCCGCACCGACGCCGCGAAGGCGCTGGCGCTGGCCGTCGGCGTCGCCCCGCAGCCCATCTGCCGCGGCAACGACCCCAACCGCTGCGCCCGCGTCGTCGTGCTGATCCTCGCGTCGACCCGGGAAGCCTCCGAGTACCTGCGGGCGATGAGCGCCGTCGCCCGCGCGCTGGCCTCCGACGAGGTGCTCGCGGGTCTGCACGCCGCGCGCACCCCCGACGACGTGCTGGCGATCGCCGGCCTCCGGGAGGTGCCGGTGCCGGCCGAGGTGACCGTGCGCGACCTCATGACGTCCACCGTGACCACCGTCGGCCCGGACACCACCCTGGACGAAGCGGCGCGCGCGATGCTCGGCCGCGGCGTGCGCGCGCTGCCCGTGACCGGCGAGGGCGGCGAGGTGCTCGGCCTGCTGACGGACGGGCACCTCCTCAAGCACCTCCTGCCGCAGACGGTCCAGCAGCTCTCGACCGGCCAGATGAAGGCCGTCAAGCGCCGCACCACCCGCGCCTCGCCCACCTCGCCGCGCGATTTGCCCGTGCGCGAGGCGATGGACCGCACGGTGCTGTGTCTGGCCGAGGACCAGACCATCGCCGACGTGGCCGCGCTGATGCTGGCCAAGGACGTCGACCGCTTTCCCGTGACGCGCGACGGAGCCCTGGTCGGCTTCCTGACGCGCGGCGACATCGTCCGCAAACTCCTGGGGTACTGAACCGCCGATGCTCACCCTCGCGATCATCAAGCCCGACGCCATGGCGTCGGGGAAGGCCGGCAAGGTCCTCGCGCACCTCGAGGCCGCCGGGTTCAAGCTCCGCGCCGCCCGCCTCGCCCGCCTCACGGTCCACGACGCCGAGGCGTTCTACGCGGTCCACCGGGAGCGCCCGTTCTTCCGGCCGCTGGTGGCGTTCATGACCTCCGGGCCGTGCTTGCCGATGGCGCTCGAGCGGGACGACGCCGTGGCGAAGCTGCGCGAGGTGATCGGCGCCACGGACCCGAAGGAGGCGGCGCCGGGCACCGTCCGGGCGCTGTACGCGGAATCGAAGGAGCGCAACGCCATCCACGCGTCGGACAGCCCGGAGAACGCGGCCCGGGAGGTCGGCTTCTTCTTCGCCGGCCTGGATCTGGGCTGAGGCACGGCTCGCCGCCCGGCATCGTTGACCCAAGTCTGACAACGGGTTAGCTTCACCCGCCATGTTGCGTATAGACCTCGCGGCGGTGCGCGAGGGCCCGGTCGCCGTGGCCGACCAGATCGCACCCGACGACCCGCTCGTGAAGGCCACCGGGTTGGCGCTCGCCGCCCCCCTGGCCGTGGGCGGCCGGCTCAGCACGGCCGGCGAGGGCAGGTACTACTGGCAGGCTTCGCTCGATACGGTGGTCAGGGCGGAATGCCGCCGCTGCCTCGCGCCCGTGGACGTTCCGATATCCGAGTCGCTCGGCCTGATTTTCGTGCCGGAGGAAGAGGCCCGCGACGACGAAGACGACTGCTACCTGGTGCCCCGGCGGGCGTCGGTCCTGGACCTGTCGGTGGCCGTGCGGGAGGAGCTGCAGCTGGCCGTCCCGCAGTACGTGGTGTGCCGCGAGGACTGTCGCGGCCTGTGCAAGCGCTGCGGCGCCGACCTGAACAAGGGTCCGTGCGGCTGCACCACCGCCGAGGTGGACCCGCGCTGGGAAACGCTCACGAAGTTACCTCGAGGGGAATGAGGCAATGGCTGTCCCGAAGCGAAGGACATCGAAGTCGAAGAAGCGGATGCGCCGGACCCACTTCAAGGCCCAGGCTCCGACGCTCGCCCCCTGCCCGAAGTGCGGCGAGATGCGCATCCCGCACCGCGTCTGCCCCAACTGCGGCTTCTACAAGGGCGAAAGACGGATCGAGATCGAGGACGAGTGATCCGCATCGCGCTCGACGCGATGGGGGGCGACCACGCCCCCGCCGTGCCGGTTGCGGGCGCAGCCCTCGCCCTCGGCGAGCTGCCGGCCGACGTCACGGTGCAGCTCGTCGGCCAGGAACGGCTGATCGAGCGGGAGCTGGAGCGGCACGCCCTCGATCGCGACCGCCTGGAGGTGATCGACGCCCCCGACACCATCGCGATGGGTGAGAAACCGCTTCAGGCGGTACGGTCTAAGCGTAACTCCTCCATCGTGATAGGCATCGGGCTCCAGAAATCCGCCAAGTCGGACGCCTTCATCAGCGCCGGCAACACGGGCGCCGTGATGGCGGGCTCGACGTTGATCCTCGGGCTGTACGACGGCTTCGAGCGGCCGGCCATCGGGACCACGTTCCCGACCAGCCGGCAGTCGGTGCTGGTGCTGGACGCCGGGGCGAACGTGGACTGCACGGCCGCCGAGCTGGTGGGGTTCGCCCACCTGGGCGTGCTGTACGCCCGCGACGTGATGGGCCGGCCCAACCCCGCGGTGGGCCTGCTCAACATCGGCGAGGAGGAGGAGAAGGGCAGCGCGGCGGTGAAGGAGGCGCACCGGCTGCTGCGCGCGAGCGGCCTGCCGTTCGTCGGCAACGTCGAGGGCCGGCACATCATCCTCGGCCGCTCGGAAGCGGGCGACTTCGACGTGGTGGTCTGCGACGGGTTCGTCGGCAACGTGCTGCTCAAGTTCTACGAGTCGCTGGGGCGCCTGTTCCACGGGCTGGCCGAGCGCGAGCTGGGCGCGGAGGCGGTGGCGGGCGAGGCGATGTCGCGCATCTTCCGCACCCTCGACTACAGCGAGTACGGCGGCGCGCCGCTCCTGGGGGTGCGGGGCGTCTCGATCATCTGTCACGGCCGCTCGACGGCCAACGCCATCCGCCACGCGATCCGCATGGCGGTCGACGCGGCGCAGCACCAGCTGGTGGCGCACATGACCCGCGAATTCGCCGCCAGCGGGCAGGTCACATGAAGCAGCCCGAGTTCGCCTTCGCCGGTCTCGGCTCGTACGTGCCCCCGAAGGTGCTGACCAACGCCGATTTCGAGCGGATGCTCGACACCTCGGACACGTGGATCCGCGAGCGCACCGGGATCCGCGAGCGACACATCGCCGGACCGGAGGACACGGCGGCCGGGATGGCGCACAAGGCGAGCCTCAAGGCGCTGGAGGAGGCGCGCATCGGGCCGGAGGACCTGGACCTGCTGGTCACGGCCACCGCTACGCCCGACCGCCTGCTGCCCTCGACCGCGTGCGACATCCAGGCGCTGCTCGGGGCGAAGAACGCCGCGGCGTTCGACGTCGGGGCGGCGTGCCCGGGCTGGATCTACGCCCTGACCGTGGCCGAGGGGATGCTGGCGGCCGGCAGGGCCGAGCGCGCGCTGGTGATCGGGACCGAGAAGCTGAGCGCGATCACGGACTACACCGACCGCGCGACCGCAGTGCTGTTCGGCGACGCCGCCGGCGCGGTGGTGCTGGCGAAAGGCGACGGCACGCGGGGCATCCTGTCCACCTACCTCAAGAGCGACGGCACGCTGGCCGAGCTGCTCTACCGGCCGGGCGGCGGCTCGGTCCACCCGCCGGACGAGGAGCTGCTCAAGGACCACAGCTACTACATCCGGATGGCCGGCCGCGAGGTGTTCAAGGCAGCGGTGCGGGCCATGGCGGACGCCGCCAGCAAGGCGCTGGAGCGTGCGGGCCTCACCGGGAGCCAGGTGGACCTGCTGGTCCCGCACCAGGCGAACATCCGCATCATCGAGGCGACCGCGAACCACGCGGAGATCCCGATGGAGCGCGTGTACGTGAACGTGGACCGCTACGGCAACACCAGCTCGGCCTCGATCCCGCTGGCCCTGGACGAGGCGCGGCGCTGCGGGCGCCTGAAGCCGGGGATGATCGTGCTGCTGGTGACGTTCGGCGCGGGCTTCACCTGGGGTGCGGTGGTCCTGAAGTGGTAGCGGGGGCCTCCGGCCCCGGCGCCACGGCCGCCGTGGCCCTGCTCTGTCCGGGGCAAGGCTCGCAGAAGGTCGGGATGGGGAAGGACCTCGCCGAGGCGTTTCCGGAGGCCCGGCGGGCGCTGGAGGCGGTGGACGAAGCGCTGGGGTTCCGGCTCTCGGCGGTGATGTGGGAGGGGCCCGAGGACCTGCTGACCCGCACCGACCACGCGCAGCCCGCGATCCTGGCGCATTCCGCCGCCGCGTGGGCCGTGGCCGGCCCGAAGCTGGCGGGCCGGGTGACGGGCGCGGCCGGCCACTCGCTCGGCGAGTACAGCGCCTACGTGGCGGGCGGCGCGCTGGGGCTGGCGGACGCGGCGCGCCTGGTGCGGCGGCGGGGCGAGCTGATGCACGAGGCCGGCACCGCGCGGCCGGGCACCATGGCGGCGGTGATGGGCCTCGACGCCGGGCGCGTCGCGGCCGCCTGCCGCGAGGCGAGCGGCGCCGGCGGCGTGGCGGTGGCGGCGAACCTCAACGCTCCCGACCAGATCGTGATCTCGGGCGATCCGGCCGCGGTCGAGCTGGCGGGGACGCTGCTCAAGGCGGCGGGCGCGAAGCGGGTGATCCCGCTCAAGGTGAGCGGCGCGTTCCACTCGCCGCTGATGGCGCCGGCGGCGGCGCGCCTGGGCGAGGCCCTCGCCGCGGCGCCCCTCGGGGATCCGGCGTTCCCGGTGGTGGCCAACGCGAGCGCGGAGCCGGTCCGTACGGCCGCCGCCGCGCGCGAGCAGCTGGCCGAGCAGCTCACCAGCCCGGTGCGCTGGGTCGAGTCGGTGCAGGCGCTCGGCCGGCTCGCCGGCGAGGGCGCGACGTTCGTGGAGGTGGGCCCCGGCGCGGTGCTCACCGGCCTGGCGAAGCGGATCGTGGCGGGCTGCCGGACGCTGAACCTCGGCACGGCCGCCGAGGTGAGGGCGTTTCTGGAGGCTGGATGAAGCTCGAGCTGGACGGCAAGGTGGCGATGGTGACCGGGGCGGGGCGGGGGATCGGGCGGACGATCGCCGCGCAGATGGCCTGCGGGCTCGGGGCGCGGGTGGCGGTGCTGGACCGCGACTACGAGCACGCGCTCGAGGTGGCGGACGAGATCGAGTGCGGCGCGAAGGGCTTCCGGGTGGACGTCGTCGATCCGGCGGCGGTGGCGACCTGCGTCGAGGAGATCGAGCGGGATCTCGGCCCCATCGAGGTGCTGGTCAACAACGCCGGCGTCACCCGCGACAACGTGATGGTGCGGATGTCCGAGGAGCAGTGGGACACCGTGATGGCGGTGAACCTCAAGGGCGCGTACCTCTGCACCAAGGCGGTCACGCGGGGCATGATGCACCGGCGCTCGGGCCGGATCATCAACATCGCGAGCGTGGTGGGCGTGGTGGGCAACAAGGGGCAGGCGAACTACGCCGCCTCGAAGGCCGGCCTGATCGGGCTGACCAAGAGCCTGGCCAAGGAGCTGGCGTCGCGCAACATCCGCGTGAACGCCGTGGCTCCCGGCTTCATCGAGACCGACATGACCGCGGGGCTCACGGCCCAGGCCCGCGAGGCGCTGAGCGCGCAGATCGCCCTGGGCCGGCTCGGGACGCCGGACGACGTGGCGGCCGCCGTGGCCTTCCTCGCGTCCGATGCCGCATCGTACATTACGGGCCAAGTTCTCGTGGTCGACGGCGGGATGGTGATGTAGCGGTTTCACCTTTTGGAGGACGCACCTCTCATGGCCGACATGGCGAATCTGGAATCGCGAGTGAAGGACATCATTGCCGAGGAGCTGGGGGTCGAGCGGGAGAAGCTCACCGCCGAGGCGAGCTTCATGGAGGATCTCGGCGCCGACAGCCTCGACACCGTCGAGCTCGTGATGGCCTTCGAGAAGGAGTTCGACCTCGACATCCCCGACGAGGAGGCGGAGAAGCTCCGGACGGTCGGGGACGCGCTGAACTACCTGCATCAGCGGATGGGCGCGAAGTAGTGGAGCGTCGGGTCGTCGTCACCGGCCTGGGGCTGGTGACGCCCGTCGGCAACACGGTCGAGGACACCTGGAGCGCGCTGGTCGCCGGAAAGTCCGGGGCAGCGCGCATTCAGCGTTTCGACCCCACGCCGATGGACGTCACCTTCGGGTGCGAGGTGAAGGGGTTCGATCCGCTGGCCTGGATGGACCGCAAGGAGGCCAAGCGGATGGACCCGTACGCCCAGTACGCGATGGCCGCCGCCGCGCAGGCGGTGACGGCCGCGGGGCTGGCGGACGGCTTCCCGGCGGCGGAGCGGACGGGCGTCCTGATCGGCAGCGGCATCGGGGGCATCCAGACGTTCGAGGAGCAGTGCCGCGTCTTCCTCGAGAAGGGCCCGGGCCGCGTCTCGCCGTTCTTCGTGCCGATGTTCATTCCCGACATGGCGTCGGGCCTGGTGGCGATGCGCTACGGCGTGACGGGGCCCAACTTCTGCACCGTGTCCGCCTGTGCGTCGTCGGCGCACGCGATCGGCGAGGCGTACCGCACCATCCAGCGCGGCGACGCCGACGCGATGATCGCCGGGGGCGCGGAGGCGGCGATCACCCCGCTCGCGATCGCGGGCTTCGCGAACATGAAGGCCCTCTCGCCGCGCAACGACGATCCCGCGCACGCGTCGCGCCCGTTCGACCTGACGCGGGACGGGTTCGTGCTCGGCGACGGGTCGGGCGTCGTGGTGCTGGAGAGCCTGGAGCACGCCACGGCGCGGGGCGCGAAGATCCTGGGCGAGGTGGCGGGCTTCGGGATGAGCGCGGACGCCTACCACATCACGCAGCCGGCGCCGGAGGGGCGGGGCGCCCAGCAGGCGATGCGCGCCGCGCTGGCGGACGCCTGCGTGCCGGTGGACCGGATCGCGTACGTGAACGCGCACGGGACCTCGACCCCGGCCGGCGACGTCGCGGAGACGCAGGCCCTCAAGGCGGTGTTCGGGCCGGCCGCCAGGAAGCTGGTGTTCGGCTCCACGAAGTCCATGACCGGGCACCTGCTCGGGGCGGCGGGCGGCCTGGAGTTCGCGATCTGCACCCTGGTGATCGACCGCGGCGTGATTCCCCCCACGATCAACTACGTGACCCCCGACCCCGAGTGCGACCTGGACTGCGCGCCCAACCACGCCGTCGAGCGGCGGGTGGACGTGGCCATGTCCAACTCGTTCGGCTTTGGCGGCCACAACGTCTCGCTGGTGGTGAAGCGATTCGCGGCGTAGCTCGGATCGAGCGATGACGACCACGGTGGGCGAGCCGCCCGCCCTCCACGATGCCGCGCTGCGCACCGTCGCCGACAAGCTGGCGGCGGGCGAGCGGCTCGGGGCCGACGACGCGGTGGCCCTGTTCGAGAGCCGGGACCTGATCGCCGTCGGCGCGCTCGCCGACGCGGCCAACCTGGCCCGGAACGGCCGGCGGGTCTTCTTCTCCGCCAACCAGCACATCAACCCCACCAACGTGTGCGTGCTGCGGAACACCTGCGTGTTCTGCTCGTTCGCGCGCACGCCGAAGGAGGAGGGGGCCTACACCCGCACGCTGGAGGAGGTGCTGGCCGAGGCCGCCCGCGCCAAGAGCGCGCCGACCCGGGAGTTCCACATCGTCGGCGGGCTGCACCCCAAGCTCCGGCTGAGCTACTACACGGACATGATCCGGGCGCTGCGCGCCGCGTACCCGGGGGTCCACGTGAAGGCCCTCACGGCCGTCGAGATCGCGCACCTGGCGCGCATCGAGCGGTGCTCCTTCCGCGAGGTGCTGCTCCAGCTCCAGGCGGCCGGACTCACCAGCCTGCCCGGCGGCGGCGCCGAGGTGTTCGGCCGCGCGGTGCGCATGACCATCGCCGACCGCAAGCTCGCCGGCGAGGACTGGCTGGAGGTGCACCGGCAGGCGCACGCGCTCGGCATCCCGTCCAACTGCACCATGCTCTACGGGCACGTCGAGACCCTGCGCGACCGCGCCGAGCACCTGCTGATCCTGCGCGGCCTGCAGGACGAGACGGGCGGCTTCCTGACCTACATCCCGCTGGCCTACCACCCGGACCACAACGCGCTCGGCGAGGAGATGGGCTGGACCGGGCGGCCGACGATGGGCCTCGACGACCTGATGAACGTCGCCGTCGGCCGGCTGGTGCTCGACAACGTCCCCCACGTCAAGACGCACTGGCCGATGGTCTCGCCGTTCGTCTCCCAGGTCGCGCTGGACTTCGGCTGCGACGACGTCGAGGGCACCGTGGTCTACGAGCGCGTCTACCACGAGGCCGGCGCGCGGACGCCGATGGAGCTGGGCTACGACGACCTGGTGGCGCTGATACGCGGCGCCGGCAAGGTACCGGTGGAGCGCAACTCCCTGTACGAGACCGTGCGGACGTTCGACGGATGATGCGCCTCGGCCGGATCGGCTACGTGAACTGCTTCCCGGTCTACGGGGCGATGGACCGCGGCGTGGTGGCGCCGCCCGCCACGCTGGTGACCGGCACGCCCGCGGAGCTGAACGACCGCCTGGCGGACGGCCGCCTCGACGTCAGCGTGATCTCGGCCGTCGCCTACGCCCAGCGCCCCGGCGAGTACGAGCTGCTGCCCGATCTCGCCATCAGCTCCGACGGGCCGGTCCGGAGCGTGCTGCTGTTCAGCCGCCGCGCGCCCGCCGACCTGGACGGGGCGCGGGTACTGGTGTCCACGGCCTCGCGCACCTCGGTGCAGCTGCTCGACCTGCTGGCGCGGGACCGCTGGGGCGTGCGCTTCGCCACGGCGCCGGCGCCGGCCGAGCGCGCCGACCTCGCGCGCCTGGCGTCGGTGCCGCACGACGCGGTGCTGGTGATCGGCGACGGGGCCCTGCTCCTCGGGGCCGCGGGCGTCTACCCGCACGTGGTGGACCTCGGCGAGGCGTGGAAGGCCTGGACCGGCCTGCCGTTCGTGTTCGCCGTGTGGGCGGCCCGGCGCGCCGTGCACGGCGCCGCCGTGCGCGAGGTGCACCGCGCGCTCCTGGCGAGCCGCAAGTGGGGGCTGGCGAACCTCGACGCGCTGGCCGCGGACGCCGCGGCCGCGACCGGTGTCGCGCGGGACCGTTGCCGCGAGTACCTCGGCGGACTGGACTACGGCCTCTCGTACCGCCACCTGGCGGGGCTCTCCGACTTCCTGCGCCGCCTCGCCGCGCGCGGCGTCGTGCCGGACGGGACGCTGAGCTTCCTCGGGGCCGCCTGACCGTGTCCGAGGCCGCCGAGCTGCTCGACCTCTACGACCGCGCGCCGCTGCTGGAGCTGGCCGCGCTCGCCGACGCCGAGCGCAAGCGCCGCCACCCCGACGGCCGCGTGACCTACATCGTCGACCGCAACATCAACTACACCAACGTGTGCGTGGCGGACTGCAAGTTCTGCGCGTTCTACCGGCGCCCCAAGCACGCGGAAGGGTACGTGCTCTCCTTCGAGGAGATCGGCCGCAAGATCGACGAGGCGAAGGCCATCGGCGCGGTCCAGATCCTGATGCAGGGCGGGCACAACCCGTACATCCCCTTCGAGTGGTACCTGGACCTGCTGCGCCACATCAAGGCGCACCACCCGATCCACGTGCACGGCTTCTCGCCCTCCGAGGTGCAGTTCTTCGCCCGGCGGTTCCGGATGACCGTGGACCAGGTGGTCGAGGCCCTCCAGGCCGCCGGGCTCGACTCGATCCCCGGCGGGGGCGGCGAGATCCTGGTGGACCGGGTGCGCAAGCTGGTGGCCGGCAAGAAGGCCCTGACCGACGAGTGGCTCGAGGTGATGGATTCGGCGCACCGGCACGGGATGCGCACCACCAGCACGATGATGTACGGCATCGGCGAGACCCACGCCGAGCGGATCGAGCACCTGATGCGGCTGCGGGAGCAGCAGGCCCGGACCGGCGGCTTCACCGCCTTCATCTGCTGGCCGCTGCAGCCCGAGCACAGCGAGATGGAGGGCACGCCGCGCACCGACGCCGTGACCTACCTGCGCACCCTCGCGATCGCCCGCCTGGCGCTCGACAACTTCGACAACCTCCAGGTGTCGTGGGTGACCATGGGGATGAAGATCGGCCAGGTCGCGCTGCGCTTCGGCGCCAACGACTTCGGCTCGCTGATGATGGAGGAGAGCGTGGTCTCGGCCGCGGGCACCACGTTCCGCACCACGGCCGAGGAGATGGAGTACCTGATCCGCGGGGCCGGCTTCACGCCGGTGCGGCGGCGCCAGGACTACAGCCTGGTCGGTGCCGCGGCGTGAGCGCCACCGCCCGCCCGGTCCTCATCGTGGTCGGTTCGGAGTCGGACCGGCCCAAGATCGAGCCCGCCTTCCGGGTGCTGGACGACGCCAAGGTCGGCTACGACTTCGTCGTCTCCTCCGCCCACCGCGACCCCGAGAAGACCGCCGCCCTCGTCAAGGGCGCGCGCGCCGCGGGTTACCGGGTGCTGATCTGCGGCGCCGGCCTCGCGGCCGCGCTCCCCGGCTTCGCGGCCTCCCAGACCGACCTGCCCGTGGTGGGCGTGCCCTTCGACGTGGGCCCGCTCAGGGGCCAGGACGCGCTGTACGCCATGGTGCAGCTGCCCGGCGGCGTGCCCGTCGGCACCGTCGGGATCGACAACGCCAAGAACGCGGCCCACCTCGCCATCCGGATCCTGCGCGCATGAACACACGTGTCGGCATCGGCTACGATTCGCACCGCTACGCCGCCGGCCGCCCGCTCCGGCTCGCCGGCGTCACCGTGCCCCACACCCACGGGCTCGTCGGCCACTCGGACGGCGACGCGGCGCTCCACGCCCTCATCGACGCCCTGCTCGGCGCCGCCGCGCTCGGCGACATCGGGCAGCACTTCCCGGACGACGACCCGCAGTGGCGCGGGGCCGACTCCTCGCGGCTGCTGCGCCGGGTGGTCGAGAAGCTCCAGGAGGCCGGCTTCGCGGTGGGGCAGGCGGACATCACGGTCGTGGCGGACCGGCCCAAGATCGGCCACCTGATCGGCGCGATGCGGGCCGCGACGGCCAAGGCGCTCGGCGTGGACCAGAGCCGGGTGAGCATCAAGGCCAAGACCAACGAGGGCATGGGCTGGCTCGGCCGCGGCGAAGGCGTCGCGGCCGTGGCGGTGGCGACCGTCGAGTCGGCGGCGACCGGCTGATCGATCACCTGATCGTCTGGCTCGCCGGCCTGCCTCCGGCCGGCGTGTACGGCGTCATCGCGGTGCTGGCTGCGCTCGAGAACATCGTCCCCCCGGTGCCCGCCGACACGGTCGTGGCGCTGGGGGCGTTTCTCGCCGGCGAGGGCGCGCCGGTCACGATGCTCGGCGTCTTCCTCGCCACCTGGATCCCCAACGTGGCGTCCGCCGTGGGCATGTACTGGGTCGCCCGCACCGTGGGGCGGGGCTTCGTGGAGTCCCCGACCGGGCGCCGCCTGCTGTCGCCCGCCGCCATGCAGGCCATCGAGCGCGCCTACCAGCGGCACCACGTGTGGGGCATCTTCGTGAGTCGCTTCCTCCCCGGCTACCGCGCCGTCGTCCCGCCGTTCGCCGGCATCGCGGGCCTGGGCGCCGTCCGGGCCCTGGCGCCCGTCGCGGTGGCCTCGGGGATCTGGTACGGCTTCCTGGTCCTGCTCGCCCACCGCCTCGGCAGCAACTGGGACGGCGTCGAGCGCGCGATCGGCAGGGTGGGGTGGTGGCTCGGCCTCGTGGCCCTCGCGGTCAGCGCCGCCCTCGTCGTCGCCGTCCTCCTCCGGCGCCGCCGCCGTTCCCGTGTCCAGCCCTGACGACGCACCCGCCGCCTTCCGGCTGGCGTCGTTCGCGGACTACCTGACGCTGGAGCGTGGGTCGTCACGTAACACCGTGTCGTCGTACGCGCGTGACCTGCGCCACCTCATCCAGTTTCTCGCCTCCCGCAGCGTCGACGCGCCCGACCGCGCCACGACCCCGCAGCTGCGGGACTTCGTTTTCCACCTGAAGGACCTGGGGCTCGCGGCGACCAGCATCCGCCGCCACATCTCGGCCGTGCGCACCTACTACCGTTTCCTGGTCGCCGAGGGCCACGTGGTGCGCGACCCGACGGAGCGGCTGGCGACCCCCAAGAAGTGGCGGTCCCTCCCGGCCGTCCTGACCGTGGCCGAGGTCGAGCGGCTGCTGGCGGCCCCGCACGCCGACGACCCGCTGGCCTGGCGCGACCGCGCCCTGCTCGAGTTCGCGTACGCGACCGGCGCCCGGGTGTCGGAGCTGGTGGGGATCGGCGTCGCCGACGTGCTGTTCGACGAGGGCCTCGCGCGCCTGTTCGGCAAGGGCAGCAAGGAGCGGCTGGTGCCGGTGGGCCGCCGCGCGCTCGGGGCGGTCGCCCTGTGGGTGCGGGAGATCCGGCCCCGGCTGGAGAAGGGCGGGGGCCGCGGCCGGCTGTTCCTCAACGCCCGCGGCGGCCCGCTGTCGCGCGTCGGCGCGTGGGGTATCATCCGGAAGTCGGCCCGCGCGGCCGGCCTCACGAAGAGGGTCACGCCGCACACCCTG
>DASPSV010000268.1:0-3663 GCA_035623755.1 Gemmatimonadales bacterium
GTCGGAGCGATGGGGGGTCCAGCGCGCGCTCATGACCAACGGCGGCATCGGGCTCGCCGGCGTGGCGTTCATGCTGGGCTGGTGGCGGCTGCGGCCGCGCTGATCGGCGCGCCCGGGCCCGGGAGGGAGCGAGCATGGCGACACGACCGCGGGTAGGAGTGGGCATCGTGGGCGCGGGCTTCGTCGCGCACATCCACGGCGAGGCGTACCGGCACGTGCGCGGCGTCGACGTCGAGCTGGCGTGCGTCACCGCGACGCGCCCGGAGCGCGCGCGGGCCTACGCGGAGCGCTTCGGGGTCGCGCGGGTGGCCCCCGACGTGCGCGCGCTGCTCGCCGACCCGGCAGTGGACGTGGTCGATCTCTGCGCGCCGTCGCACCTGCACTCGCCGCTGGCGATCGAGGCGGCGCGCGCCGGCAAGCACGTTATCGTGGAGAAGCCACTCACCGGGTTCTTCGGGCCGCCCGCCACGCCGCGCTCGGAGATGCTCACGCGCGCCCTCGCCACCGCCGACGAGGTGCTGACCGCGGCGGCCGCGGCAGATGTACGGCTCTGCTACGCGGAGAACTGGGTCTACGCGCCGCCGATCCAGAAGGCGCGCCGGCTCCTCGCCGCCTCCGGCGGGCCCATCCTCCGCATGATCGGCGAGGAGAGCCACTCCGGCACGCACGCGCCGGTCAACAAGCGGTGGGCGACCGGCGGTGGCGGCTCGCTGATCGGCAAGGCGTGCCACCCGCTGGGCGGCGCGCTCTACCTGAAGATCGACGAGGGGCGCCGGCTGCGGGGCGCGCCGGTCCGACCGGTGTCGGTCGTGGCGGAGGTGGCGCATCTGGTCGACACCGCCGCGTTCCGGGCCGCCACGCCGCGCTACCTGAACACGGTGGAGGGCGCTGACGTGGAGGACTGGGGCAGCATGCTGATCACCTTCGACGACGGCACCGTGGCCCAGATCACCGCGGCGGACACGGTGCTGGGGGGCATCCGCAACCAGATGACGATTTACGGCGCCAAGGCGGTGGTGCTCTGCAACATCAATCCCAACGACGTGGTGCAGGCCTACGCGCCCGATCCGTCGGTGTTCGGGGACGAGTACATCGTGGAGAAGATCGAGACCAAGGCCGGCTGGTCGGCTCCCCAGCCCGACGAGGAGTGGACCAGCGGCTACCCGCAGGAGATCCAGGATTTCGTCGAGTGCGTGGCGTTCGGCCGCGAGCCCCTCTCCGACGGGCCCCTCGCCCGCGACGTCACCGCGGTCATCTACGGCGCCTACCTCTCCGCGACCGAAGGCCGCCGCGTCGACCTCCGCCCCTACATCAGATAGAGGTCAGGTCTTGCATTACGACATTGTCGTAATGCAAGACCTGACCCCGTCTCAGAGGCCGAGCTCGGCGAGGTAGCGGCGGACGCCGGGGTGGAGCAGCTCGCGGCGCCCGACCGCGGCGGCGGTGTTGGCCGCGGTGGTCTCCCGCGCCTGCGCGAGGCGGCCGCCCAGCGAGGCCTCGCCGCGATGCAGCGCGCGCACCAGGCGGTAGCCCACGTCGTCGCCGAGCGTGGGGCGCGTCATGATGAAGCTCCACGAGCCGACCGAGACCAGCTCGCTGGTCTGGCCCGGGAAGGAGCTGGCGGGCACCGGCATCAGTTGCAGGAACGGGTGCTTCGAGACGATGCGGTGGATGCCGTCCAGATCGGGCACCAGGAAGCGCCCGCCCGCGGGCGTGCGTGCGACCGCGGTGAAGGCCGGCCAGCCGATGCCCCCGCCCCACAGCGCGGCCACGCGACCGTCCATCACCATCGTCGGGCCGTCGCCGGCTGCGTCGAGGAAGACCGGCTGGAAGTCGCGGTCGCGATCGAGGCCGAGCCCGTCGAGCACGTAGCGGGCGAGGATGATGAGCCCCGAGCCCCGCGCGCCGAAGGCGACGGGACACCCCTTCAGGTCCTCGATGCGCCGGTAGGGCGAGTCGGCGCGCACCACGAACATCCCGGGCGTCGAATACATCGCGGCCAGGATGCGCAGGTCGGCGGGCGGGCGGCCGATGCCCCCGAGCGTCTCGTGCGCGACCTCGCCCTGCACGAGCCCCAGGTCGAGCGCGCCCGACTCCAGCAGCGGCACGTTCTCGGTGCTGCCCTTCGTGTTGCGCGGGCGGACGTCGAGCGTCGGGTCCACTTCATTGATCGTGTCGGCTACCGCCTGACCGTAGACCGGGAAGCCGCCGCCGGGCGTGGCGGTGCCGAGTGTCACGACGGTGCGGCCGGCGAGCGTCTCGCTCACGGCGCGTACCGTAACACAGCTCTCCGTCCGCGTGGCCCGCGCGAGATGTCTCACCGCCGCCGCTGCACTGCGCGCCCGCCCGTTCTGTGCCAGAATGGGCCCCCCATGGAGCTGACGAAGGACGGCTACCGGCACATACTCGGCGGATCCGTGGTGTTCGAGCACCTGCCGCCCGCCGCGCTCGATCACATCATCGCGCGCGGGCTCCTGGTCGAGGCCGCGCCCGGTGAGCTGGTGCTCTCCGAGGGCATGCGCGGCCCCGGGCTCTACGTGGTCCTGGAGGGCCTAGTGGAGATCTTCTTGCCGGACGGCGCCGCCGGCCGTCCGCGCCGGCCGACGGAGGTGCATCTCAACACGCTGGGCCCCGGCCGCTGCCTGGGCGAGTACTCGCTGATCGACGAGCACTCCACGTCCGCCGCCGCGCGGGCCAGCTCCGGCGCCAAGCTCTTCTTCCTGTCGCGCGAGGAGTTCCGCAGCATCGCGGAGGGCGACGCGCGGGTGGGCAAGGTGATCTACCTCAACCTCCTGCGCTTCCTGATCACGCGGCTGCGCGCGAAGGACGAGGAGCTGGACCTCTTCATGATGGGCTCGCTGTGAGCGGCCGCGGCGGACGGGCCGGGCTCGCCGCGGTGCTGGCCGCCGCGCTGACCGGCGCGGCCTGCGCGCCGGTCACCGGCCCCGAGGGCGCGCCGCGGCGGCCCGCCACCGTCACCGTCTCCGGCACGGGCAGCGTCAGCGCGCCACCCGACATGGCCGAGATCACGACTGGCGTGACCACGCAGGCCCCGTCCGCGGCGCAGGCCCTGGCCGCCAACAACCAGGCGATGGAGAAGCTGCTGCAGTCGCTGACCGCGCTTGGAGTGGCCGCGCGCGACGTGCAGACCACGAGCGTCAGCGTGTCGCCGGTGCGCCGGGTGACGAAGGACGAGTCCCGCACGCCCGCGATCGTGGGCTACGAGGTTAGCAACCAGGTGCGGGTCACCGTGCGCGACCTGAGCCGGCTCGGCCGCGTGCTGGACCAGCAGGTCGCGGAAGGCGCCAACTCCGTGCACGGCATCCGCTTCGGCCTGGCGGACCCCGCGCCGCTGCTCGACGAGGCGCGCAAGCGCGCGATGGCCGACGCGCGCCGCCGGGCCGAGATCTACGCCGCCGCGGCGTCCCTGAAGGTCGGGCGCGTGCTCTCCGTGCAGGAGGCCGGCGCGGCGGTGCCGCGCCCCGAGATCGCGGCGCGAGCGATGATGTCGGCCGCGGTGCCGGTGGCGCCCGGCGAGCAGGAGATCCAGGCGTCCGTCAGCGTGTCGTACTCTCTCGAGCCGTGATTCCGGAGGGCTCCATGACCGAACTGCACTTCCGCAGCGCGAAGCAGCTCGCATCCGACATCCGCCGGCGCAAGGTC
>DASPSV010000269.1:0-5290 GCA_035623755.1 Gemmatimonadales bacterium
GCTCGAGCGCGCCCCCGACTCGGCGCAGAACCGCATGCTGGCGGCCCTGCGGCGGTTCCCGCCCGCGCAGCTGGCCCGGTTCGCCGGCCTGTTCGAGCGGTTCACGGCCGAGCTGGGCGTGGCGGGGCTGGAGCCCCTGATGCTGTTCGAGGACGAGGGCGGCGGCGGCGCGCGGCACTCGGGCCGCGCGCGGGGTACAACGAGAACCAAGTCAACCCACAAGCGGAGGCGGTAGGATGAAGCTCACTGGCGGAACCCTGGCCGTGGCGGCGCTGGCGCTGGCCGCGGCGTGCAGCCGGAATCCCCAGCCGGTGGCGGCGGCGCCGCCGATGCCCAATGCCGATTCGGCGCGGCTGGCGCAGATGCACCGGGATTCGATGCTGGCGATGGCGCGGGCGGACTCGATCGCGCGGGCGCAGAAGGCGATGTCGCACGCCGACTCGGTGCGCGAGGCCGTGATGCGCGAGACGGTGGACTCGGCCAAGGACGTGACCAACACCGGCCTCGACATGGCGGACGCGGCGGCGATGGCGGAGCGGGTTCACTTCGACTACAACAAGGCGGACCTGCTCTCGGGCGAGGTGTCGCTGCTGCAGCAGAAGCTCTCCATCCTGCAGGCGCACCCGCAGCTGGTCGTGCAGATCGCCGGCAACTGCGACGAGCGCGGCTCCGACGAGTACAACATGGCCCTCGGCGAGCGCCGCGCGGCTGCGGCCAAGCGGTGGCTGACGGCGCACGGCATCGCCGAGAGCCGGGTCACGATCATCTCCTACGGCAAGGAGCGCCCGCTCGACAGCGGCCACGACGAGGCGGCCTGGTCGAGGAACCGCCGCGACGACTTCGTCGTGACCCGCGGCATCCACTGACCGGTCGGGGGATCGCGAACCGCGCCGCGCTGGCGACGAGCGCGCTGCGCGCCGACGCGCTCGCGGTCGCGGAGGCCGGCCTCGAGGCGATCGACACCGCGGCCGCGGTGCGGCGCGCGGTGCGCCTCGAGGGCCGGCGGCTCACGGTCGGCGGCACCGCCGTCGCGCTGGAGCCCGGGGGCCGGCTGCTGCTGGTGGCCGTCGGCAAGTGCGCCACGGCGGCGGCCGCGGCCCTGCGCGAGGTTCTCGGCGGCCGGCTGGACGGCGGAATCGCCCTGGACGTGGACGGCGCGGCCGCGGCCGACCTCGGTCCGGTCGTGTCCCTGCGCGGCACGCACCCGCTGCCGTCGGCGTGCAACGTGGCGGCGTCGCGGGCGATCGTGGAGCTGGTGGGCGCGGCGACCGCGCGCGACCTCGTGCTGTGCGTCGTCTCCGGCGGCGGCTCGACGCTGCTGTGCCTCCCTCCGGAGGGGGCGTCGCCCGATGCGGAGAGCGCGGCCGTCGCCGCACTCCTCCGCGCGGGCGCGTCGATCCGCGAGATCAACACCATCCGCAAGCACACCTCGCTCGCGCGCGGCGGGCAGCTGGCGGCCCGGGCGTTTCCGGCGCGCGTCGTGTCGCTGGTGTTCTCGGACGTCCCCGGCGCGCCGCTCGACTGGGTCGCGTCGGGGCCGACCCTTCCGGACGCCACGACGGTCGAGGACGCCGCGCGGGTCCTCGCGCACTACGGCATCGGTCCGGACGCCGCGCCGGGCCTCGTGCTCGTCGAAACGCCGAAGGCGCGCGCGCTGTTCGACGGTGCCCTCGTGCACCTCGCGGTCTCGAACGAGGTCGCCCTGGGGGCGATGGCCGGCCGCGCCGGAGCGCTCGGCTATGCGGCGACGGTGGTGACGGCGACGCTCGACGGCGAGGCGCGCGAGGCGGGGGGACGCGTGGTGCGCGAGCTGCGGGCGTCGCCCCCCGGAACCGCGCGGCTCTACGGCGGCGAGACCACGGTCACCGTGCGCGGCCGGGGCACGGGCGGCCGGAACCAGGAGGTCGCGCTGTCGGCGCTGCGGCGCGTCGGGGCGGGGGAGATCGTCCTGGCGCTGGCGAGCGACGGGCGCGACAACGGGGACGCGGCCGGCGCCCTGGCCGACGTGCCCGCGCGGGAGAAGGCGGCGCTGCACGGCCTCGACCCCGACGCGTGCCTGGCGGACAACGACTCCGGCGCCTTCTTCGAGCGCACCGGGGACCGGCTGCTCACCGGCGCCACGGGCGCCAACGTCGCCGACCTCGTCGTCGCGCTGAAGCGCTAGCGCCGGGCGCCGCTAGGTCTCGCCCGTCCCGCGCGCGCGGGCGCCGCGCTCCAGGCTCCACTTGAGCGCCGGCGGCGTCACCAGGGTCGTGACGATCACCATCATGACGACGGCGGTGTAGATCGCCTCGTCCACGATGCGCTCGCCGTGCAGCGTGAGGCCGAGCCCGATGCTGGCGAAGATCAGACCCACCTCGCCGCGGGGGATCATCCCGATGCCCACCGACAGGCGGTCCATGCGGCGCCCGACCGCGCCGAGCGCGCACGCCTGCTTGCCGACGATGGCCGCCAGCGTCAGCAGCCCCGCGAGCGCGAGGCCGGCCGGGTGCACGAACGCGTCGAGCCGCACCCGCATCCCCATCAGCACGAAGAACACCGGCACCAGGAAGGACGCCACCGGCTGCACCAGCTCCGACACGCTGCGCTCGCCGCGGCCCGTGAACGCCTTCCAGTGCACGTCCTCGAGGATCAGGCCCGCCGCGTAGGCTCCGACGATGGGCGCGAGGCCGACCGCGGAGGCGAGCCACGCCACGACGAAGCAGAACACCAGCGCGGTGGCCAGCAGCACGCCGGGCGCGCGCAGGCGCGCGGCGAGGCCGAACAGCCGCGGCGAGAGGGCGACGCCCAGCGCCAGCGCGCCGGCGAGGAAGACGCCGGCCTTGACGACGACCAGCGCCGCGGCGCCGTACGACATCGTGGTGCCCAGGTTCGCGGCCTCGATGACGCCCGCGACCACGGCGAGGATCACCAGCCCCAGCACGTCGTCCACCACCGCGGCGCCGAGGATGATCCGGGCCTCGCCCAGCCGCGTCTTGCCGAGGTCCTTGAGCACCCGCGCCGTGATGCCGACGCTGGTGGCGGTGAGGGTCGCGCCGAGGAACGCGTGCGAGTAGGCGCTGTGGTCGGGCAGCAGCAGCGCGCCGACGCCCCACCCGAGCGCGAACGGGGCCACGACGCCGAGGACGGCCACCAGCGTCGCGACCGCGCCGACCTTGAGCATCTCGCGCACCGTCGACTCGAGCCCCACCTCGAACAGGAGGATCAGCACGCCGATCTCGGCGAGGATGCCGAGCGACGCGTCCGTGGTCAGCGCGCGGAACCAGCCGACGCCGACGAGATCCAGGTTGCCGAGGATCACGCCCACGACCAGCTCGCCGAGGACGGCCGGCTGCCGGAGGCGCACGGCGACGTCGCCGCCGAGCTTGGCGCCGGCCAGGATGGCCGCCAGCGCGAGCAGCACCGGCGCGACGGAGGGGCCGCCGGCGACGAGGGCGCCTGCGGGCGAAGCCAGGGCGGGAACGAGCGCGAACGGGCCGGAGATCGGTGCTCTCCCTGCTGCGGGACGCCGGGACGAACGGCTCGGAAGATGTTCGCGCCGGCGCCGGAGGACCGCAAGCGGCGCCGCCCTTGAAACGGCGGAGCGGTGACCTTATCTACCCGGGAATCCCATGATCGAGCAGACGAAGAACCCGGCCGAGGGCGAGCCGGCGCCGCACCCGGACGCGCTGCCCGCCGCGTCGCCGGCGTCTCCGCAGGCCGGCCCGGACGCGCAGCCCGAGCCCGTCGGCGAGGCGGGCCAGGCTCCGGCAGCGCCCGCGCCCGCCGCGGCGGAGGCGACCGTGCCGGCGCCGGAGCCCGAGCCGGCGATCGCAAGCGTTGCGGTGGCGGAGGCGCCGGCGGCGGTCGCGCCGGCGGTCGCGCCGGCCGCGGTGCGGCGACACCACTGGATCGTGCGGCTCACGCACTGGGTCAACACCGTCGTGCTGATCGGGATGGTCGCGAGCGGACTCCAGATCTACAACGCGTACGAGCGCTTCGGCATCCGCGGCTCCCGGATCCCGCTGCCCAACCCGCTGGACATGCACCCGGTGCCGCGCTGGGCGCGGCTCGGCGGGTGGCTCGCGGGCGGGCTCAACTGGCACTTCTTCCTGATGTGGCCGCTGGTGCTGAACGGGCTGCTGTACCTCGGCTACCTGCTGGCGTCGGGCGAGTGGCGGCCGCTGCTGTTCCGGCCCCGCGACGTGGGCCCCGCGATCGAGATGCAGAAGTACTACCTGCATCTCCGGCGCGAGCACCCGCCGCAGGGCAAGCACAACGCGCTGCAGAAGAGCGCGTACACGTTCATCGTCCTGCTCGGAGTGCTGTCGGTCATGACGGGGCTGTCGCTGTGGAAGCCGGTGCAGCTGTGGTGGCTGACCGCCCTGTTCGGCGGCTACGAGCTGGCGCGCTACTGGCACTTCGTCGCGGTGTGGCTGTTCGTCGCCTTCATCGTCGTGCACGTGGTGCTGGTGTTCGCGGTGGATCCGGCGTCGCTCCGTGCGATGATCACCGGCTGGTACCGCGGGAGGTTCCCGAGCCATGACTGAGCTGGATCGCCGGCGGTTCCTCCTCGGTGCGGCCGCCGCGGGCGCGTCGGCGCTGGGCGCGGCGTGCGGGTGGGACGGCGGGCGGACCATCGCGCCGGGGCTCAGGGGCTGGTCGGGCGTCAACGACTGGCTGAGCGCGCGGCTGTTCTCGTCGTCCCGGCTCGCCCGCGAGTATCCGCTCGCGCGGCGCACGGCGGACGCCGAGTTCCCGGCGTACTACGTCAGCGACGCGATCCCGGTGCTGTCCGATCCGTCGGCGTGGCAGCTCCGGGTGGGCGGCATGGTGCGCAAGCCCGTGAGCCTCACCCTCGAGCGCCTCCAGGCGATGCCGCGGCTCTCGTACACCGTGAAGCACCACTGCGTCGAAGGATGGACGGCGATCGCGACCTGGGCGGGCGCGCCGTTCCGCGCGATCGCCGACGTGGTGGAGCCGCTGCCCGCGGCCCGGTACGTGATGTTCCGCTCGTTCGACGCCGGCTACAGCAACGGGTGGGACCTGGCGTCGGCGATGCACCCGCAGACGATCCTCGCGTACGCCTACAACGACCGGCCGCTGATGCCCGACCACGGTGCGCCGCTCCGGCTCTACTCGCCCACCAAGCTGGGCTACAAGAACACCAAGTACCTGGTCGCGGTGGAGTTCACCGATACGAGACCCGGCGGGTACTGGGAGGACCAGGGGTATCCGTGGTTTGGAGGGATATGAGGCAGGGTGTGGGGTGTAGGGTGTGGGGTGTAGGGAACGGCGCCCACGGCGTGAT